>MFIX01000079.1:13537-14322 GCA_001780825.1 Candidatus Glassbacteria bacterium RIFCSPLOWO2_12_FULL_58_11 | reverse complement strand
TGGCCGCTCAAGGGCAGTACCACCCCCACCTTGTCGGCCGATGGAGCTACTGTTCCGGTCGCCGCAAGCTGCTTGTCCGCGGCTGCCTGCCGGCCCAGAAGAAAGGCCAGCTCCTTTTGCTGGCTCTCGGGAATGGCAGTCCTGTACGAATCGAACAGCGAGTCAGCGGCGGAAGCCTCTCTGGAGGCCAGGCAGCAGCGGAGGCCATAGTAAACCCCGAGAAAAATCATTTGGCTGTCCACCGGAGCTGCGGCAGTCAGCAAACGGTTGAAAATCACCGCGGCAGAGCTGAATTCGCCTTTGGAATAACCGTCGATCCCGCGTTGGAGCAGTGCAAAAGCATTGTCTTTAGCCTGAGCCGGCCGTGGTTCGTTTCTTTTGTTTTTGCCCGCGCCCGCGGAGCTCAGGGCCAGCAGAGCGACCAATGTGCAAGCCGTTATTTTCTGGAATCGCATGTTCTTTATGGTCCGTTGACGATCCTGGATTCCGGTAAGGAGGCGGAAGTCATAAAAATAGCCATGGAGGGGCTTAAGAGCAACGGTAAACTTATCCGGCGCCCAGAGCCGGGGCCGATAAAAAAAGTGCATGCGCAGGCCGCATGCACTTTTTTATACTCGCACATATTATCCGAATCTAATCTGCTATTTCTCTTCCTCGGAATTGACTTCCTCTGGAATTTCAACCGATTCCCCGGGAGCCTCTTCAGCAGGGGCCGCCGGCGTCTCAGTCTCGCTCGCCCCGGCCTCTTCCGCGTGAGCCTCTGCTTTTTTGGCTCTGCGGGCCGC
>MFIX01000079.1:0-13405 GCA_001780825.1 Candidatus Glassbacteria bacterium RIFCSPLOWO2_12_FULL_58_11 | reverse complement strand
CGCCAGGACGATACGGTGGTTGTCCGGATCCACCTCGATAACCTTCAGGCCGATCTGGTACTCGATCCGGAAAACATCTGCCGGGTTGTTGACCGTACCCCGGATGCCGAGCTGGGAGACCGGCACGAAACCCTCGACATCATTGCCCAGGTCCACCACCACGCCTTTTTCGAGCAGGCGGATAATCTTGCAATCGACCTCGGTACCCACCGGGAACTTCTCCTTGAGGCTGTCCCAGGGATTTTCGGTCAACTGTTTCATGCCCAGGCTGATTCTCTTGTTGTCGGTGTCCATGTTCAGGACCACCACCTGGACCTTGTCGCCTTTCTTGACGATCTCACTGGGGTGATGCACCCGCTTGGTCCAGGACATGTCCGAGATATGGACCAGCCCGTCGATCCCCTCCTCAATCTCGACAAACGCGCCGTAGCTGGTGAGGTTGCGCACCCGGCCCTCGATAACCGTGCCGACCGGATATTTCTGGCTGATCGTCTGCCAGGGATCGGCCTCCATCTGCTTGATCCCCAGCGAGATTTTCTCCTCTTCGGGGTTGAGGCTCAGCACCACCGCCTCGACCGTATCGCCGATGGCGACCACTTTCGATGGGTGCCGTATATGACGTGTCCAGCTCATCTCCGAGATATGGACCAGGCCCTCGATACCTTTCTCCAGCTCGACAAACGCGCCGTAATTGGTAATCGAGACCACCTTGCCGCGCACTTTCGAGCCGACCGGATACCTTTCGGCGGCGTTCTCCCAGGGATAGGGCGTGAGCTGCTTATGACCCAGACTGATTCTGCCGTTCTCGAAATCGAGATCGAGGATTTTCACATTGATCTTGTCCCCGAGGGCCACCAATTCGCTCGGATGAGAAACGCGGCCCCAGGACATATCGGTAATATGCAGCAGCCCATCCACGCCGCCCAGATCGATAAAGGCGCCAAAATCGGTGATATTCTTCACCTGGCCCTCGCGTGTCTGGCCGACCTCGAGCTCCTGCAGCAGCTTTTCCTTTTTCTGCTCGCGCTCGCCTTCGAGGATCACCCGGCGGCTAATGACAATATTGCGGCGTCTCTTGTTGATTTTGATAATCTTGAATTTGAAGGTCTGGCCGATCAGCTCGTCCATGTTGGGGATCCGGCGCAGGGCGATCTGGCTGCCCGGCAGGAACGCATCCATGCCGAGGAGATCGACAACCACGCCGCCTTTGATCCGCCGCACGACCATACCCTCGACCAGCTCGTCATTCTCGTGGGATTTGCGGATCCGGTCCCAGACACGCAGAAAGTCGGCCTTTTTCTTAGACAGGACTACTACCCCATCCTCATCCTCGAGGCTTTCCAGATACACCTCGATCTCATCCCCGACTGAAACCTCATCGCGGCTCTTGAACTCCTCGATCATTACCGCGCCTTCGCTCTTGAAACCGATATCGAGCACGACATGCGTTTCGGTGATCCGGATCACCTTGCCCCGGATCACCTGGCCCTCTTCGATACTGGTAAGCGTCGATTCGTACATCTCCAGCATCTGCTCGTACTCTTCGCGGCTGTATTCGACGCCCTCATCCTGCATCTGCCAGTACTCTTCATCTTTGTCGTCCGCTGTGTCCGCGGCCGCCTTGCTCTTCTTTTTTCCTGTTGATTTCTTTTCTTTCTTTTTTCCGGCGGCGGCGGTTGCCGTCTCGCTCTCCTCGGCCTCGTGGTCTCCGGCGAAATCGGGCGATTCGTTCCCCGCCACGGAAGTAACCGGTTCGCTCGTGTCGGCGCTGTCGCCGGCGGTTCCTGCTTCGGCATGCTCCAACTGCGGATCATCCGGTTGAGGTTGTGTAGTGTGGTTATCCTGATCGATCATGGAAGAAGTTAAACCTCCTGAGGTTAGAAAAATATGCCCCTTAAGGGGCAGAAAATGCGCAGTTGAAAATATTAAGAAATAAAATCAATCTTGTCAATGATTTCGGCTGTTCTTCCTATTTCAGCTCACCATTTTCGCGTTTTTCCGGCCTGTCCTGTAGATTCCCGGCTGTCTCCAGTTTGTCTTTCAACTCGGCAATCCGCTCCATCACCAGACCCGAAATCGCCAGCTGTCCCCGGGGATTGAGCTCGAAGTCTTCGTATTGTCCGGGCAGGATTAAGCGGCCGTAAGTGATCCGCATCGGCCTGCGCCTGAGAAAGGCCGCCCGGAGATCGGCGGTACCGCGCGCATATACCGGCAGGATGGAGGCCCGGGTTTCCTGGGCCAGTTTCCCGACTCCGAACCTGGGTTTGCCCAGGCTGCCCCCCCGCTGGCGGGTTCCCTCCGGAAAAAGGATTACCGCTCCCCCCCCGTCGAGTATCTCCCTGATCCGCGCCAGGCCTTCCCAGTCCATACCCGCTCTTCGGATCGGCACTGCATGATAGAACCGGATCAGCGCGCCGAAGAACGGATTTTTAAAAAGCTCCCGCTTGGCCAGGAAATGAATCTCCCGGGCTATTCCGGCCCCCACGCTGGGCGGGTCCAGATAGCTGCTGTGGTTCGAGGCGATAATCAGCGGACCCTCGGTCGGTATCGGTTCCTCATAACAATAACGGCAGCCGAAGAATAGCTTCAGGAGCTGACGCGCCAGCCACTGTGAAAACCGGTAGATCAGTTGTTTAACTCTTTTTTTAACTGGCTTTTTCTGCCGCATCGGGATAGATTCCGCCTGAAAATTCCACGCTTTGGAAAAACTCGACCGCTGAATAAAATATTTCAGACCGGAAGTATAATCAACTCTGGAGACATTCCGGCCGCCAGGCCTCTGCCGATGAAACGCATGCCGCTTTTCCTCGCTCCGCTGTTCAGCGGGATACTTCTGATCCTCAGTTTTCCGCCTTTCAATCTATTTCTGCCGCCCTTCGTGGCCCTAGTGCCTCTGCTCTATTTCCTGGACAACGAGAGCTCGAACCGCCGGGCGGCCCTGGGCGCGCTATTCTGCGGACTGCTCTTCTGGGGCGTTCTACTCTATTGGATCACCCTGTTCACTGAAGCCGGCTACCTGCTGCTGATCCTGGTGCTGGCGCTGAACCAATTGCTTTTCGCTCTTGTTATCCGCCGTCTGAAGCGGAGTCTCGGCTTGCCTCTCGCCCTGACCGCTCCGCCGGTCTGGGTCGCGCTGGAGTATCTCCACGCCCACGGCGACCTGGCCTTCACCTGGGGCCAACTGGCCTATACCCTGACCGGCTTTCCGTTGTGGCTGCAGATGGCGAGCCTTACCGGCCCATATGGCGTGGGCCTCTGGCTGGCGGCAATCAATGCGCTTATCTACGAGCTGCTTAAAAGAGGCCCCGGCTGGCGGCCGAGGCGCAACCCGGCTCTGGTCCTGGCCTTGTTACTGGCTTTTCCGGCACTGTTCGGCGGCTACCGCTACCGGGCTTACGAAAAGCTCAAAAGCCGGGCCGACCGGCTAAAGGTAAGCTACATCCAACCCAGTATTCCCCAGGAGATCAAATGGTCGCCTGAGCTGCGGGATTCGATCACCGCCCTGCTGGGCGAGCTGACTCTGGGCCAGGCGGAGAATCATCCGCGCCTGGTGCTCTGGCCGGAAGCCGCAGTGCCCGCGAATCTGCGCTTCGACCAGGCCCCCCGCGAGTATATCGGCTCTATCGCCCGCCGGCTCGACTGCTTTATTCTTACCGGAGCCAGCGAATTCCGCTATAACCTGGAAACGAAGCGCTACGATGCCTATAACTCGGCCTTTTTCTTCGGCCCCGAGGGCGATCTGGAGGGAAGCTACGACAAGCTGCACCTGGTGCCGATCAGCGAGCGGATGCCGTACGAACAGACTTTCACCCGTCTGCGGGACATTGATGTCGGGGGCTCGCATTTCATTCCTGGGAAAAAATACGTGATCTTCGAGATGGGAGAGGAAAAATTCAGCGTCCTGATCTGTTTCGAATCGATCTTCCCCGAGCTGTCCCGCTCGTTCGTAAGCCAGGGAGCGCGTTTCCTGGCCAATATCACCAATGACGCCTGGTTCGAGAGAAGTCCCGCCGCCAGCCAGCACAGCTCGTTCCTGGTGCTCCGGGCGATCGAGGAGGGCCGCGAGATTGTGCGCGCGGCGAATACCGGCGTGAGCGCCTTCTACGACCGCCTGGGCCGCAGGCGCCAGGCCACCGCATTGTTCGAGCCGGCCACCGCGACCGATACGATCCTTACCTTTTCCGACAGGACGTTCTATAACCGTTACGGAGACCTGGCCGCGCACCTGGCCTGGATACTTAGCTTACTGCTGCTGGTAATTTCATTTAGAGGAAGCAAATCGAAAAGCAAGGCTGGAAGTGACGTGGAAGGGGCGGAGCGGCTTTAACGGACTTTCTCCCGGGAGAATTCGATCTCACCGAACCGGTCCGGGTCGTGATAAGTCTCGCCGGATACAGGGGACCAGGCCGAGTAGTCGCCCAGCGCTTTATCGTGTTTCGGCAGATCGATGCGGTACAGGTTGACGCGCCACTTATCGCCGGGCCGGGGAGGCACATTCGCGGCGGTCACCAGGTCCTTGAAAGGCACGGCGATCTCAACGCGCCAACCCTTGTCAGTATCGGAGGCATCGTTCACCGTGCCATCCAGCCGGACCGCCCGTTTCAGGTCGAAGCTGTTCCAGGCCAGGATACCTGCCCGGCTTTCCGGCCGGTTCAGGATGAAACCGTCCCAGAGAGTGCCCAGCGGGTTGACCTCGATCTCCACATAGGTTTCCCGGTCGCTGTCCGGGTTGAGGAATACCTCGACCACCTCCTGCTCATAGAGCGTGTCATCTCTCTCGGTCAGGGTGGACCAGATATCGCTGTCCCGGCAGTCGAAAGCAATGTACAGATAACGCTCATCCCAAAGCAGCCAGGCGGTCGTGGGCTGCTTTACTGTTTTGCCCGTATTATAGCCTCCCAGCTCGATTGGCTGGCAGTTCTTCCAATCATCCTCATCCAGCTTCCCGTCGACATTTATCGGGTTGAACGCCCGTTTGACGACGTAATGCTTCGACGGGGGATCGGCCTGGGAAGCCAGGCAAATCCCGCAGCAGACAGCCGCAGTGGCGCAAAGAAGTGTCAGATTGAGATATTTTCCGGGCAAGAAGCGCGGGCCTCCGGTAACGTGATTTATAAAGCCTGGATTCGAGACTCCTGTTCAAGCCGGCTTAATTCGTCGCGCACTTGCTGCAATGGCCGTAAATGTCCAGCTTGTGGTTCGTTATCACGAAGCTGTGTTCCTTGGCCACCTGCCGCTGCAGCTCCTCGATCGTATCGTTCTTGAACTCCATCACCTTCCCGCAGTTATTGCAGATCAGATGATCGTGGTGCTGGTCCTGGCGGGCCGCCTCGAACCTCTTGAAGCGTTTTCCGAAACGGTGCTGCACCACCAGGCCGCTCTTGATCAGCACATCCAGCGTGCGGTAGATCGAGGCAATCGATGCGGAAATCTTTCTCTGGCGCAGGATATTCTGGATATCCTCGACACTCAGATGCCCCACGGTGGTAAAGATAATCTCGGCGATCCTTCTCCGCTGACGGGTTACCAGGTAACCCTCATCGCGCAGAAATTTTATGAAAGTATCTGTAAGGTCCTCAGGCATCATCCCTCCCTCATTTAGGGTTAATTCGTCGAGTCCTGGACTCCGACTCTCTTTCTCAAATCCTCCGCGGCGGCTCTCACTTTATCCGCGAAATTTTTTCCTTCTCCCGCGAAAATGATGCTCCTCGAGGCATTGACTATCACTCCCAGCCCTCCGCCCGGCACCTCGGCCTCTTTTACCTCATCCAGACTGCCGCCCTGGGCCCCGATTCCCGGAAGCAGGAATGGCAGCCCACCCGCAACCCTTCTCAATCTTCCGATCTTTCCGGCATGTGTCGCTCCGACCACCAGGCCGAGGCAGCCATGACCGCGATCCCATTCCGCCACCCGGGCCGCCACCCGCTCGCAAAGCGGAGCTTCATCCGGATATAGCTGAAAATCCTTCGCGCTCTCGTTGGAGGTCAGGCAGAGCACGAAAATTCCCTTTCCGGCGAAATTCATGAACGGGGCGATTGAGTCCAGTCCCAGGTAAGGGTTGACGGTGACCGCATCCGCGCCGAGCCTGTCGAAAGCCGCGCGAGCATACTGCAGGGCCGTGTTGCCGATGTCTCCGCGCTTGGCGTCCAGGATAACCGGAACTCGGTGGCCGATATACTGTATGGTCCGGTAGAGCGCCTCCAGACCGGCCAGCCCCAGGGCCTCATAAAAAGCGATGTTCGGTTTATAGCAGCAAACCAGGTCCAGAGTGGCATCGATGACCGCGCAGTTAAAAGAGAATATCGGGTCGGTCTCGGACTTGACCGGCTCCGGCAGTCTGGATGGATCGACATCGAGACCCACGCATATCCGGCTGTTGTTACGGCGGGAGGCCTCGGCAATCCCCTCCCAGCACCCGCTCATCGAGCCGCCTTCCTTTCAACTGCCGGGAGTACCCGGTTGAGATTTACTCTTAGAGCTATTATCCGCTCTTTGAAAAACCAATAACAATATCTATACAGATTGAGAATAATTGTCAACATAATTTTAATACTGAGCGCAGCCGCTGCGCAAGACGGGTACAGCGAAACTGGACTCTGGCGTTGCCCACGGCCCGGGAGAAAGCCCGTGGATCGCCGATCAGGACCACCAGCTTCCGGCCGCGCGAGATTGCGGTATACAGGAGATTGCGCTGCAGCATGACATAATGTTCATTGAGCAGGATGATAATTACCGCCGGATACTCGCTGCCCTGGCTTTTATGCACGGTGACCGCATAGGCCATGCTCAGGTCTTCCAGCTCGAGTGAATCGTAGTTCACTATCCGCCCGTCGAAATCCACGCTCAGGCGCTGGGATTGTTCATCGCAGCCGCGGACCCGGCCGACATCCCCGTTGAATACATCCTTCTCGTAATCGTTTCGTATCTGCATCACCCGGTCGCCGACCCGCAGGCCGCGCCCGAATTTGATCTTTTCGCCGTTTGGATTGAGCGCCTCCTGGAGCGCGGAGTTGAGCTCCCGGGTCCCGCAGGTGCCCCGGTTCATCGGGGTGATGACCTGAAGGTCGGTCAGCGGGTCGAACCCGAATTTTGCCTCCAGGCGCTCGGCAGCCAGGCGCACCATCATTTCCCGCGCTTTCAAGGCCTCGGGCTGCACGACCAGGAAAAAATCCTGCCCCGCCGGTATCCCGGACTCCGCCTGCGACTCTTCCTCCTGTCCTCCGGGCGGGCCGCCGGAGGGTACTTCTCCCCTGCGCACCCGGTGCGCATTGAGCACGATCCGGCTCAGGCCGGCCTGGCGGAAAATTTCATTCAGGCGGTAAACTGGTATCGCCCGGCTGTCGATCAGATCAGCGAGCAGCTTGCCCGGCCCGATCGAGGGAAGCTGGTCCACATCGCCCACCAGCACCAGGCGCGCGCCTCCCGGCAGAGCGTCCAGCAGACTGGCGAAAAGCGGCAGGTCGACCATCGAGACCTCATCGATGACGAACAGGTCGCCCTTGAGCGGCCGGGCTGCATTGTGCAAAAAGCGGCCCTCGCCAAAGCTCCAGCCGAGCAGGCGGGGAATCGTAAACGCCGGAGCTCCGCCGGCCGCCTCGCCCATTTTCTTGGCGGCCCGGCCGGTCGGCGCGGCCAGCACCACCGTGAATCCCCGGCGCTCCAGGATCGCGGCCAGCGCGGCGATTATTGTGGTCTTGCCGGTCCCGGGTCCGCCAGTAATCAGGCTTACTCCGCCGGTCACCGCTCCGGCCACCGCTTCCTTCTGCTCACCGGAAAGCTCGATCACTCTCTCGCGCTCGAAGGCCGCAATCCAGACGCTCGCCTGCTCCGGCAGACGGCTTTCAGAGCCGGTTTCCGGCCCAGCCTCGGCCATGATCCGCGCCAGCCCCTGGGCGCAGGCGGCCTCGGCCCAGAAACTATCATTGGAATAGACGAATTCCCGGCCCTCCGTCTCATCGCGCTCGAGCACCAGCCGGCCCAATCCGGCCATTTCGGCCAGAGTCTCTTCGAGAGCTTCCTTTTTAAGCTCCAGCAGGTCGGCCGCATTTTGCAGGAAAAGCTCGCGCGGCAGGCAGGTATGGCCCCGCTCCCCGGCCTGCTCTGCAGAATGCAGCAATCCGCTGCGGATGCGCAATGGGCTGTCGGCGGCGAATCCGAGGCTCCGGGCGATACGGTCCGCGGTGGCGAAGCCAATGCCGCGCACCTCCTCGGCCAGACGGTAGGGGTTTTGCGACACCGCTTCCACCCCCTGTTCACGGTATCTCCGGTAAATCCGCGCCGCTATCGCGCCGCTCACTCCATAGCTCTGCAGAAAAATCATCAGCCTGCGGATGCCGCGCTGCTCCTCCCAGGCCTCTTTGATCTGGCTGATTTTCTTGCGCCCCAGCCCCGGAACCTTTTTCAAATCCTCCGGCCTGAGTTCGATCACCTCGAGAGTCTCCCGGCCGAACCTGGAAACAATCCTTTCCGCGATCTTGGGCCCGATCCCGCGGATCAGGCCCGAGGCCAGGTAGCGCTCTATTCCGGCCTCGGTCTCCGGGTAGATGAACTGATAGCTCTCGACGCTGAACTGCGCGCCAAACCGCGGATGCTGCTTCCAGGCTCCGGTCAGCCGGAGATGTTCTCCCTCGTGCACTCCGGAAAGGTGCCCGACTACTGTCACCCGCTCCTCGCTCCCCTCGGCGCGGAGGCGGGCCACCGTGTAATCGTTCTCCTCGTTGTGGTAGCTGATCAGCTCGAGGTATCCGGTAAGAGTCTCCGGCATGTGGCTTATCCTCATTCCCGGCTGCCTAGTGAGCGCAATTGTTCGGGCGACTTTCGCCGGCCGGCCAGGATTGTTTTAAATTTTCAAGAAGGATTGGTCGGGCTAAGTATAATTTCTGTCCGCCCGGTTGTCAGTAAAAATTAGGGCGCAGAATTGAACGGCGGCGAGAAAAGACAGATATTTAATGCTCTGAAGGATCCTAATCCGGCAGGAAAATGCAAATACGATCTGTCGTTGAAGCAAATATTTTGGAAAATGTGCTAAGGATGGTGGGTGCGCAGGCTGGAACTTCAGGCGGGGGCTTTAATAGCGTAAGCCCGTAAGATCGGCTCAGCTTTTTTCAGGCTCGCTCTCCTTTTTGTCAGGTTCGCCCGGCTCTTTGTCAGGTTCATCCTGCTCTTTGTCAGGTTCACCTTCCGCTTTTTCCGGTTCAGCGGGCCGGGCTGCCGGAGCGATCCTTTTATCCTCGGTAACTCTGGAGCTGGTCTCGCGAAGACGTGCGACCAACCTGCGCAGCAGGTTTCTCATCCCCGGAGTCAGGGTCCCCAAATACCGCTCGAAATCCTCCTGGCTCATGATCGTCACCCGGGTAGTCTCCAGGGCCCGCACAGTGGCGCTGTGCATGCTGTGTTCCGGGTCCAGCAGGCTCATCTCGCCGAAAAATTCGTGCTCGCCCAGGACCGCCAGCCTTACCTCGCGGTCGCCTTTGCGCTTGATCACCTCGACCGTCCCCTCATTGATCACGTAGAACGAGTTCGCAAAGTGGCCCTCTTTGATGATCACTTCCCCTTTGTGAAACGTTTTCTCGATGGTATTCACAGCGGTCCTTCCTGAGCCTATTTGGTACTTTAGAACCCGGTTCCGGGCAAGCGCATCACCTTCTGAAAGCGAATGCCGGTTTTAAGCCTCTTAATGATTAATGGCTAAATCCCTGGGAAGAAATTTAACTTCCTCGGGCGGTCCAGACAAAACAAATCCTTAAGTCTCGTATGAAAGGGTTTCTCGTCCCGGCACCGGGTCGGCGAAAGTGAAGAAAAATCCCCCTAACAAACGGAAAGCCACCGGATCAAGTCCAGCGGCTTTCCGCAAATATGGTGGAGCAGACCGGAGTCGAACCGGCGGCCTCATCCGTGCGAGGGATGCGCTCTCCCATCTGAGCTACTGCCCCTTTCAGGTCGATAAGTTTCACAAAAACTATATATTTTTAAGCCGCTTGTAAAGAATAAAATAAGCCCATCCGGCTCACGACTCTGATTATTTCGATTACGGCATTACCACTCAGGGCGGACCGCGAACTTGACCCGCCTTTTGTCAACAGTCCTTGAACTGTGGCGGCAGGAACTATATCTTGATAGTCCGGTTCAGCAGCAGGCAGGGCACTATTAGGGCCGAGCGAGCGGCACACCCACAGGAGAGCGGCTTGGACTTCCTCCCGGAAGATGAAACGTACATGGCCCGAGCCATCGCGCTGGCCGAGCGCGCCGCGAAAAGCGGGGAAGTTCCGGTCGGCGCGCTGGTGGTTTATGACGGCCGGATTATCGGCGCGGCGCACAACCTGACCCGCCGGATTCAGGATTCAACTGCGCACGCCGAGTTCCTCGCCCTCCGCCGCGCCGCGGACTGGCTCGGCCACTGGTATTTCGATGAATGTACGCTTTACTCCACCCTGGAACCCTGTGTCATGTGCGCCGGCGCACTGGTCCTGGGAAAGCTGGGAAGACTGGTCTACGGCGCCGGGGAACCCAAGTTCGGCGGCTGCGGCAGTGTTTTCAACCTGGTCGAGGAACCCGGGCTGAACCATCGCCTGAATGTCACCCGCGGAGTCCTGGCCGCTGAATGCGCAAGCCTGCTGCAAAGATTTTTCAAAGGGATCAGAGAAGACTCCGCCTGAGTATTTCAGCAATCTCTGCAACGTTAAACCGCTATTCCGCTGTAACCTTTTTTATTAAAAGATGTTATCCTGCTTGACAAGACCCCCGGTTTCTGTGTTATAATGGCCCCGAAATGGTGATAAAATGGTAGTGTTTTTCCTGTTCGATTGTATCAGCTTTCCAGCGGTTTCTTCTTCGCAAGGGCGGAGTCTTTACAGGAGCTGATCAAATCTCCACGAAAAAATTAACATATTCCCAACTGCAGGCCCGCGTAAAGAAGCTGGCGGCTAAAGACCGGGCCAGTCAGGAGGTCCGCCGCAAGCTTGAGCTCACTCAGGTCCTGTTGGACAACATCACCTCGCTGGTGGTGGTCAAGGATGCCGAAGGCCGCTATCTGCTGGTAAATAATAAGAGCGAAAGCGTAATTGGCTTGAAGAGCGAGGAGATTGTCGGCAAGACCGCGGATGAGGTCTATCCTCCGGAAATAGCCGAGAAAATCCGCGAGCTGGACCGGAAAGTAATCGATAGCGGAGAGATCCACGCTAACGAGGAACATCTGCGCCTGGGTGATGAGCGGATATATTTTACCACCAAAGTGCCTCTGCTAGATGAAGAGGGCCGCTGCTGGGGAATTTGCGGCCTGGCTACCGACATCACCCAGCGGAAAAAAGCCGAGGAGAAACTGCGGGAAGATGAGGACATGGTTAAGACGATCCTCAATACCTCGGCGGAGCCCATGCTCCTGCTGGATATTGACGGTACCATAATTTACCTTAACGAGACCGCGGCGCTGCGTTTCGGGAAACCGGTAAAAGAGCTTATCGGAGTCAACAGTTTAGGTCTGATTGCTCCAGAGCTGGCCCAAAGCCGCAGGAATTACCACGACATAGCAATTCAATACCGTATGCCGGTGCGTTTCGAAGAGACTCAAGCTGGCATAATATTCAATACGACAGTTTACCCAGTGTTCGACGGCAAAGGCAATGTTGTGCGCCTTTCTGTCTGGGCCAGGGACATCTCCAACCAGAAGAAAGCCGAGGAAGAGCTTCGTGAACGGGAGGAAAAATACCGTGCGCTGTTCGAAAGCCTTCAGGACGCCGCCTTTATCGCGGATGCCGAGACCGGGATGATCCACGAGGCCAATCCGCAGGCCGAGGTATTGATGGGCTACACCAGGGATGAGCTGGTCAGCATGCATCAGACCGAGCTCCACCCGCGGGAGGAAATGGAAAGATACCTGCGGATGTTCCAGGAGCGCTCGGAAAAAGGCTCAGGGATCGATCTGGACTGCGAAATCGTGCGTAAGGATAGTACGAAAGTGCCGGTAATGATCAGCGCCCATTTGCTGGCCATTGGCGGGAAACCCTATCTAATGGGTATCTTTCGCGACCAGAGCCTTTATAAAAAGATGACTCGGAAAAAAGAAAATGCCGGCCGGCTTGAGGAGTTTAACTCGCTGGCTTTGGAGTCGGCCCGTGAAGGCAACCAGATCGTTGTCAGCCTGCTCGACAAAATTCGCGCGCAACTGGGCTCCGGCAAACTGAAAGACGGCTCCTGGGAATTATTGCTGGAAGCGGAAACCGAGCTGCTGAAAATGAAAGAAGTGAACCGGAAGCTGCTGAGCCGGAATGGCGAAGAGGAAAGTTGATAAGCGGCATGGAATCATTGAATAAGCGCATTAGGGGCGTCTTAAGAATCAGGTGACCTTCCTGGCTCATAATTCTGAACACGGTTCTCCCGGCCAGCGGACTGGAAAAAGTCAAATCGGCCGGAAAGCCAATAAAACCAAAAGCGCCGCTTCCCCCTTGTAAAGGGAATACGGCGCTTTTCAATGGTGCCCCTGGCGGGAATCGAACCTGCGCACACGGTTCCGGAGACCGATGCTCTATCCACTGAGCTACAGGGGCGTATTATTTTTCGCGGCTGAAATGCTGCGCAATATAAATAATAAAAAGCGGCCGGATTGGCAAGTATGGCGGATTGTGAGGCTGTTCACGTTTTTGGGATGGACAGCGGGACCCCGGTTTCCTCGGAGATAAGCTCGAGCAGCCGGGCCACAAGCTGCGGCTCGGGGACTTTGCAGACCTGCTCCCCTTTTCTGAAAACCATACCGCTTCCCTTTCCGGCGGCGATCCCGAAATCCGCCTCGCGGGCCTCACCGGGGCCGTTGACCACGCAGCCCATCACCGCCACTGTAAGCGGCAGCTCGACACCCTGGAGCAGCCGCTCCACCTGTTCGGCCAGTCCGATCAGGTCCACCTCGGTCCTGCCGCAGGAGGGGCAGGAAATGATTTCCACTCCGCGGCGGCGCAGGCCCACCGCGGAAAGGATCTGATAGGCCACGGCAATCTCCTCCACCGGATCGGCGGTCAGGCTCACCCGGATCGTGTCCCCGATCCCCTCTCCCAACAGCAGCCCCAGGCCCACAGAGCTGAGCACGGTCCCGCGCGAGCGGGTGCCCGCCTCGGTAATCCCCAGGTGCAACGGGTATTTCCTCCGGGCGGCGAACAACCGATTGGCCCGGACCGTGGTCGGCACATCCGAAGCCTTGATCGAGACCACGATATCTTCGAACCCGGCCTCCTCCAGCAGGCGGCAGTGGCCCAGGGCACTCTCCGCCAGGGCCTCGGCTGTCGGGCCGCCATGACTGGCGAGCAGGGCGGGCTCGAGCGAACCGGAGTTGACCCCGATCCGGATCGGCACTCCCCTGCGGCCCGCCTCATCCGCCACCGTGCGGACTCTCTCCGCCGACCCTATGTTGCCCGGATTG
>MFIX01000078.1 GCA_001780825.1 Candidatus Glassbacteria bacterium RIFCSPLOWO2_12_FULL_58_11 | reverse complement strand
GGGAGTGAGCAGTTCCAAAAGGCCGATAGCCCGGGTCTGGCATTTGTATCACACAGCCTTCCAGTACCTGGCAAAAAACCGGGCGCGGGAATATTCCGGCTTGAAAAAAGGGCTGGTCTATTTATTGCTGGTCATATTTTTTGTGCTGTCGCTGCCCGTTGCCGCAGTACGGCAAATGATATGCTTCCTGAAAGGCCTAAACAGGCTGCGCGAACCGCGGTAACCTGAATAATCCGGCGCTAGATGCGGGCAAAAGAAAATCCCGGCAATGCCGATATAGTAAGTGAATGGCCGCACAGCAGGACCTGACTTCCGGGAGAAAATAGCTGATAAACATGTATGTTTTGAAAAATAAAATCCTTGGCCTCCTGCGCATTTACCTGATACCGGGAAGCATGGCGTTAGCGCCGCTTTACGCCCAGCAGGCCCAGGCCCCCGCCGATACGGCCGGGAAAGCCGCTGCGGCCGCGCCTGCCGACACCTCCGCCGAGGTCATGCCGCCTGCGGCGATAATGCCCGCCGGGCCCGCGAACCTGATTACGACCAATCAATTCGATATCGCTGCCGGCTACAATCTGAAAATTACCGTGCGTCTGGCGCCGGTCTATCAGGACTCGACCCTGACCAGCGAGATCATCGCTTATCTGCCCCGGGGCAGCGTTGTCGGTGTCCTTTCCGTTCAGGAGACCTGGTACAAGATCGATTTCGGGGAGGAAAACGCCCGCCAGCAAGGCTGGGTGATATCCTATGGAGTGGAGCGCACCCTGGAGCTGGAGCACATAGTCACCAACCGCGAGGATATCAACCGCTGGGCCGGGATGCAGGTAATTGTCACCGCCGGCGAGACTCCGGTACGCTCCTTTCCCTCCAACGGCGCGGAGATTCTGCTCAGATCATACCGCAACGAGATATTCAACATCGCCGGGGAGAGCGAGGATTACTATATGGTCGAGCTCTCCAATGCAGTCAAAGGCTGGGCGTGGAAAGGCGATGTACAGATTTATACCAAGCCTAAATACACCCGCGAGCAGGTCCGCGAGATGGTCAGGACCGCCCGCGAACGTGATAGCCGGATGACGGAGCTGAATAATCTCCTGGCCGACCTGAAAGCGCGGAACCAAAAAGTGGACAAGGAGCTGGCCCTGCTCGAGCCGCTTCTGGAAAAAGTCCGGAACCAGGCTGCCTCAGCTTCACAAACAACGCAGCGGAAGCCGTTTTTCCAGTTCGATTCGCTCAAAAACCGTTCCGCTCTGCGTCTCGGTATGCTCAAACAGGGTTTTGGCCCCAAGCTCGGGCTGGCCTCGACCACTTTCAAAGGGATTGCCTACAACTACCGTCCCTCCGATAAGCTTTCTTTCGACCTGGAGTACCTGTCCGGCAAGCCGACCGCCTTGGAGCCCGGCGCCAACCAGGCCGGCCTGCCGTCGAGTATAGCCGGACTGGACACGCTGAATATCTCGGCGAAATTCCTGCAGTTCGGGCTGCGCTATTCGATCGGCGGCCTGCGCAGAGTGCCGATTCTCTCGCGTATGGATAATTTCCTGTCGTTCGGAATCGGTCATCTCAGGATTAACAGCCACGCCGCGGGAGTGTTCAGCACCCAAAGTTTATGGGGGCCGATCCTGGGCTGGGAGTTCAGCCACCACCTGTTTTCAAAGATCGATATCGAGATGGGCCTGAAATACTTTCTCACCCGGGCTGAGGTTACCGATGTACGCTTTTCCGGGACCCAGCTGCTCAGCACCCAGAAAGTATTTTTGCGCAACCGGGCCTTTTACTTTGGTGGAACATGGGATTTTTAGCCCGAATATCAGCCCTAGCCGGATTGGCGCCAGCAATGATTCTAATGCTGGCCGGCTGCTCAAGCGGCGAGCTGACCACTCTGGCCACCAGCGTGGTAGGGACACAGCGCGAGGCCAACCTTACCCTGACCACCCTGACCGGGACCTGGAAGGGCGAGATTGTCACTCCGGACGGAGTGGTCAGCCAGGCGATTATATTGCTCTTCACTCAGGATGAGGGATTTTCGCTGGATGGCAGCCAGTTAATCGGCGAGGACATCCGGCTCGGCGGCGTGGTCAGCCGGGACACCTTCGAGCTGGCCAATGGAGTCTTTATCGGCAACGAGGTCCGTTTCAACCTTACCGATCCGGCTGGCGGCGGGATCATCCTGGCCGAGGGCAGCCCGGTGCTTTTTACCGGACTTCTAAGTGAAAATTCTTTCATGAGCGGCCAGGCCAAGGCTTCCTCAAAGCTGATCGGCCTCTGGCAGGTGCGGCTGAGCACGACCACTCCCTGAACCAGGTATCACTCCTACTGTTTTCCTCTTTTTCCTCTCATCCCGGTTTAATTAGAATTCCAGCATTAACTTCCGCGGCAATACGGTTCCGGATAACTTGCCGCCGGCTCTAAGCGGCTCCTTCCATCTCCCGCCCCCGATTGACAGGGCTGACGCCATGACATATAATCAATTTAAATTTGCAGGCAGCCCATTTCTCCAGACGAGTATCCTTGATCCCAGTCTCTCCAAATTTTTCTTCCGCCAGGTCCGGCGGAAAAGATAAGGTTCTGCCGCGCAGGACCGGCCGGCTGTTTTTTCTCCTGACAATCCTTTTATGCTCGGCGGGACTGGCGGTCCAACGTCAGCCCGGCCGGGACACGCCTGAGAAGCCCGCTCGGCTCCAGATTCAGGCGCTGCTCCAGTTTCCCTCCGAGGGCGGCCAGGCTGTCCCCGGACTCTTCGAGCTGCTCCCCTCCGGGCTGCCCGACAAGCCGGTCTGGCCCGCCCTGCTCTACCAGCCCTCAGGCCAGGCGCGTACCGGTGCGGCGGATTACTTTTCCAAGCGCCTCGATGTCCCGGTCAGCGGCACCTTCCAGGTGGCGGGTATCCTGATCCGCGTCCCCTCCGGCAGCGCTCTGACGGCAGTATCCTTTCCGGAAATCTCGCTCAGTCCGGAAGCGCCGGGAGGGGGGCCGGACCTGTCGCGGCGGATCCTGATAATCAACGATATTTCAGCCGAGCCAGGCGAGGCCTCGCTGCTGGTCGATTTGACCGCCCGGCAGTTGATCCTCTCCGGTCCGGCGCGGCTCTATGTTACCCTGCGCTTCCCGCCCGGGGATGAACCCGGGGGCCGGATCATGCTGGATACCGACAATGACCGGGGGCTTTACCCGCGGACAAATTACCTCTCCACGGAGGGCGGGAGATTTATCACTTTCGAAGAGGCCTCCACCGCGGTCAGAGCATCGTTCTATGGCCTGGAGGCTCTCGGCCCTCCGGGGACCGGCGCGGACAACCTGGCGCTCGGCCTGTACGCTTACACCGATACCGCGCTCGTAGCGGTGCGCCCGCCGGAGGTAAAAAAAATCGAGCTCGGGCCGGATAAATCCCTGCGGGTCCAGCTCACATACCCGTCGCTATACGCCGATGGCCGGCCGTTCACACCTCCCGCGGATAGAAAAATCCGGGCCTATCTCCATTCACCCGAGACTTCAAGCGACTCTTTGCTCGGCGATTACCATCCCGACAGCCAGGACTGGATCGAGATTGCCGGCCTCGGCCCCGCTCTCCTGCGTTTTGCCGCCTTGGAAGGTTCGGGCCGGGGCGGCCTGGCGGGCGGAGCTTATCTGGTATCGCCGTTCGATGCAAACGAAAGCAATGATTCCCCGCAGGACGCCACTCCTGCCGCCTGGGGCGGGAAGCCGGAAGGCGAACTAAACGATTTGCTTTCCGTGCAGGGCACGATCGGCTCGGCGCTGGATTTCGACTTTTTCCGTATCTCGCTGACAAAAGGGGATTCCCTGATCGCCGGTTTTGCGGGTCCCGGCGCCTGGTATTCTCCCCTGGACCCGGTGCTCAGCCTCTTGGATTCGACCGGCCTCGTGCTGGAACATATCGAGGGAGCAGGGGCGAACGTGTCCGCGGCGGCGGACTACAGCGGACCGTACTACCTGCTAGTCAATGACCGGGCGCTGTTGAGCGGCGGCCAATTCTCCGATGGGTACAGAAAGGTCTACCGCCTGGAGCTGAAAAATGCGCGCAGAAGGGGGGATGTGGATGGGAACGGCGTACTCGACTACCGGGACGCCTTTCTGGTGTTCCTGCTCTCCAGCGGGCTCCAGGATACTTTGGCCGTTACTCCCGGCCGCAGGCAGGCGGCGGATTTCAACGGCAACGGCGTGGTGCAGGGCGACCTGAATGATTTCATCCTGCTCCTGCGGGCGATAAGCTACATCCCCAGCCGCGACTCCGAAAATCCGGACAAGTCTTCGGACCAGTCCGAGCAGGAGTATCTCGCCTCGGCCGGAAGTCCCGGCTGGAGGCTGGCCTGCCCGGACGGCTCCGCGCTCCGGCTCGCTCCCGGGCGCTCTCCGGAGATCGAAATTTGGGGAGAGGAAGCCGCGGCGCTGCTCGAGCTGGCCGGTTTCCGAACCGTGCCGTCTCAGGATCGGCCTGGCATGCCCCAATACGCTGTGCTGGAGCGGAACGTACCCAATCCATTCAACCCTTCGACTGGGATCAGTTTTTCCCTGGCCGCTCCGGGCCGGGCCAGCCTGGAGGTTTTCGACACCCGTGGCCGCAAAGTACGTACGCTGGTGGAGGGCAGTTTGTCCGCGGGGAGACACACTGTCTATTGGGATGGCAGCACGGCCGAGGGCGGCAGGCTGGCCAGCGGCGTTTACTTCTACCGCCTGCGTTTCGCGGATACCGTGATCACGCGCAAGATGATATTGATAAAATGATCCCGCCTGCAAGTTGAACTGTTGGCTGTGCGGGACATATTGTTCGAAATTAAAAAAAATCAGTTGTGAATGCGTAAAGTTTCTATAACGGTCCGGCATGCCGTGCGCTCCGGCGCCAATCCAGACTTCACCACATTTCGACGGCGAAAATCGTCCATGCAGCACTGGTTAAAAAAACCGGGATTACCGATAAAGTCTTCCTGCCTTCAGGCATTGGCCTCAGGCATATTGCTTTTTCATTCGGTTCTTTTAGCGGATCAGCTCCGCCCGACCGACTTGCGCGAACAGACCCTCTCGGCCGGACAGATAGTGCAGGCCAAGGTTCTCTCCGGCAGCTCGAAAGTCGAATCAGGCCGGATTTATACCTACTATCGTCTGAGCGCGGTGGAGACGCTCAAGGGCGCCCCGGTTTCCGATCCTGTGCTCCGGGTCCCGGGCGGTGTAGTTGGCGTAGTGGCCTATGTCGTACCCGGCGCGCCGGATTTCTACACCAAGGAAGAGGGAGTGTTTTTCCTGAGAGGCCAAACTGGCGGGACTTTTGAGCTGGACGGCATTACCTCCGGGCATTACCGGATTGCCACGGATGAAAACGGTGTCCCTTACGTAACACCAGGGCCGGAGCTGGCGGAGCCTGTCCTGAGCGCGGAGGGTCATCTCGTACTCCCGGGCAAGCCCATGCCGCTGGCGGATTTCAAGACCCTGATCAACCATTACCTGAACCGTAAGGCAGATCTGCCGCAGTTCGCTCTCCTGGAAGGGGATGCGAAGCCCGGCGCCAAGCTCAAGGCCCCCGGCAGCCAGCCGCAGCTCTCCGCCGGGAATGTCCAGGCCGGATTCTCGCGGATTCTGGACCGGCCGGTGGACATTTTCTGGGACCTCTCCCGGGACTACGGCCCGGTTTCCGGCGGGCAGGTCAAATGGTATTTCAACCCGGACTCGATTGCCGGGAAAAGCCCCTATGGAGTAACCCCGGACCAGGCCCTGGAGGCGGTCGAGCAATCGTTCGAGCATTGGAACGCGGTCTCCACCTCCGCTATCAAATACACTTTCGCCGGTAGCCGCGAGGATATCCACGACAACAAGCTCGACCTGGTAAATATCATTACTTTCTCGGACAGCGAGTACACCTACGGCATCCAGAAAGATGCCATTGCCAGCGCCCGGCCATTCGCCCTGGCGCGCCGCACCTGGGTCGGTCCGGAGGGGCTGGATTACGACCTTGACGGCCGGATCGATTTCCCGGATTTCCCGCAGGGAATCTGGGAGGCGGGCACGATCATCGACTGCGATATCCGCTGGGATGCGAGCGGACCCTTTGCCGACAATGATTTCGCCGTGGACAACACGCCCGGCGCGCTTAGCATGCAGGGAGTTTTCAACCACGAGCTGGGGCATTTCGCCGGCCTCGTGCACAGCCCGATCCGCGACCTGGCGAACCTGCTGAAAGGCGGAAACCGCACCCCGACCATGTTTTCAATCGCCATTCCCAATGCGCCGGACGGTTCGGGCAACCCGATGACCTCGCTCGAGTTCGATGATCTGCTGTCGCTTTCCATGCTTTATCCAACACCGGAGTTTGCCTCGCAGTACGGCACGCTGGAGGGCAGGGTGACGAACGGTATTGACGGCCGGCCGGTGCGGGGCAATTTTGTCACCGCTCTTTCCCTGCCCGAGGGCCAGCCCTACCGCGGCCTGAACGATGCCTACGACCGGGCGGCCGTGGCCGCCGGCGTTTTCACCGACCAGCAGGGCCATTTCCGCATCCCCGGCCTGCCGCCCGGCGACTATGTCCTTGGCCTTCAGCCGCTGGATGATGAGCCGGTGGGCACCAACCGCAATGCGTTCAACACCCTGACCAGCCGTTTCGGGGACACGGATTTCATCTGGGATGAATTTTACAATGGGGATCAGGAGGGAGCGGATGAGTCCGATCCATTCGCCTACACTCCGGTATCGGTCGCCGCGGGGGGTGTCTCCTCAGGGATTCAATTCATTACCAATGCCTACCCGAAAGGCCGCCTGAGCCTCAGAAGGCTGTTCGGCGACCGGGATTTCTATGTTGCCGCAAACCAGCTCCGCACGCCGTTCAGCGTGGTATCCTCCACCCAGGACATGGTGGCCCGCAAGCTGCCGCAGGTCTTCGATGCGCCTTATAAGGTTGTCTCGGCGGTCTGTGATTTCGCCTCCAATACCGCGCCGCCGGAGGGCGCCCAGGTGGTCTGGCCGGAGATCATCCTCGCGGTGGGCGATTCGGCCAATCTCGCTCGGCCGGATCTGGCTCATCCGCTGGCCGTGATCCGTAACTTTGCCGGAGATGGCACCCTGCTCTCCACCGATCCGCTGCCTTTCCAGTACCCGGTGAGCGTGGACCGACCGGGCGAGCTTTGGCTGGTAGTGCGCAGTCCCGGCAACCGCTTCAACGCCTTCCACAACCTGGATGTTCTGGGCGCGGGACAGGATGAGCTGCAGGTCGATGAATCTTTCGTCTCTTCCGATGGCGGGGCGAGCTTCCGCAGCGTGAAAAGCTTCGGCATAAGCTGGCGCATGGGCGTGGTGGTTGAGGGCGCCACCGGCCTGACGCCCTTGGCCGGGCCGCATCTGGCCGCCAGCGAGCTGGTCCCGCAAAGCGTCGCGCTCCGGCTGCATTTCAATGCGGTAAAGAGCCTCAGCGGCTATCCGCCGGAAAAGACGCCGCGGATCAGCCTGCGCCATACCTTCAGCGCCGCGCCGTATCCGCAGGCCTCTCTGCTGGAATCCGCGGAGCAGTCGGATGGAGCCGTTTCATTCAATCTGTCAAGAATCGGGCGGCAGGCGGACACCACAGCCTACCGGGTAAGCGGATTCCGCCTCGATGAAACCGGAAATCAGCTTACCGGCGAGGTAGCTCTGGCCGGCGGTGTGGATCAGGTGGCGGCGGGCGAATTGAGCCTGAGCCGGCTCTCCGGCTCGGGGGCCGGAAAATACGATGGCCTCTGGGCGGGTACTGTGGGGAGCGCCGGGATTAAAGTGCAGATGGACCTGGTCACCCAGGCCGGCCTGCCCGCCGGCGCGCTGATCTGGCCGGCGGAAAAAACCATCCCGCCGGATACGGCCCTGCGCTTTCTCGGCGCGCCGGGGGACACGCTGGTCGAGCTGGCCGGCCTGCCGGCCAACCCGGCGGGCTTCGAATTGAGCGCTGTCGATGAGGATGGCCGCACCAGCCCCTTTACAGTACTCGGCCTGGGCGAGGACTACCACGAGCCGAACCAGCGGCTCAAGGACGCCACGCCGGTCTTCCCGGCCTACAGTTTTCCCCAGACCCGCCACTCCCTGAACTCGATCCGCGGCATAATAACAGCCACGAAAGATGAGGACGATATCGACTATTTCCGCTTCCCCGTGGCCGCCGGCGACAGTGTGGTGCTTGATGTGGATGCCGTCTCGCAGCGGCCTTTCGATCCGGCTTCGAGTCTGGACGCCTTTATCGAGGCTTTCGACTCCACGGGGGCGCGCTTCAGGGGCACGGATGGCCGGGAGGTCTTGAGCGATGATGAGAACGGGCTGGACCCGTTTTATACCTTTGTCAGCCCGCGCGATGCCACCTGTTACCTGCGCCTGCTGGATGCCAGCGTGGCCTATGGCGACCGGGGAACGCGCGCCGGTTTCAACGGCTTCTATGAGCTGCGCCTGAGTATCCTGCCGCGAAGGGGCGATGTCGTGCGGGACCGGGTGATCCGGATCGATGACGCCCTGGCCGCGCTGGCTCTGGTTTCCAGTCCTCAGGGGGCCGACCCGCAGGCCGTTTATGCCGCGGACATGAACGCCGACGGCAGGGTCGACCTGACCGATGTCGGCCGGGTCTTCCAGCGTGCCCTGAACGATCCGCTGGCTCGCCCGGCGGCCCTGGCCTCGGCTGAGGGATTATCTTCCGGCTGGGCGCTGCGGTTCAGCCTGGCTGGACCTGTGGCGGGCTCCTGGCAGGTGCGGGTGGGGCAGGGGAGGGAGGCGCTTGAATCGTTCATGCTTGAATTCCGGATTTCCGGTCCGGTCGAGGCGGCGGTCGCTGCCGAACTGAGCCAGGTACTGCGTCTGGCCTCCAGGCGAGAAGGGGAGCGG
>MFIX01000077.1:11326-16988 GCA_001780825.1 Candidatus Glassbacteria bacterium RIFCSPLOWO2_12_FULL_58_11 | reverse complement strand
CGAGCATTTCGACGGCCGGGGCTACCCGGATGGACTGGCGGACCATGCCATCCCGCTTTCGGCCAGGATCCTCACGGTTGCCGACTATTACGACGCCCTGGCTTTCCCCAGGGTTTACCGGCCTTTCGGCTTTCCCCATGAAGAAGTGAAAAAAATGATCGTGGAACGCAAAGACAGCCAGTTCGACCCGGATATCGTCGAGGGCTTCCTGCATTGCGAAAAAGAGATCATCGCCATCCGGGAACGCTACGGCGAAACAGAAAACCAGGTAAGAAACTTTTTTTGATAACAGACCGGTTTTTTCAGCCGGTAAGCTCTCATATCAGGACATTAAAACATGCCCGAGAAATCAGAAGAACAGACAGCGCTGGAAAAATATCTGGAGTTCATCCGGAAACTGGACCTCGATCAGCTCAAATACGAGCTGAGCAGCGAGCTGGGCCCGCTATCCGGTGAGGTATTGGGCGAGCTGGATAAGGAAATAATTCCACCCCGGATCAAGGTCCGGATATCCGAGGACGGGATGGAGGCTTACATAAATGTGGTGTATCCGGGCAAACCCAGCTCGCTTAGCTTGAACCTGCTGCGCGAGCAGTTGAAAGCCAACGGTGTAATAAAAGGGTATCTCGAAGAAAACCTGGAAAGGATAATTGACGGCAAAGTTTATGATCAGGAGGTCCTGGCGGCGCGAGGCAAGTTGCCCGAAAGCGGAAAAGACGGTTATATTACGGTATTGGTTAACCGGGGAGAAGACCCGGAAGATTATATTGATGCGCGGGGCCGGGTTGATTTCAAAAGGATGCGCCTGAAAAACGTGGTGCAGAGAGGCGAGGTGATCGCTGAAAGAACGCCGGCGGTGGCCGGGATAAACGGTTACCTGGTGAACGGCAAGGAACTGCACTCCAAAGCGGTAAACGAGGCGGAATTCAGGCTGAATCCGGATGTGGGCCTTGCGCCAGATAACCAGTTGAAGCTGCTGGCCCTGAAAGATGGTGTATTCTTTCCGGATTTTACGATCCGGGACATTAATATCATCGAGGGGAACATCAGCTACGCCACCGGCAATGTCCGGTATGAAAAATCGCTGATTATCAGGGGGGACGTCAAAAGCGGTTTTTCGGTCGAGTGCGGAGAGAACGTGGATATTTACCGCTGTGTCGAGGATGCGACGGTGACCGCGGGCGGCGATGTTATAGTTAAAGAAGGCTTCCTCGGTACCGGGAAGGGTGTTATTAAGGGGAGAAATGTCACGGTCGGCCATATCAAGCAGCAGAAAGCCGAAGCCGTCGAAGACATCGTGGTCGGCGGCGAGGTAATGTACGGCGAGCTGCTGGCGGGCGGGATTATCAAAGTCATGGGAATAAAAGGGATAGTTATCGGCGGCTCGCTGATCGCGGGGAAAGGTATCGAGGTGGCCAACGCCGGAAACACCCAGAATGTCAAGACTCTTCTGTGCGCGGGATATAATAATAAAATTATCGTCCAGGACCGGAAACTGGAGGAACTGGATAATTACGTGCACAAAGTTTTCAATAGTGTCCAGATCTTCCGGGCCGCCGGCTCCATGGAAAAGCTGTCCTTAAAAACCAGAGGAATATTGCAGCGTTTAATGAAGACCAAGGAAGCACTGAACGAAGAGATTACGCTGCTCAAAACTCAACGGGAAAACGAGATCACTGCGATAGTGGAGCGGGAAAAACCAACCATAAAAGTGACCGGCACGGTCTTTCCCGGCGTAACCATCCAGATTGGAAATTTAAAGATCTACGTAACCAAGGAAATAAGGAACAAAATATTCATCTGCCACAAAGGCCGGATCGTGGAGGTGGCGGCCTCCTCTTTAAGCCGTGGCAAAAAATAGCGCAGAGTTTCTCGACCTTTACCTGGAAAGAGATGAAAATGAGCAAAAAACGTCTTTTGATCGTGGATGATGATCCCCAGATATTAAATATGCTGGGCGATATGTTGGCCGATACGGGATTTAGCCTGACATTCAGCGCCAGCGGAGAGGAAGCCCTGAAAAAGCTCGAAGAAGAAGAAGAATTCCATTTGGTGATCTCGGATGTAAGGATGCCGGGGATCGACGGGTTCGAGCTGCTCAAGACCATAAAAGCGCGTTTCAAAAGCACTAAAGTCATCCTGATGACCGGCTACACGGATGATTACGATATCTCGGACGCCCTGATCCTCGGCGCCGATGACTATATCACCAAGCCCTTCAATATTTCCAGGGTCCACCTGGCCGTCACCAATGCGGTCACCCTGAAAAAGAGCGACAAGTCTGATTGATTGATGATTTAATACTAATCAGGATCCAGCCAAATGCCGGAATACGACCCCCCGGATGAAGTCGAGATATCACAGCTCGACCTCGCTCCGTTTGACAATAAGCAAACCGGTGAATTACCGGAACCGCAGGGCGGCTTCCTGACCGACCAGGCCGAGATATATGCGCGCGAATTAAGAAAAAAGTCAGCCGCTAATAAAATCCAGCCGCTAAAAAAATTGGCCGAAATCGGCGGACTGAAACATTTGAAGTATATCCTGCCGCTGTCCCAGTATTCCAGTGAATTTATCCGTAAGATGGCTCGTAACTCAGCGATCCGCATAATCCTGCGCTCGTTGAGAGAAGCCGAGGAGAGCGGGGATTTCAGCGCCGCGCTTAAAAAGAAGTTTATCGACCTGCTGATAATACTTGATAAAAAATTCAGTTTTATGGAAAAGTTCCAGTTGGAAGACCCCCGGATCACCCGGGTGATCTTCGAAATGCTGTCCCAGGAGAACCGGGAGTTCACGGCACAGAAGCTGGCGGAGGTAATAACCGATGCGGATGAGCGGGTGCGGGCGACCGCGGTCAAGATCATTGCCGAAATGCTCAATCAAACCGAGACCAGTCTGCTGGTCAAGCTGCTGCGGGACCCGGACGCCCGGGTCAGAGCAAACGTGATCGAGGCCCTGGAGTCAATCGGGGATTCAAATGTAATCGGCATTCTGATGCGCTATAAAACGGACCGGGACAGCCGCGTACGGGCCAATGCCATCAAGGCGCTGTGGAACCTGGGCTATCGGGACGTCGAGACCTCGCTGCGCGAAATGCTCTCTGATCCGGATCCAAAAATGCGCTCCGCCGCGGTCTGGGCCATCGGCGAGACCGGCTCCAATCGGCCTAAAATCAAGGATTTGATGCAGATCGTAGAGCTCGACGAAGATGCCCGGGTCAAGGGAAATGTCCTCCGCGCCAGAAAGAAGATCGACTGGCGCGAGAAAGAATTCCGGGTGCTGGTCATCGACAACGACAGGGCGTTCCTGCACGATATGTTCAGGAAAATGGCCCGGGACGGGCTGCATATTAACGCGGCGTTCGATGGAAAGGCCGGCGTTTCCGCTGCGCTCAAACAGAAGCCGGATTTAATTGTGCTGGACTTGCACATCCCGCAGCTAAACGGCCTTAAGGTCCTGGAAACGCTGAAAAAGAATCCGGCGACCCGGCATATTCCAATCGTCACCACCTGTGAGATAAAAGTGGCCAGCCTGGCAAATAAGGCCTTGGAGGCGGGAGCGGCGGACCACTTGATAAAGCCTTTCAACTATGAGGACTTCAGGGAAGCGGTCTTTAAATTAGTTTGAAGCCTTCCCGGCTGTCTGTGCCGCGGGAGCGTGAGTTAAGGTTCTTTTACGGTAATCATGCCGCTCACGGTCCCGGTAGTTGCGGCATCCGCGGTTCCGGAAAATCCTGGCTGCTTGCCCCCCACGCTGACCAGGAACTCTCCGGGCTCCACCACCCGGTTGTCGGCCGCATCAATGAGAGAGAACTGCGAGCCTTGCAGGGTAAAAGACACCCGCGTGCTCTGCCCCGGCTCGAGGCTCACCCGCTTGAATCCCGCCAGGGAGCGGACCGGGACCGGCACGCTGGCTTTCCGGTCAGTCAGATAGAGCTGGACCACCTCATCTCCGGCCCTTGAACCCGCATTCTGCACCTCCACGCTCACCACCGCATTCTGTCCCGGCACGATTTCCGCTGGTTCCACGCTCAGCCCCGTATAGGCAAATTTCGTATAGCTCAGACCGTGGCCGAACGGATAGAGCGGATCGCCCGTAAAATAACGATAGGTCCGGCCGGCCATGTTATAATCCTCGAAAGGCGGAAGTTGGTCCACCGAGCGATAGAAGGTAACCGGCAGGCGGCCGCCGGGGTTGTAATCGCCGAAAAGCACATCCGCCACCGCATTTCCACCCTCCTCGCCCGAGTACCAGGTTTCCAGGATGGCCGGCAGGTTGCTGTCCGCCCAGTTTATCGCCAGAGCGCTGCCATTGGCCAGCACCAGCACCACCGGCTTTCTCAGGCCGGCGACCTTTTCCAGCAGCTTCTCCTGCGGTCCGGGCAGATCGAGCGAGGTCCGGTCCCCGCCCTTGAATCCGGGGATGTCGATATCCATCTCCTCCCCCTCCAGCCGCGGGGTAAGCCCCAGGCAGAGTATGACCAGGTCCGCTTGCTTGATGACCTGCTCGATAGAGCCGCTTACCGGGACTTCCCACTCGAAAAATATCTCGGTATCCTTGCCCGAGTCGAATGTCTCCAGCCGGATATCATGAGTACTGCCAGCCTCGAGCTCCTTTCGGAAACTGACCGCGGTTTTGCTGCCGGCCGGGGTACTCAGGCTGCTGCTGTCACCCAGCGCCAGCTCGCCGTCAAAGTAGAACCGGAACTTTTCCGGAGTTCTGACTCCCAGGCTGTAGCTCCCGCTGACCGGCGCGAGCAGCTTGCCGGTCCATCTCAGGGAATAATGCATATCCGCTCCGATTATCTCCGGCACGCGTTCCCATTCGTAGTCGTTGAAGTTTATTTCTTTCATTATGTCCGCGCGGACCGGCTGGCCCTGGTGGTCCGGATTGTTCCAGTATTCGATCCGCAGCCCGTGCACCCCGCCGGCATCCTCCGGCGCGAGCAGCGCCGAGGAGGGGACCGGTACGACGTTCGCGAAATTTTCCGCAGGTTCGCAGGCCGGAGTAAAGCTTACCCTGGCCTGCGGCTCCAGCTTGCGCTTTATTCCCTCGAGGAGAGTGGTGTACTCCGAGGGCTGGCCGTTATAATTGCCCACCAGCACGTTCACATCATCCGCCAGGGGACCGAGCACGGCGACTGATTTCAGATCTTTGCTCAGCGGCAGCAGGTTACGCTCGTTTTTCAGCAGCACCATCGATTCCCGGGCCGCCTGGAGCGCCAATTGCCTGTGCTCGGGGCTGTCATTCGCCGAGTAGGGAATCTGATCGTAGGGCACTATTTCCGGAGGATCGAATAGGCCCAGCCGGAAACGGGCCTCGAAGAGGCGCCCCACTGCCCGGTCGATGTCCTGTTCGCCGAGCAGGCCGCTGTTGACCGCGGCCAGCAGCGCATCCTGGAAAGCATTGCCGCAGTTGAGGTCGCAGCCGGCCTTAACCGCCGCCGCCGCCGCCTCGGGGGCGGTACTGACCACGTGATGGCCTTGATAGATGTCCCGGATCGCCCAACAGTCGGAGACCACGTAGCCCTTAAAACCCCATTCCTTTCGCAGTATGTCGGTCAAAAGAGTCGGGCTGGCGCAGCAGGGCTCTCCCAGGGTGCGGTTGTAAGCTCCCATCACCGACATGGCCCCGCCCTCGACCACGCAGGCCTCGAAAGCCG
>MFIX01000077.1:2094-11211 GCA_001780825.1 Candidatus Glassbacteria bacterium RIFCSPLOWO2_12_FULL_58_11 | reverse complement strand
CTTCGGGTCATCCCCCTGCAGGCCCTTGACAAAGGCCACGCCCATCCGGCCGGTCAGGTAGGGGTCCTCGCCGTAAGTCTCCATACCCCGGCCCCAGCGCGGATCGCGGAAAATATTGATATTGGGCGACCAGAAAGTCAGCCCGCGATAGATCCTGCGGTCTCCTCTTCTCGCGGCCTCGTGGTGCTTGGCCCGGCCCTCATCCGAGATGACCGTGGCCACCCGGCCCATAAGCTCGGTATTCCAGGTGGCGGCCAGACCGATGGCCTGCGGAAATACCGTGGCGATACCGGCCCGCGCCACGCCGTGAAGTGCCTCGTTCCACCAGTTGTATTCCGGGATCAGCAGGCGCTCGATTGCCGGAGCCGTATGCCCCATCTGGCTGATTTTCTCCTCGAGGGTCATCCGGCCCACTAGGTCCACCACCCGCTGCTCCAGGGGGAGGGATGGATCGAGATAGGACATTTTCTCCTCCTGCTTGCCACATTGACCCGTAAAGATGACTGAAAAACCGAGAACCAGCATTAGCTTTTTCCGAAAGGAAAACAGACTGTCCATCGTTCGCGATCCTCCATTTGGCCGCGCTGGAATCCGCAAAGCTCCGGCCGGAGCTCTGCGCCCTGTAGAAATGTGCATTTCAGTCGGAAACCAGGCTGGCTGGAGCTATCAAACTAAAGCTATTTTTCCGCTCAAAAATTGTCCGTGATAATCTCCGCTCAGTTCCCATAAGCACCGGCGCCGCGGATTTTGCCGGAGTTTCTTGGTTTACCGGAGAGGTCCGTATCCGGCAGCCGGCCCAGCTGCTCCAGCACCCAGTCAAAACCGCCGAGCCGCGAGAGCGTGCGGCGCACCTCTTCCAGCGGCATACCGCGTCCCACGGCAGGCGAGCCCTGGCGCAGGTGGAAATCCGCGGCCGTCGCATTGGTGAATAGCGGGTCCGCGTACTCGGTATGCAGATCATTACCGGACATTTTCCGCCACTCTCCCAGGCTGATCCGGCGCTCGCCGATCCGTTCCACGATTTGCGTGGTGTCGATCCCCCAGATAACATTATTATCGCTGATAATGCTCGGCAGATGCTCCGAGTTGACCTCAATGGTTCCACGGCCGCCGCCGGAGACAAAAATATTGTTGCAGATCAGCACCTTTTCGCTGCTGGTCATGATATTAACGCCCGTGCGGCCCTCTCCGTGAAGATAAAACACGGTGTTGTTCACGATCAGCGCGCGCTTGGAGCCCTGGGCGAAAGTGCCGGTGTCCTGATAGAATGTGATGCCGCCGGCATAGTTGTCGTAAAGCAGGTTGTTGCGCACGATGACATCCTGGACATGGGTCATGTTGATCCCCGCCCCTCCTAGCGGCCGGCCGTTCCGGTAACAGATATTACCTTCGATTATGCCGCGGGAGATCACTCCATCGCCGCCGTACTCCGGGTCGCCGTTGACATGGATGCCGCAGCCGGAGTTGTGGTGCAGAACATTGTTGCGGATAATGAAGCTGTCGCCGCTGTTCGAGTGATAGATCCCGTGCTCGCGCCAGGAACCGTAACACTCATTGCCTTCCAGGGTAAAATCCGAGCTGTGGTCGGTGAACATCCCCCACTTGCCGTTGTTGAAGCTGGTGCAGTTGCGCACGGTAACATACTTGCAGTGACTCAGCACGATCCCGCCGCGCCTGGCCTCGGTCACGTTAAGGCCGTCGAGGATGACATTATAACAGTCGTTCAGCGTAAAGGCGTCCTGGTCCTCGCCGCTGCCCCGGATCACCGAGTAAGGCCCCTCCGCCTTGATCACCAGCGGAGCCTCCGGCGAGCAGCCCCGGCGGATATGAACGCCTCCCGCAAAGTTCCCGCTTTTAATGATCAGGGTGTCCCCGCCCCACAGATGCGGGATCGCACCGTTCAGGGTCTGGAATGTCGCTCCGCTGGCCTCAGGAGCTCTGTCATCGCCCGAGGGCGACAGGTAAAAAGTACGGGCCGAGGCACCGGCGACGGGGATCAGTGAGCAGAACAATGTAAAGGTAAAAATGCCCAGGCTGCGAGGAGCGGCAAAACGCTGCATGACAGGCTCCTTGAATTGAGAGGTAAAAACCAGGGTGGAAAGAATGGAGGATATTATAATAACAGCTTCAGATTGGCTCGGCAAACTCTAAAGTTCGCTTTTATGACCGGAGGAGTCACGAGCTTTACAGATCAGGGCTGCCATACCTGAATGGCAGGTTGACCAGGCATCCAGTGGATGGTAAATTGATTTTTTTCAGGATGCTCTGCCCTTAAAGAAAGGACCCGGACATGCCTGTTATATTCAACCGGGCCGCAGCCGGTTGTCTCAGCCTGCTGGCCCTCATTCTCACCGCCGTCCCGAGCGCCGCGGAAAACGGTATTAAGGTCGGCAGCCTGGAAGTTTATCCGACATTCGAGTGCGCGGGTCTGCGCCTGGCTTATTCCGGCGACAGCGACTCGAACGCCGTGGCCGGAGTGAAATACAGGCTCAAAGGCGCCGCGGCCTGGCGGGAAGCCCAACCCTTGTGCCGGATCAAGGACAACCGCTTTGCGGGCAGTATCTTTTTCCTCACGCCCGGCTCGACTTACGAGGTGGCGGTAACTGTCTCCGACCCGGCCGGGGTGGATATCGCCGGGAAAACCGCGCTCTTCTCGACCCGGAAAGAGCTCTTCCCCGCGGGTCCCGGCGGTAAGGAATACCGTGTGGATCCCAAGGGCGATGACGCAAACAAGGGTACGGCCGCCAGCCCGTTCTGCACTATCCAGCACGCCGCCTCGGTGGTCCAGCCGGGAGACATAGTCCTGGTGAACCCGGGGCTGTACCGCGAGGATGTGGAAATTACGGTTTCGGGCAGAGAGGAGGCCTATATCTTGTTCAAGGCCGCATCTTCGGGAGCGGTAATAACCGGAGCGGATGAGCGCTACGACACTCCCCGGGACAAATCCGCAGCGGGCGGCGCTCTCTGGCAGCCTGCTGAGGGCGAGGTTTACCGCACGAATCCCGGCTATCAGACCCGTTTTGCCGCGGTGAACGGGGTGCGGCTCTACCATTACATCACCCGGGAGGAGTTCGAGGAGTTTATCTGCGGCGAGCCCGGCGGCTGGTACCAGGATGAGGCCACCCATGAATTGTACCTCCGGCTCTCAACCGGCGCGGACCCGAACACCGAGGTGATCCAGATCGCCGCGCGCGATACGGGTTTCCACCTCAAAGGGGCACGCTATATCCTGATCGAGGGCTTCGAGATCGGCAATTGCGGAAGGCAAACCGGCGGCTCCGGCGTGCACCTGGATGGCGCGAGCTGGTGCGTGGTCCGGAACAGCTCGATCCACGGGATGAACTCCTGTGTCGAGCTGAGCGGCGGGGCGAGCTGCGAGGGCAACCTGATCGAGTCCTGCCGGCTGTGGGATACTTCCATCCAGCATTGGCCCTGGGCCATGACCAAGGCGCATGATGAGGAGGGCGGCGGCGTGATGTCCACCGGGGGTAGGGGTAACGTGGTCCGCAGCTGTACGATCGACGGCACGTTCGACGGGCTGGCCCCCTCCTACTGGGACAGCCTGTGGAACGAATCCTACAACTGCGACTGGGACGTGCACGACAATCGCATTATCAATACCCGCGATGATATAATCGAGCCCGAAGGGCCCTGTGTCAATTTCCGCTTCTGGAACAATGTTTGTCACGACCTGTTTGTCGGCGTTTCCCTGGCCCCGATCAATGTCGGCCCGACTTACGTGCTTTATAATTCGATCTACGAGCTGAAATTCAAAAACATCAAGTACGGCGACCGGGCGGCTGGAACCTGTTACGTTTACCACAACACGATTTATTCCGGCCGTACCCTGCACAACCTCCTCCAGCTCACTCAGCCGCCGGCTTCGCAGGTTTACCGCAACAACATCTTTTTCGCCAACTCCTACGCCATCTCGGCCAGTGAGAGACCCCGGGTGAAAGAAGATATCGATTACGATGACTGGTACAGCTCGGACGATCAATGGTTCAACAGCTATACCGGTACCAACAAAAAGCGGCTTTTCCAATTCGGCCGGGAAAACCTGTACACCCTCGAGAGCCTGCAAAATGCTCTGGGCTGGGAAATCCACGGGCTCAACGCCGATCCTCTGTTTATAAACCCCGCGGCCGGGGATTTCCACCTGACGCCCAAGAGCCCCTGTATCGACCGGGGACAGGTCCTGCCCAACATCAATGACAATTATTCAGGCGCAGCACCGGATCTCGGCGCATTCGAATGGGGAGGCAAAAGCAACGGAGAGTTTCCGCTGGGCAGCCGCTGGTACTAGAAAGGAAGAATGGCCGGGAGACTGCTTCCGGCGAGGATGATTTCAGCTTTGCAGGCTTCAATTGTGGAAGGCGCATTCTCCAAGGCGGGAGGGACTTAAATCCACCCCGCCTTTTCCATCTTTCTTATATTATCCTGCACCTCATCGATTATCCCGTCGATCATTTTTTCAGTGATATTGACTTTGGACAGCGCATTGAGCTTTTTCCGGCAATTTTCAAATTGTTTGTAATCCTTGTTCGGAGCATCACAGTAACCGATACCCCGGCTTTGGCAGACAAAATTCGCTATATACAAAGCGCTGGTAATTTTCGCAAACTCCTCGGCCACCTCATCCGGATTGTGATGGCGGCCGATGGCGGCGGATAATTCATCCGGAAACTGCCAGTCCTCCGCAACCGCCCGGCCAATATCCGAATGATCGTAGCCCATGGTAGCGCGTTCGACTTCCGGGAAATTCGCCTTGCCCGGCCCGGTGTTATCCAGGACGTAATAAAATTCACTCAATAGAAACTGGTCTTCGACAATGATACCGATATCGTGGAGCAGGCCGGTAACATAAATATTATCACCCTTTTCCTTCAGCAGCTTCTGATAAAGCAGCTTGCCGCAGAGACCCACCGCTATGCTGTGTTTCCAGAGAACAGCTCGCGAATAGCCGGCGAACGGATCATCCTGATTGAACAATTCGCTGACCTTCTGGCTCAGCGCCAGCTCTTTGATGGCATCGAAGCCGATACAGACCACCGCTTCCTGAATATCGTTGATCGTCTTCGGATACCCGTAAAAAGCCGAGTTGGCAAGTCTTAACATTTTTGCGGTCAGCGGCGGGTCAACCTCGATAATCGGCTTTAAATCCTTGGCACTGGACTTCGGGTCATTGATGACCTGGATAATCGCCGAGACTGTGCTTTTGATAGAGGAAATATCCGATTCGTTAACCTGCGTGACTATCTCTTTCAATTTTTCTTCCGTACTTACAGATATTTTTTCGCCAGCCTCAGCAGCATCTTTTTTTTCAATGCCGGTATTCTCTTCCATAAGAATAGTCCAATCGGTTGAGGTGATAATTTGTCAATTAAGTTAATCGGCAGGCTTTAGAAAGAAATTTGAAATGGCTTTATCTCTCTGCCGATAAACAACTAATAAAAGAATTGCTGCTTTATATTTGGTATATACAACTTATTTAGTCAAGTATCTGCCTGCTTTCAGGGAAAATTGCAGAGATAACAGTTGTTTTCCTTGCCTAAATCCACACGCATCTTATCTTTTCTCAATATTCATGACGGCGGCAGTTTAGCCTCGGACCAGACTATTTCAAACAGGAAAGGCAAAGGACATGCGAACACGGCGATTCATTCGCGGCTTGATTTTGATTGTTTTTCAGGCGCTGCTCGCCTGCGGGCTCTACAGCCGGTCCGCGGCCGGCGCCGGTCTCGAGGTTGGGAAAGTCTCTCTGGATACCGGGCGTATGGACCGCTTTCTGGAGGCCGAGGCCCTGAAACTCGGCCGGGAGGCCTGGCAGAGATTCGACTCCCGGGACAAGCTCGAGGGCGAAAAAGAGAAACTGCATAAGGAATTTTTATTCATGCTCGGCCTGGACCCGCTGCCGGAGCGCACGCCCCTGCAAGCCACCCTGGTGCGCACTATCGAGCGCCGGGATTACTTTATCGATGTTCTCTACTACCAGAGCCTGCCCGGATTTTATGTCACCGCCAACCTTTACCGGCCCCGCAACGGCAAGGGTCCTTTCCCCGCGGTGATCTGGGGCCCCGGCCACGGGGGCGGAGTCTACGGCACCAAAACCGGCCGCCAGGGGAACGCCGCGCTGTGGGCCAGGCAGGGCTATATCTGCCTGGTTATCGACCCGGTACAGGCGGCGGAAATTTACGGCCTCCATCACGGTCTGGCCGGCTACGACCAGAAGGAATGGTATTCGCGGGGCTATACACCGATGGGGATCGAGGTGTGGAACGCCATGCGCGGGGTGGACTACCTGCTCAGCCGGAAGGATGTGGATGGGAAAAAACTTACGATCACCGGGGTATCCGGAGGCGGACACCTGAGCTGGATGGCCGGGGCGGCTGACCCCCGGTTCACTGTAGTACAGCCCGCGGCCGGCACCGCGGATGTCTTCACCCACATTCATCGCAACCTTCAGGCCATGCACTGCGACTGCGCTTATTTTGTCAACACTTACCGTCACGACTGGCCCACCCTGGCGGCCCTGATCGCCCCGCGGGCCCTGTTGATGCACAATTCCACAGGAGATGCCTATTATCCGCCGGAGGGCTATCTGGCGGTGCTCGAAAAAGCCAAACAGATTTTCGGCTTCTACGGGCTGGCCGATAAATCCGATATGTGCGAGGTGCCCGGGCCGCACGGTTACAAGCAGCCCCAGCGCGAAAAGGCGGTCGAGTTCAGCAACCGCTGGCTGCTGGGGAAAAAGAAAGAGGTCAAGGAGCTGCCGGTCGAGGAGGTTCCAGCCGAGCAGCTAGGCGCACTGGGCGGGATCTGCGCCAATCACCCGGCTAATATCAACGACCGGGTCCACGAGATACTGGTCCCAGCGGTGGAGCTGCGCTCTTATGATTCGGCTCAGGCTTGGGAAACCCGGCGGGAGGAGCTCCTGCAGCAGTTGCGGGAGAAAGTCCTGCGCAACCTGCCGCGGGAGGTCCATCCAGTCAACAAGATGTCCGGCGAGCACGATGCCCTGATCCTGGAGACCGAAACCGGGATCGAAATCGGCATGGTGTCCAGCGTGCCGCGGGATGAAGGGCCGGTGCAATCGGCCGTGCTGTATATTGCCTCTCCCGGGGACACCTGGCAGAACTCGATCTGGGGTTTCATGAAGCCCTTCCCCCTGCCCGAGAAGCCGACATCCAAACACATGGTTTTCCCGCGCGGGATCGGCGATGAGCAATGGGATGATGTCACGCTGATGAAATACGAGCGCGACGCGCTGACCCTGGGCCGTACCCTGGACGACATGCGCCTCTATGACATCCTCTGCGCCATTGAGAGTATCGCCACGGACGCCTCATTCGCTGGGGTCAAGGAATTGACTCTGGTGGGCAAGGGTCAGCTGGCTATCCTGGCCGCTTATGCCGCGCTGCTGGACAGCCGGGTCACCAGAGTGGTCCTGCATTCGCCGTCGGTCACGCACCGGGACGGGCCGTATTTCCTGAACGTGCTGCGTTTCACCGACACGCCCCAGGCCCTCGCGATGCTGGCTCCGCGCTGCGAGCTGGCATTCCTGACCCATGAGATCGAAGAGTTCAATTACACGCGGGACATTTACCGTCTCTGCGGTGCCGAAAGCAAGTTCCGGCGCTGCTACTCGGTGACCCAGGCCCTGAACCTGCCGGCACAATAAGGCGACTGAATTTTGTTTGAACGGTTTTACTCAAAGCTCGGAGTGTCCACAGCCTGGAGGTCTGTACCATGAATCTCAAGCGCAGGGGGTTTTTCGGCGCGGCGGCCGGACTGGCGGCTCTCGGCTGCGCCGGTACACAGGAAAAAGAAGCAGCAGCCGAAAAGGAAGCGGCTGTAAAACCATTCGAATTCGATGAGGCCACGATCGGGGAACTGCGGGCGGCCATGCAATCCGGACGCTGTACGGCCAGGTATATCACCGGGAAATACCTGACCCGTATTGAAGAGATCGACCGTCAGGGGCCGAAAATCAATTCGGTTATCGAGCTGAACCCGGAGGCGGAGCAGATCGCCGAGGCGCTGGATGCGGAGCGCAAGGCCGGCAGGCTGCGCGGGCCGCTTCACGGGGTCCCGGTGCTGATTAAGGACAATATCGGTACCGCGGATAAGATGAGCACCAGCGCCGGCTCGCTGGCTCTCGACGGCTCGACCCCCGCTCAGGATTCAGGGGTAGCCGCAAAGCTGCGCCAGGCCGGGGCGGTGATCCTGGGCAAGACAAATTTGAGCGAGTGGGCCAATTTCCGCTCCTCGCAATCCACCAGCGGCTGGAGCGGAAGGGGCGGCCTGACTCTCAACCCCTACGCTCTGGACCGCAACGCTTGCGGCTCCAGCTCCGGCTCCGGCGCGGCAGCGGCTGCCAGCCTGTGCGCGGTGGCGGTCGGCACGGAAACCGATGGCTCAATTATCGGACCCTCCTCGGTAAACTGCCTGGTGGGGCTCAAACCGACAGTCGGCCTGGTAAGCCGCAGCGGGATCATTCCAATCTCTCACACTCAGGACACTGCCGGCCCCATGACCCGTACGGTGGCCGACCTGGCGCTCCTGCTCGGCGCGATTGCCGGCCCCGATCCGCGCGATCCGGCCACCAGCGGTAGCCAGGGCAAGGCGCTGACCGACTACACGCAATTCCTCGATCCCGGCGGGCTTAAAGGCGCGCGGATCGGCGTGCCCCGTAAATTCTGCGGCTTTTCCGATGCGCTGGACAAGATTTTCAACGGGCTGCTGGAAGAAATGAAACGCCAGGGCGCCGAGATTATCGACCCGGCGGAAATGCCGGAGGGTAAAGATGGCGGCTCGGAGTACCTGGGGATGCTCTATGAGTTCAAGGCGGACCTGAACCTTTACCTGGAGGCGCTGGGCCCCGGAGCGCCGGTGCATTCGATTAAGGAAATAATCGAGTTCAACGAGAGCCACCGCGAGCTTGAAATGCCCTATTTCGGCCAGGATATTATGGTCAAAGCGGAGGCCAAAGGCCCGCTTACTACTCCGGAGTACCTGGAAAACCGCGAAAAAGTGCTGCGCGGCGCGCGCGAACAGGGTATAGACAAGCTCATGGACGAGCTCAAGCTGGATGCGATTCTCGCCCCCTCCGGCGGC
>MFIX01000077.1:0-2010 GCA_001780825.1 Candidatus Glassbacteria bacterium RIFCSPLOWO2_12_FULL_58_11 | reverse complement strand
CAGGCGACCAAAGTCCGCAAGCCGCCGCGGTTCCTGCCGACCGCCGACCTGAGTGTCTGAGTCAAGCGTATACCGGGCGGTTTGGAGCAGAAATCCCTTGTCCGGGTTCGCCGGCGGTGTAATTTTATCTAGCAGGATGTCAACTTTTCCGGCGGCTATTATATCGGACCTTTAAGATCAAAGTGAGTTTAAGTCTTTAAATCTCAATAAAATAATGACTTCCGGACGAATCTCCGAACTCCATACAACTGACAGGAGAATAAAATGAGTGATGCATACGATAGAAGGGATTTCCTGAAGCTAGGCGCAACAGTCGGCGCGGGACTGCTTCTAGGCCAGGCCGCTCTCGCCAAGGGAGCAACCCCTGCCGGTGCCGCGCAGCCCAGGATTGAGGCGCCGAAATGCGACCCGGTCCGCATCGGTTATGTGGGAGTCGGGGGCCAGGGGACCAGCCACGTGAAAAACTTGCTGCAGATCGAGGGCGCGCAGATCAAGGCAGTCTGCGACATTGTCGAGGAGCATGCCAAGCGGGCCCAGGACCTGGTCGAACAGGCCGGTCAGCCCAGGCCGGAGGCGTACACCAAAGGCAAGACCGATTTCCAGAGGCTCTGCGAGCGCGATGACCTGGACCTGGTGTACACCGCCACCCCCTGGGAATGGCATGTCCCGGTCTGCGTGGCGGCCATGAAAGCGGGCAAGCACGCGGCCACCGAGGTGCCGGCCGCGGTGACTATCGATGAGTGCTGGGAGCTGGTGGAGACCAGCGAGAAAACCCGCAAGCACTGTGTGATGATGGAGAACTGCAACTACGGCCGTCCCGAGCTGCTGGTGCTGAACATGGTCCGCAAAGGGATGCTGGGCGAGATTCTTCACCTCGAGGGCGGGTACCTTCACGACCTGCGGGCTCTCAAGCTCGGCTCCACGGGCGAGGGACCCTGGCGGGTCCAGCATTCGATCCGGCGCGACGGGAACCTCTACCCCACCCACGGCCTGGGCCCGCTGTCCAACTGCATCAATGTCAACCACGGCGACCGTTTCGACTTCCTGGTCTCGGTGAGCAGCAAATCGAGAGGCCTGAACCTCCTGGCGGCCAAGCAGTTCGGCGCGGACAGCCCGCGGGCCAAGATGACTTACGCCCTGGGAGATGTCAACACCAGCCTGATCCGCACGGCCAACGGGGTATCAATTATCGTGATTCACGACTGCGACACTCCGCGGCCCTATAGCCGGATCAACCTGGTCCAGGGAACTGGCGGCATTTTCATGGGCTACCCGGACCGGATTTATATGGAGGGAACCAGCCCGAACGATGCCTGGGAGCCCCTGGATAAGTACCAGGAGCAGTATGAGCATCCGCTCTGGAAAACCGAGGGCGAACAGGCCAAGGGCGCGGGCCACGGCGGCATGGATTACCTGGAGGATTACCGCCTGATCCAGGCGCTGCGCACCGGCGCCTACCCGGACCAGGATGTGTACGATGCGGCAGCCATAAGCGCGGTCTCGGAGCTTAGCGAGCGCTCGGTTGCCAACCGCAGCCGCTCCGAGGATTTCCCGGATTTCACCCGCGGCGCCTGGAAAACCAGCCCGCCGATTTTTATTACCGATCTTGGGTAATCTCAAGGCGGCCAAGACCGCAAGACACTTTTGAGCCAAAGGGTCTGTCCCGAAAGGGCGGCCCTTTTTTATTCATTCCTTTGAACGCGGCCCGGCTTGATAAACTGATGGATATTTTACAGGAAGATTAATATTTTCCAGCAGTGGAAATCAGCCTGTCTCCTGAACACAGCCTGCTTTTCGTCCTTGCGCGACCTGAACGAAAAGCGGATAATCGAAAAATATATCTTTGTTGGCTAAAGAATTTCCCGCTTACAGGAGAGAGCCATGTCAAAACTAATCAAACTGGTTATCATAGCCATGCTTAGCGCGAACCTGGCCCTGCCGGAAATAGCAGCGCGGGCCGAAACTCCGGTGTCACCGTCGATAATCCCCCTGCCCCAGCAAATGGAGGTT
>MFIX01000076.1 GCA_001780825.1 Candidatus Glassbacteria bacterium RIFCSPLOWO2_12_FULL_58_11 | reverse complement strand
AGAAAAAAGAAAAATTTGCCTAGTTCCTGATTATTTTCAAGCCTTTTCGGCTGGTACGAATATTGCAAATCACTCTCAAAGACTTGCCGGAGCCAATAACTGTATGTCGTTTTTTCTTGCCTTATGTCTTGCCGGTATTATTTTTTTCAATGGATAGCTTGCCATTTCCGGCAGAAAGGTCGGGATTCGATGATATATTTCAGCGGTATTTCAATCCGGCATCTGGAGCGCTGGGATTTCCCGGATGACGATACCCCGGTTTACTCCTCGGTCGATGACTGCTACAGGCTGTTCCTGGGCCTGCATCTGAAGATGATGCGTTTCGGCCACGGCGAGTTTGACCCTTATTACAACCGCTATCTGGCCTGCGTCAAATATTTCAAAAACCGCCTCAAGCTAAACTATCAGGAATACAGGAACGTGGTCGCCAACATTGTCGACCTGTACCAGCAGTACTATAAAACTAACCATCCCAAGAAGCGCCAGGCCCTCCTGGACACGATCGGCAAGTTCGAGCGCCTGATCTACCTTTTCGCCAACAAGACCCCCTCGCAGGCTTTCCCCGGAGCGAAATAGACTCTCCCCCCAAACCCTTCTGACAAGGGCCGGATCATTGCATTCTGCCCGGTTTTCGCATTTTTGTAATCCGGACACACCGGAGCGTGCGCGGTAAATTACGGCAGGAGCAGCGCGGCCAGCAGCCAGGTAATCAGCGCACCGCAGGCACCCATCAGGCCGGTAGCGCTGGTATAGACCCGGTAGGCGGTATTGACCGGAATGCCGGCCATCTGCGAAACAACCCAGAAGTAGCTGTCATTGGCATGACTGACCGCCATCGATCCGCAGCCTATGGCAGTAACGGCGAGCGCCGGGCCCCAGCCCTCTGTGCCCAGGCCGAGCGTCCCGAGCAGCGGCAGCACTATCGCCGAGGTGGTAATCATGGCCACCGTGCTGCTGCCCTGGGCGCTTTTGAGCGCGGCGGCGAGCAGGAATGGCGCCAATACCCCGGCTTTCCATACGCCGAGAACCTCCTGCAGGGTCGTGCTAAGCTGAGAGGCGCGGATCACCTGGCCGAAAGCGCCGCCCGCCGCGGTGACTGTCAGCACGATAGCGGTGGATTTTATCCCGGCGGCGATCCAGTCGCCGCGGGAGGCTTTGACTCCCGCGGCCAGGGGAAAGCTCAGCAGCAGACCCACCGCCAGGGCAAATACCGGGTGGCCGGCCCCCTGCAACAGCGAGGCCAACGCCCCGTTTCCCAAAGGCCCGCCCTTGATTCCGGCCAGCGAGCCGAGAGTGATCAGGACCAGGGGAGCCAGGATCGGCAACATGGACTTGAAAGCGCCGGGAAGCTTGTCGGCGGATGGCTCCCGCGACAATCCGGAATCGAGTTCGGGACTACCTAGTACTTCATCGGGCAGCCTTTCCGCGGCAAAGCGCATGGCCCAGAAATAGCCGGCCAGAGTCAGGATCAGAGCCACGGGCAAACCGAGCAGGATCACCTTGCCCAGGTCCGCGCCGAGCGCCTGGGCCGCGGCGATCGGACCGGGAGTCGGCGGAACGAGACAGTGGGTGGCATAGAGGCCGGTCGCCAGGCAGACCGCCAGGGTTAGACGGCCCAGGGCGGCTTTGCGCGACAGGGCCCGGGCCAGCGGCACCAGGATGATAAACCCAGAATCGCAGAAAACGGGGATCGAGACGATATAGCCGGTGAGGCTCAGGGCCAGCGGCGTGCGCTTCTCCCCCACCACCCGGATCATCGCCGCGGCAATCGCGCCGGAGCCGCCGGTGCGCTCCAGGAAAGTGCCGATCACCGCGCCGAAAATAATTACCAGGCCCACCCCGCCCAGGGTATTGCCGAACCCCTGCTTGATCATCTCCAGGGTACCCAGGGTACCCAGCCCGGCCGCAATCCCGTAGGCAAAGGCACAGGCCAGCAGCAGCAGGAAAGCATCCGCTTTCCAGCGCCCGCTGGCCAGCATGATTATTGCCACCAGCACCGCCAGCACCACGGCCAGGCCGACTCCGCTCATCGGGGACCTCTCTGCGCTTAAGATTGGGGACCGGGACAGACCGGGGGAATATATCTTCTCTGCCGCCGGAAAATGTCAATTCCGTCCGAATGCCCTTACCGCCGGAGGAGAGGCGGCGGTACATCCTGCCTTACAGCGCTCCGTTCTCGTAGAGCAGCACATTCGGGTGGCTCCAGCCGATCGAGATAATGTCCAGGTCGCCGTCCCTGTCGATATCGACCGTCACCGCTCCGTCGTGGTGTTCATCCCCGGTATAGACAGTAACCGGCAGCCAGAGCTTCCCGCGGCCGTCGAGGTTGCGGAAAACCAGCAGGCGGGCGGTTTCCGGCCGCTCGTAGTTGTGCTCGCCCAGCACTACGTCCAGGTCGCCGTCCCCATCCAGATCCGTCACATCCAGGCTCATCGGGCCGACCGGCGCGGCGATCAGGTGCTCGATCCACTGCCCCCGGTCGGGCAGGACATTCTCGTACCAGGCCAGCTTGCCGGGGACATTGATCGCCTCGTAGCCCACTACCGCGTCGAGACGGCCGTCGCCGTCGATATCCGCCAGGCGGTTGCGGTCGGGGCTTTCTGTGGTATTAAACAGCGTGTCGAGGCGGACCGCGCCGCTCTGGTTCTCAAGCCAGAGCGTGCCGAGCAGCAGGTCCAGGTCGCCGTCGCCGTCGATATCCCCCACGCTGAGCTGCTCATCCTGCGATTCGTTGCAGACCCGGGTCCAGGTCCATTGCTCGGCGACCGGGTCGCCGGGGAGGATGAGCGCCTGGATGCCCTTGCCGGCAGTATGCCAGGAAAGAGCTATCGCCAGTGGACCTTCCGGGCGCGACCGGCCCACACCCACACCCTGGAGAAAATCGCCATCCGCCGGTGGGATATTGCTCAGAATCTCAAACGTGCCGCCGCCGTTGTTGCGCGCCCAGACAAAATCCGCGCTCGGATCGGAGCCGCGGCCGCTAGTGCCTAGCACGTCCTGGCGGCCGTCTGAGTCGAAATCGTATAGCAGAGCCAGGTTGCGCAACGGGTCGCCGAAAGTCCGGCGGGTCCAGCTTTTCCCTTCCGCGCCCGGGTTTTTGTACCACCAGCCGCCCGTGGCCACATCCGGCAGATTGTCGCCGTCCAGGTCTCCGGCGGCTATAAATATGCTGCGCCAGGGCTTACCGCTGTCCAGCACGCGGCGGGTCCACTCGTGCAGCGAGAGCGCGGCGGCCGAGCCGCTGTTGTTGCGCCAGACCTCGATAAAGGCCAGGCTGTCCTGCCAGACCGACTGCCAGTTGGCACCGTAGATGTCCGCATCTCCATCCCCATCGAAATCGCCCACCCGGATATCGTGCGAGCCGGTGTTGGCGAGGACCTGTTTGCGCCAGGCGAGTCCGCCTCCCTGGTTGACAAAGATAATTACCTCATCCGGGTCCTCGGACTGGTGCATCTCGGCTGTCGCCACATCCAGATCACCATCGTTGTCCAGGTCCGCCAGCCCCAGGCTGTGGCCCTTTTCCAGCCTCTCATTGATAACATGCTCAGTCCAGCTCCCGGCCCCGGATGGGCCCGGGTTCTCGAACCACGACACGCTGTCTGTAGCCTCGGCCGCGGTAAGCGCCGCATCCGGCAGGCCATCGGCGTTGAAATCGCCGGTTTTGACCACCGCATCCGGGTTCCATTCGGCGAAGATATGTTCAGCCCATACGCTGCCGTCAATCCGGCCCGGGTTCTCGTACCAGCGTCCGCCGGTCACCAGGTCCAGGTCACCGTCCCGCTCCAGGTCGGCCAGGGCGATCCCCTCGCCATGCGGGCATTCAACGATTTGTTGAGCCCAGGAATCGGGGCCGTCGTGGCGCCAGAGGACCAGGCGGTCGCCCTCGAGCGCGCCGAAACCGCTCTGGCCGCGGGAGACCAGGTCGATATCGCCGTCCCCGTCCAGGTCCGCCGCCTCGATATCGTGGGCCCGGGGCGGGCCGATCACATGCAGACGCCAGGAGTCGGCGAGCGGATCGCCGGCCGGAGCCGGGTTCTCATACCATTCGAGACGCTTTTTGCCGTAATATTCGGAGATCACCAGGTCGTTGTCCCCATCGCCGTCCAGGTCGGCCGCCTCGGCGTCGCAGCTCCAGCGGCCCTCCGGTGCAATCTGGCAGCGGGTCCAGTCGGGCGAGTGATACCAGACCAGGGGTCCTCCGGCGCTCGAGGCGGTTACCAGATCCGCAATCCCATCCCCGTCCAGGTCCCCGGCGGATTTGGTATGCGGGTCGGCTGGGCCATGCTCATCGATGATCATGTGCTCGAAAGGCAGCTCCTCCCCCGCGGCAAAGCCTTTTCCGCCATTGATCCAGACGTCCAGCCGGGGAGTCCCGCAGTTATAGGGCTTGCCCAGGATGTCGATATCGCCATCGCCATCCAGATCGACGGCCCTGGATTCGTGGTTGTCGAAACCCTCGGCAATGATTCGGGTCCGGAAATGCCCCTCACCGTCGCCCAGAAAAGCATAAACCTTGGAGGCCGGATTGCCGCCGTCCAGGCGCATCTCGGCGCAGAATACATCCAGGTTGCCATCTCCGTCCAAGTCGAGCACCTGCAGACTGTGCCCATTGTGGACCGGGTGGCCGAGGAGGTCCCGGCCGATCCAGCGCCCCTCCTGCCATTCGTACCATTTAATCGGGCCGGCGCCATCGCCGATCGCGAACACCACCTCAGGCCGGCCGCCGTTTTTGAGCTGGCCAGCGGCGGCGCGGGTAAAATGCTGGCCGGCGTCAATTACCTCGACCGCAAACTTCCCATCTCCGGTATGCCTGAACCAGCGGCCGCCGCCTACAATGTCCTGTATGCCATCTCCATCGATATCGGCCGCGGCCAGCCCCTCCTGCTCATTGCTCTGCATCCAGACCGGCGTCTGCCCGAGGGTTTCGACTTTTTCATCCGGGTCGTAGGAATAGATCGCCTCTAGCGGCCAGGGTTCAGTGTGGAGAGGGTCGGCTGGGATTCGGGCCATAAACAGCTTGCCCGCAAGCTGGTTCCAGAAAACCAGCTCCGCCCGCCCGTCGCCGTCAAAATCCCCGAACATCTGGTCGTGGTGCTTGTGTTCCCCAGAGGATTTGATCTCGCGCCGGGTCCAGGGCTGGTAAGGCTGAAAGTCCGGACAGGGGTTCTCCCACCACCAGACTTTTTCACTGGAATATTCCCCACCCATGACCAGGTCCAGGTCGCCATCCCCGTCGATATCGCAGCACGTCCCGCCCGCCTCGATCCCGAGGGTGGTCGAATCGATAACCAGCCGGTCCCAGCCCGCGGCGGTATTGCGGTAGCCGGCCAGGGCGGGCGGCGCCTTGCGGCTGCCGATTACAAAGTCGTTTATTCCATCCTTGTCGAAATCTAATACCAGGGAGGCGGTCTGTTCGGTCGAGGCTCCGGGAACGGGCAGGTCCCCGGTAGCGCTTGAGAGATGGGTCCAGGCCGGAGCTTCGAACTCTGGCGCGGGCGCTTCCTCCTTTTTAGCAGTACAGGCGAGCGAGGCCAGGAGCGCAAGCAAGACAGGAATTCGCATGGAGTCCTCCAGGGAGATAAAAACCGTTTCGGGAAATATTAGTCAGAATAATCTTAGAGCGAGCGGTTTGCGACGCAACTTTTTTCAACGGGGGCCAGGCCAGAAATCTCGTGCCCAAGAGCGGAAACCGCTCAGGCGACAAAAAGGTAATCCTCGCCCTCCCGGTAACCCAGCGGGCCGAGGCTCAGGCGGATATTTTCCCGGGCCCCTTTCTGGCCCACCGCGCCGAGAATCAGGCCGGCGGACCTGTCCAAGGAGGCGAGCTGTTCAGCGGAGATCACCGGGACGCCGTGAATCTTCTTGCCGATCCGCCGCGGATTGACCTCGATCAAAAAACGCACCTCGACACCCGCGGCCTGGAGGTCCTTGAGCCACGCCTTGCCCACCGGTCCGGCCCCGCAGATCGAGACCGGGAGGGCGCCGCCTTCGAGCTTTAAAGACAGCAGGTGGTTGAGCTTGAGTCTCCGGAAACTGTCCGCGATGTAGCGCGGATCGATGCGCGAGGTGCGCCCCGGGTGCTCGCGCCAGTGATGGAGCACCTTGCCCACTCCGCCCAGGCGCCAGCCTTTGCCGGCCAGGCGCAGCAGCAGGTCGTAGTCCTCGGGCAAGCCCTGGAATTCACGGTAGCCGCCAACCTGTTCAAACGCTGAGCGCCGGATCAGAAAGGTCGGATGGGCCAGAGGACATTCGACAAAGATTTCGCGCTCGATCCTCCGGCAGGCTGCTTCGATTTTCTCAGCCGGCGCATCGGAGCGGGAGCCCTCGAGCAGGGAGTTAAGCCAGCTCTCATAGTGCAGCAGCCCGGCTCGCAGGGACCGGCGGGGAAAGTAGCGCACCTGCGCTCCGACCACTCCCAGACGAGGATCCCGGCTGATCAGGGCCAGTTGCTCGCGGAAACGGTCCGGGTGGGCGAGGTCATCGCTGTCCATGCGGGCGATAAACTCGCCCCGGCAGAGCCGCTGCCCGGTAATAAGCGCCTCCACCAGCCCGCGGTGCTCTACAGCGACCAGCCTGACCCGGTTTTCGCGGGAGGAGAGTTTTTCCAGCAGCTCGAGCGTACCATCCGTGCTCCCGTCATCCACCACCACCGCCTCGAGCTCGCCGGCCCGGCGTTGGCCAAGCACGGATTCCAGGGCCCGGACCACCGTCGCGTGGGCATTATATACCGGGATCAGGAAGCTGACCAGGGAAGTAGGCAATTTTCTTCCAAGTCTTATTTTTCCGCGGATGGGAAAGAATGTCTCGGGCGCGGCATGCCGCGCCCCTACAGAAAACAGGAACGTAAATTTATGAATTAACCAGGCAAGATA
>MFIX01000075.1:5815-7067 GCA_001780825.1 Candidatus Glassbacteria bacterium RIFCSPLOWO2_12_FULL_58_11 | reverse complement strand
TGCCCAGCGGCACGCCAGCCGCCCATCGATCCATAGCGCCTGCTCGCCGTCGCGCTTGTCCGGCGGAGTGTTCAACTTAATCATGAACTCGACGCATTGCCACTCGCCGCGCCGGGCCTGCGCCGGCTGTTCCGGGCCGAAATGGTTGCCGTAAAAAGGATTGGGCCGGCCATCGCTTACGCCCTCCGGAGTCTGCCAACTGCGCATCTCGCTCCAATAAGTATAAAAGGACCATTTCCCCGGCGGATCGGCATTTTCCCGGACCAGGTCAATGCTGGAGCCGAACCTGTCGTAACCGTCGGGACGTATGCCGGCCCGGCCCACAGGGTAGCGCAAAGTGTCCACTTTTCCGCCCATGCTCACGAAATGATGCACGTAAGGTGCATCCGGGGCGAACTTCACGTAGAACCGGGCATAGAGCTGTTCGTAGCCCCTCTCGAGCAGCATCCAGAGGTCGCCGCCGGTGTCATGCCCCTTCGTGCCGGTGATTATGAGGCTGTGTCTTCCCGGGCTGCCCGGAGCGTTCTCGCTGGAGAAGCTCAGGGATTGCCCATCCTTGTTGATCGAGTCTGTCCAGCGTTTGGTCAGATCACCGATATCGCCGGTCTCGAAATCCTCCACGAGTACGACAGCCGTGTCCGCCGCCAGTCCGACATCACCAGGGTATATTGCCGCCAATCCCGACTCCCCGGCAGCCGGCGCCGGAGGTTCGTTTTCAGCGGCCCGCGCCACTAGTCCCACCAGGACAAGCGCGGCCAGAGCTATACAGATGATGGATATTTTTTTCATGATGATTCCCTCAGAAAGGAGTAAAGCAGTTGGAGCTAGAATAATCCATACGCCTCTATCAATGTAGTATTTCTACTCAAGGAATGAACTATTAAAATATAGTCTCTTACCTCCAAACCGCCAGGAGCTATTGCCAGGTGAATACCATCTTTGCACAGAAAAAGTATTCACATATCAATTGAAGAAACGGACACAGATTGAGAATGAACTACCAATATAAAAAGAGCGAACTTGCTAAATGCCGCAAGTCCGCTCTATAAGTAACTATGGTGGGCGATACTGGATTCGAACCAGTGACCTCTTGCATGTCAAGCAAGCACTCTAGCCAACTGAGCTAATCGCCCGTTTTAGCGCAATTTAATAGCCGGCCCGCCCTTTGTCAATTTTTAAGCATTCCGCGAGTTACTACCACGCGGGGGCGGCGCCTGTGCGGAACGCACAGGCGAGGCCGCCGGCTCCACCG
>MFIX01000075.1:0-5801 GCA_001780825.1 Candidatus Glassbacteria bacterium RIFCSPLOWO2_12_FULL_58_11 | reverse complement strand
CATGTTTCATGCGCGCGCCGCTCCCCAGGCTCGGGAACTGCCTGAAAGTCATTTCAGCCGCTCCAGACCCTCGAAGCAATACGGGCAGAAGCGGTAGTCCGAGGGCAGGGCGGCTCCGCACTTCCGGCAGGAGCGGATCTCCCGGGCCGTCGGCCCGGGCGCGCTAAGCGCAGAACCGGCAAAATATTTTTCCGGGACATTTTCCAGGAACGGAGAGGGGTTGTGCTGTTCGCTGACCAGATACAGGCGCTCCAGACTGCGGGTCAGGGCGACATAAAATATCCGGCGCTCCTCATCCAGGCGACGGTTGCGGTCCCCGGGCAGCAGCAGCCGGACAATCCGGCCCTCATCCCAGATACTGGGAAACCCGCCCTTGCCGCCGGTCAGGGCCCATAGGATCACGGCTCGCGCCTCCAGGCCCTTGGCCGCATGGATCGTCTCGTGGCGCACTTTCAGGCCGGAGTCGCGCAAGGCCTCGCCCAACAGGCGGAAACTCGAGTTCCTGCGGTAGAGGATCAGCACCTCAGCCGGATCGAACCCCTCCTCCTCGGTCAGCTCACGGACCCGCGCCGCCACGTATCCCACGCCATCCTCGTACAGGTGGCGGGCCCGGAATAGCACTATCGGCCTGCCGCCTTCCTTGAGCGCAATCGAGGGCTTGTCCCGGAATGCGTGGCACTTTCGCACAGACAGGTTGGCGAAAGCCACCACCGGGGTGCTGTTGCGGTAATTTACCCGCAGCGGCACCACCTCGCAGGATTGGAATGCCTTTTCGAACTCCAGGATGTGGGATACATCCGAGCCGCGGAAGCCATAGATGCTCTGCCAGTCATCGCCCACGCAGGTCAGGCTGTTCTCCGGCCCGGCGAGCTGTTTGAGCAGCAGCACCTGGGGGGTGTTCACATCCTGGTATTCATCGACCAGGACATGCCGCCAGCGGCTGCGGTAACGCTCGCGCAGGTCCGGGTGAGTTTCGAAGAGCTCGACTGTCTTGAGGATCAGCTCGTTGAAATCCAGCGCGCCCTCCCGCGTAAGGAGCGTCTGGTAGCGCTCGTGGATGCGCAGGAAAAGGGCATAGAAAGAACGGCTGCGCGCGTGCTTTTCCATTTTCAGCCGCTCTTCGATCTGCTCTGGCGTGATCGAGTGGTTTTTCATCCGGTCGAGGATTTCCTCGGCCAGGGAAAGGAAGCCTTTCAGCGCCTCGGGATAGCCGGCCGAGGCGCTTTCCAGCTCATCCAGGTCGCCGGCGGAGAGCGATTCCACACCCTGCGGGAAAAACTCGGGCAAGGCTCCGGCAAGCCGCTTTTCGACAGCCGGGAAATCGAGCAGCTCATCCCGGTACACCTCGATCAGCCGCTTATCCCTGGCCCGGTACTGGGCCAGACGGTTCTGGCGCTCGATGGGATTGCCGCGGCCGAACTCCCAGACCTCGAGGTAAGTGTCTGTCGCGGGCAAGTAAAAATCCGGGCTGAAAGAGGGCGAGCTCCATTGCGCAAGATTACGGTATAGGTAAGAAATCCCGTTCTCGCGCAGCCAGTTGGCGATATCCCGCTCGGCATAGGAGCGGACCCGCTCGCCGGCCAGGGTCAGGTAGCGCTGCGGCCGGGGGTCATAGCCGCCGCCGAAACGGTCGCTCTCCTCGGCGCTGATCTGGTAATCCCATAGGTAGCGCTTGAAAGCGATACGGAAATCCGGCTCGCTGAACAGGGAGCGGATCGCCTCCAGTAGCAGTTCGCTCTTGGTGCTTACCCCGCGCAGCTCCGGTGCGGTTTTCCGGCTCTCCGTCGCCGAGTCGGTGACCAGGCGGAAAGGCCGCTCGAGAATGAGCCGCCAGTGCTTGCGCAGGATCAGGTAGCAGAGGGAGTGGAAAGTGCGCACATTATAGCGCGGGCCGCTTGGGCTATTCTCAGGGCTTTCGCCCAGGCGGCGGGCCATCTCGCGGGCGGCGTTGCGGGTAAAAGTTATCGCCAGGACCTGCTCGGGCCGGGCGCTTCCGGAGGCGACCAGGTGAAGGATGCGGCGGGTGATCACGAAGGTCTTGCCGCTGCCTGCCCCGGCCAGCACCAGTAGACGCTTTGCCGGGCTGGTGACCGCGCGGGCCTGGTCCGGGTTGAGGCCATCGAGGGGCGAGTTCATGGGTTTGGCGGCTGAAAAAATTTGAGCCGGCGCGGAAAGGAGAAAAAGCTTAAAGCCGGCATTCAATAAAGATAAAATAGAGAAATGGAGCAGAGCGGGCAACAGGGAAAATAGAATGCAGCCGAGACATGGGAGCGGTCCGCGGGAAATCTCCTGGATTCTTTATTCCCGGGCGGCCCGTCGCTTTCGCAGATAAATATTCTTGAAAATTATGTCACAATCCTGCTGAATGAATTATATTAAAAAATGAGTGCCTTTCGGTTCGGGTTCCAAAGTTTGTGGGCCGCTTATCGCTCGACAACGGATATTCACCTCCAATTCCCGGGACCTTATGCGAACGATTCTTTTTACCGGCAAGGGCGGGGTAGGCAAAACCACGATTGCCGCGGCCACGGCTCTTAGGATTGCCGGCCAGGGACAGAGGACCCTGGTGGTCAGCACGGACCCCGCTCACTCGCTGGGCGATGCCTTTGACACCAAGCTGGCCAACAGTCCGGTCCGGATCCAGGAAAACCTCTGGGCCAAGGAAATTAACGCTCTCGTGGAGCTATCCGCGAACTGGGATGTGCTGCACCGGTTTTTCTCCACCCTGATCAAGTCCGCGGGTGGCCTGAGCGACATTATCTCCGAGGAAATGGCGGTGCCCCCGGGCATGGATGAGGTGTTCGGCCTGATGGAGATTTACAATGCCAGGGAATCCGGGGCCTATGACTGCATGGTGATCGACTGCGCTCCGACCGCCCAGACCCTGCGCCTGCTGAGCTTGCCGGATGTCGCCCGCTGGTGGATCAAGAAGATCCTGCCGATGGAGCGCAAAATCGCCAAGACCATCCGGCCGATCCGGAAGACCATCCTGGGCCTGCCGATCCCCACCGATGAGGTTTACGACAAGATCGAAACCTTGTTCGAGGAGATCGGCCGTCTGCACAGCTTGCTGACCGATCCGGAGGTGTCCTCGGTCCGGCTGGTCATGAACCCGGAGAAAGTGGTGATCGATGAAAGCCGAAGGGCTTTTACCTACCTGAACCTTTACAGCTACCCGATAGACTGCGTGATTGTCAACCGGATCATGCCGCCCAAAGCGGGCCGGTCCTATTTCCGCGAATGGCGCAAAGCACAGATAAAGTACCTCGAGGAGATCCGCGATTGTTTCGCCCCGCTGCCGATACTCGAATCCTACCTGATGAAAAACGAGATTTTCGGCAAGCAACTGCTGTCGGAGATGGCAAAAGCGATCTATAAGGATCTCAATCCGATGGAGGTTTTCCACAAAGGCCAACCCCAGAAATTCACGAAGGAGGGAGAAAAGTACGTTTTTTCACTGGACCTGCCTTTTCTGGAGAAGAAAGATTTCGAGCTGCTCAAGGATGACAACCATCTGCTTCTCAGCACCGGCAATGTCCGAAGGGAAATTCTCCTGCCGGATATGCTGGTGAGGTACGAAATTGAAAAGGCGGCTTTTACCGGAGAACAGCTTAAAGTGGTTTTTGCCAAAGGAGATTGAACAATGTCCAGTAAAAAAGACAAGATCATCGAGCTGGTCAATTCGCTTTTCGACATCGAGCGGAAAGTAGTGGACCTGGTTCTGGATGCGGTGCCCGGGGATGTCCGGGTTCACGCCCAGGCCGCGCGCAAGGAGCAGCTTCTGGCCCTGCGCGCCCTGCTGGATTCGAGCATCAAGAGGATCGAGGATGGCGAGAAGAAGGCCAAGAAGGGACCGAAGAAGGTGGAGGTGGAGTAAGCCGCAACTTAGGGAAAATAATTAAGCGCTTTTAACTTACGGGCGGCCGCTCCGCTGGGAGGAATACCGGGGCAGCCGCCCGGACTGTTTGGGGGGGATGGAAAGAGAAGTGAGTGATAATCTGATTGCAATAGGCGCTGATTTGATTATTATTTTTAGGATGGCGAGTAAGCTCTAATTTGATTTATGAATGTGCTCAAAGGAAATACTCATGCCAGCACCACGGAGAGTACTTGAACTTGTTGAACGCTTTGAGAGTAATATAGAAACTTACAAAAGAGAACCGTACAACGAAACCCAGGTGCGGCGGGAGTTTATAGATCCCTTTTTCGAGGAATTGGGTTGGGACATCTCCAATCGGAAAGGCTGGGCCGAGGCTTACAAAGAGGTTATTCACGAGGATGCGATTAAGGTCGGGAGCGGAACAAAGGCCCCCGATTACTGTTTCAGGATCGGGGGCGTGCGCAAATTCTTTCTGGAATCCAAGAAACCCTCGATCAATATCAGAGAAGACACTCACCCGGCGTACCAGCTGCGCCGCTATGCCTGGAGCGCCAGGCTCCCCCTTTCCATACTGACGGATTTTGAAGAGTTCGCGGTTTACGACTGCCGGGTCAAGCCGGTAAAGACGGACAAAGCCTCAACCGCGCGGACTCTCTACCTGAAATATTCCGATTACCCGGATAAATGGGATGACCTGGCCGGAATTTTCTCTCATGATTCCATCCTGAAAGGCTCGTTTGACCGCTACGCCGTTTCGAGCGCCGCAAAACGCGGAACCGCCGAGGTCGATAAGGCTTTCCTGCAGGAGATAGAGCGCTGGCGCGAGCTGCTGGCCCGTAACCTGGCACTGCGAAACCCAGGCCTGACACAACGAGAGCTTAATTTCGCGGTGCAGTTGACTATCGACAGGATAATCTTCCTGCGCATCAGTGAGGACCGGGGTATCGAGTCTTACGCCCAGTTGCAGGCCCTGCTTAACGGTGGCCGGGTTTACCAGCGGCTTTTCCAGATTTTCCGGCAAGCGGACAACAAATACAATTCCGGGCTTTTCCATTTCAGCCCGGAAAAAGACCGGGCCGCCGGTGAGGACAGCCTGACTCCCGGTTTGAGTGTGGATGATAATGTCCTGAAAGATGTACTGAAAAACCTGTATTACCCGGACAGCCCGTACGAGTTTTCGGTCCTGCCCTCGGATATCCTGGGCCAGGTTTACGAGCAGTTCCTGGGAAAGGTGATCCGGTTGACCGAGGGGCACCGGGCGAAGGTCGAGGACAAGCCGGAGGTGCGCAAGGCCGGAGGGGTCTATTATACCCCGACATATATCGTCAATTATATAGTGGAAAGCACGGTCGGCAAGCTGCTGGAGAGCAAAAACCCCGGGCCGCGGGGCAGCGCCGCCAGGTTGAAAGTGCTCGACCCGGCCTGCGGCTCGGGTTCGTTTCTTTTGGGCGCTTTCCAGTACCTGCTGGACTGGTATCTGGCTGAATACATTAAGGACGATCCCGGAAAGTGGGCCAAAGGGAAAAATCCACGGCTTTACAAGGGCCGTGGAGACCAGTGGCGGCTTACCACGGAGGAGCGGAAAAGGATTCTGCTGGACAACATTTTCGGAGTGGACATAGATCCCCAAGCCGTTGAGGTGACCAAGCTCTCCTTGCTGCTTAAAGTCCTGGAAATGGAGGACGCCAACCTTCAGACGCGGCAGTTGTCCCTGCTGCACAAGCGGGTCCTGCCGGACCTGGGAAACAATATCAAGTGCGGCAACTCCCTGATCGGACCGGATTATTACCAGGGCCGCCAGACCGAGCTGTTCGGTGGCGAGGAGATTTACCGGATAAACGCTTTTGACTGGCAGGCTGAGTTCAAGGAGATAATGGAGGCCGGCGGGTTCGATGCGGTGATCGGCAACCCGCCGTATGGA
>MFIX01000074.1:6618-6991 GCA_001780825.1 Candidatus Glassbacteria bacterium RIFCSPLOWO2_12_FULL_58_11 | reverse complement strand
TATCCCATGCCGGCGCGCACTCCGCCGGCCAGCTGCAGCAGCGTATCGCCGACCCGGCCCTTGAACGGTACCCGGCCCTCGATACCCTCCGGCACCAGCTTGGAGGCTTCCATATCCTCCTGCTGGTAGCGCTCGCTGCTCCCCTCTTTCATCGCTCCAAGAGAGCCCATCCCGCGGTAGAGCTTAAAGGTCCGGCCCTGATAGAGGATGGTTTCGCCGGGGCTTTCCTCGGTGCCGGCGAGCAGGCTGCCGATCATGACGGTCTGCGCGCCCGCGGCCAGAGCTTTCACCACATCGCCCGAATAGCGTATCCCGCCGTCGGCGATAATCGGCACATCGTGTTTAGCCGCTTCCGCGGCGCAATCGAGGATCG
>MFIX01000074.1:0-6549 GCA_001780825.1 Candidatus Glassbacteria bacterium RIFCSPLOWO2_12_FULL_58_11 | reverse complement strand
CCTTTACAGCATCCACGCCCAAAGCCGCCAGATCGCGCACCGCCTCGGCCGTGGCGACATTCCCGGCGACAAGCTGGATGTCCCCGGCCAGCACCTGGCGCAGCTTCTTGACCATCTCCATCACCTTCCGGCTGTGTCCGTGGGCCGTGTCCACTACGATAACATCAACCTCCGCCTCGAGCAGACCCTGGGCCCGCTCGACGGTTTCCGGACTGGTGCCGACCGCGGCGGCCACCAGCAGGCGGCCCTTGCCATCTTTGCTCGCATTGGGGAACAGCGTGCGCTTGACCAGGTCCTTGACTGTCACCAGGGCCTTGAGTCTGCCCTCCTTATCGACAATCGGCAGCTTTTCGATCCGGTGCTTGTGCAGCACCTGCTGGGCCTTGGCCTGGCTGATCCCCTGAGGCGCGCTGATCAGGTCGGACCCCGAGGTCATCAGCTTGCGCAGGGGAAGCTCCAAATCGGTCTCAAAAAGCATGTCCCGGTGGGTAACAATCCCGATCAGCTTGCCATCCGGCTCGGTGATCGGAATGCCGGAGACATGGTGGCGCCGCATCACCTCGACCGCATCCTTGAGCCGGGCCTCGGGAGGCAGGGTAATCGGCTCGTCGATGATCGCGCTTTCGCTGCGCTTGACCCGCCGGACCTCCTCCATCTGGTTCTTGACCGACATGTTCTTGTGGATCACGCCCAGGCCGCCCTCGCGGGCCATGGCGATCGCCATCTCGGATTCCGTGACCGTATCCATCGCCGCGCTGATCATCGGAATATTCAGCTTGATTTTCCGGGTAAAGCGTGTGGCCAGGTTCACATCCTTGGGCAACACAGTACTCTTGCGGGGAACCAGCATTACATCGTCGAATGTAAGGCCTTCATAATCAAGGAGTTTTCCCATCACGGACCCGTAAATTAAAATGGTGGTAAAACTGAAAAATTCGAATCGTGAACGCTGAAAAAATGATTCTATAAGTTTAATATCAAGGGACGGGATTGTCAAAGGGGATCGGGCGGGCGAACCCGGTTCCTCTCTTCCGTTGGCGCTTACCCGCTCGCGTGGGTCAATCCGGCGCAGCCTAGCGGTGGAAACCGGCCCTCCGGTCGGCATCCGGGTCCCAGGCCTGGCGGTCCGGGGAGCGCGGCAGACGGGCGGCGTTGATAAGGTTTACATAGATCGCCAGAGCGCCCTCGGCGCTTCCCAGCAGGAACAGCCGGACGCCGTCGGTAGCGGCATCCGTGGGCGCCAGCGGCAAGCTCAGCTCCTGAAAGATCATCCCGCGCTGCCCATCCGCCACCACCAGCCTGCGCCGGTCGCGCATATCGCGCAGAAACAGATCATCCCCCCCGGCGTAAACAAATTCTCCGCCGGCCTCGATTTCAGCGTAGCGGAAGAAATTGCCCCGGTCGATGATCTGCACTGTCTCGGGCGTGGCGATATAGCCGTTGGCCGAGCCGCGCGGGAGGCAGATGTCCTCCACCGGACCCTGCAGGGTGATCGAGGACCGCTGCTGGACGTTCCGCCGGTCGAAGACATAGACGCTTGAAGGGACGCCGATCCAAGTGAAAGTCGTGTCGGGGTCGTTACGGATGACCCGGATTTCGCCATTGGTCGTGAATACATCATCCAGGCGGTCGCGGCCGACAAATTTAAGCAGGCTGCCCCGGTTCCGGCTGAAACCCTCATCCGCCATAAACGGCAGGTTGAACTTGAAGGCACGCACCGACCAGGAGCGGTTAAGGCCCGGGCTTTCTGAAGCCGTGAAACGGTAGGTATATGAAGGGGCTATGGCGTAGCCGTTGTCCTTGGCCACGAACAGCCCCCGGCACTCATCCGGCAGGGCAACCGCTCCGAGGCGCATATTCCGGTTCAGGTCGATCTCACTGAGGTAGCGATTCTGGTCGGCGACAAAGAAAATGTCCGGGGACTCCGCGCTTTGCGCGAACAGCCGGACACCGCCGGGCAGCGGGAGCTCGAGGCGCATCGAAACTTGCGAGGGCGGACCGGGCAGGGAGAAAGCCAGGCTGTCCTGGAAGATGTAGTAACGCCGGTTGCGGCCGCTGTAAACCAGGCCTCCGCTGGCCGGGACGATTTCATCGATCCGGAAATTATCCGGATCGAGCACCAGCAGGTTGCCGCGGAAGCAGTTGTTCACCACCACCCGGTTATCCTGATAGACCATCCGGCCGAGCAGGACCCCCACCAGGACCGAGACTTCTTCCTCGAGACTCCTGGCATTCAGGACGGTGATCGAATTCGAAAGCCCGTTGGCCACGTATATTTTTCCCTGCCGGCAGAGCAGCGGCCCCGGCCCCATCTCCATTTCCAGGGTCTGCTGCCGGCCCGACAAGCTCCCGTCCAGCACGTAGAGCGTGCTCAGGCCGCCGCTGAGAAGCACTTTATCCCCGCAGAACTCCACATCCCGCAAGTCCGCATCGATTCCGGCGCGGACGATTTGTCCCGGAATGAGCGGATCGAGACGGAATACCGAGCTCCCATCGAGGGCGTAGAGGACGTTACCCTCCGGATCGCCGGAAAGCCGGGTGACCGCCCCGCTGAGAGACACAATCCGGCTGACCTCGAGATTTCCATCCTCCACCCCGCTCAATCGATAGAGCGTGCTCTGAGGGCAGTCCCCGGCGGCCAGAAAGAGCTCGCTGCTGTTGCGCGGCACAAAAAAGGCGAGCGGCGGACCGTCGAGCGGGCCGTGCTGCGCCAGGGTTCCCAGGCCGGCCCCATCAAAAAGGCGCATCCCGCCGTTCACGCGGCTGATCAGGAGAATACGGCCGCTTTCCGTTTCACCGGCGAGCAGGTACGGCGGGGCGAGATCGGTGCGGATGCGCAGGGGGTTTTCGCTGCCGGCCAGGTCGAGGCGGACCAGAGAGCTGGCTGCCTCATCGGTAAAATAAAGGTAGCGCGTATCGCGCGACTGGTAGACCGCTCCGGGATCGAAGCCCAGCAGCAGGGTGTCCTTGATCGCATAATCTTTCAGGCTCACGATCAGCAGGCCCTGGGTATTGCGCTCGACCAAATACAACTCGGCGGCACGCAGGTTGAACTCGACGGCCTCAGCCCCCCGCGGCGCCGGGATCACGCCCGCGACATCCGGGTTTTTGGTATCGATCACCGAGAGATTGCGTGAGCCGCGGTTTACGCTCAGCAGACGGTTATCGTCCAGCTCCAGCAGCTCCTCGATCAGGGTCCCATTACCATTGAGCGGCCCGAAATGGAACAGGGACTCCATTTCCATGAAGCGCCGGGCGGTATCGTAGCGGAAGCCCTCGGGGTCGGCGGCCCCGGGAACAGCCTTGGGCCGGTAGAGGCGCGGCTCCATGTCCTGCCAGCCCAATACCGGATAGGTCCGGGCCATCCAGTCCAGGGTCTCCGGGTCGAGACGCTCGGCCAGCTCGACATACTCCGGCCGGAAATAGCCGCGGCCGCCAGGCCGGGATGGGCAATCGAGCGCGGGCTCGAAGCTTTGCCAGGGAACCCGGAAGGAAGCCGCCAGATCGGTCCGCAGCGTGAGCGTCAGGAGAATAAACAGGGGTATCAGGGCAGGGAATCGCTTATATGAATTCACTGGTCGTTCCACCGGTAAGGATACTTACCGCGGATAAGGATCTTTGTAAGGCGGGGAGAGGCGTCCGGGCCGAACGCGTCTTCAGCCGGGCGCCTGGCTCTGTCCACGAGCCGGGGGAGCGGATACCGCGGCGCGGGTCCGGTTCCTTGCGGCCGGGGAAAACGGTGACTCCGGGGCTGGATTTCTCAGCGGGCCAGGCCCGTTTGATCCAGGGTGTCAGGCAGGATTCTGCCGGCCAGTAAGGTTTCGACAAAGTTGCCGGCCGAGGGAGCCGTTTCAATCAACTCGACCGCTTTGAGCAGCTGCTTATCGTAGTCGGTCAGAACGCGCTGGGCGGTGTTGCGATCGAAACAGGCGTCCGCGATATAATAGTACATCCACTGGCGAAGCAGGGGCTCCGCCTCCTTGTAATCTTCCTCTGTCAAGTCGAACTCGTTTTCTTTCATCAGCTTCCGCACATCGGCCACCATCGCGGGGGTGATCTTGACCAACTTATCCTCGAAGTTCCTGACATAGGCCTCGGAATCGATCGAGTCGGCCCCCAGCTGCGGATGGTCGGTCTTGAACTGCACCGCGTAGCGGAACATCATCGAGCGGAACTTGCCCACCTGGCGGTAGATTTTACGCTCCGCACCATTGGGCTGCTCGGGCCGCAGCACGAGGTCCGGAGTTATCCCTCCGCCGCCGTGAACGGTCCGCCCGGAATCGGTGTTGAAAGCCTGAAGGGTGTCCTCGGGAACGAGCAAAGAATGGTGTTCATCCCCAGCCCGGCTGTCCGAATGGATGCAGCGGCCCGAGGGAGTGTAGTACTTGGCGGTCGTGAGCTTGAGCGCATAGCTGTCGCGCAGGTCGATAATGGTCTGTACCGAGCCTTTGCCGTAGCTGGTGGTGCCCAGGATAACCGATTTGTCGTGGTCCTGCAGGGCGCCGGCGACAATCTCGCTGGCCGAGGCGCTGCCCCCGCTGATCAGGGTGATTACCGGGCCCTTGCCCCAGAGCGCCGGCCGGGTCGCCTTGTAAACCTCATTGGCATTGTGGATCCGGCCCCGGGTGGAGACTATCACCTGGCCGGGATCGAGGAATATATCGGCCACATCCACGGCCCGGGAAAGCAGTCCGCCCGGGTTGTCCCGCAGGTCGAATATCAGTTTCTGCATGCCGTGGGCCTTGAGGTCGTTCATCGCCTCGATCAGCTCCTCGGCGCTTTTATCGGAAAACACTCCCAAGCGCACATAGCCGATATCCGGGCTGAGCATAAACTTGCCCTGGATGCTCTCGATCTTGATAATCGCCCGGACAATCGGGAAATGGATGTCACTGTCCACACCCATCCGCCGGATCCAAATATTGACCAGCGTGCCCGGCGGGCCTTTAAGCCGCTTGACCGCATCTTCCAGTTTCATGCCGAATGTCGGTTCATCCTCGATCCGTACTATCCGGTCGCCGGACTGCAAGCCCACGCGCTGGGCGGGCGTCCCGGGTATCGGCGAGAGCACGGTGAGCGTGTCCTCGCGGATGGAAATTTCTATACCGATCCCGCCGAACTCGCCCTTGGTCTGTTCCATCAGGCGGCTGTGGCGCCGCTGGTCCAGAAGCTGGCTGTGCAGATCCAGGCTTTCCACCAATCCCTCGACCGCCCCGAGCACCAGGTCCTCGGGCGGGATCGGGTCCACGTAATTATCGGACACCACCCGCAGCACCTCTTCAAAGAGCAGCCACTCCTGCGTTCCGCCCGCGCGATTTGCCGAGTACTGCGAGCCGAGATTCCGCGTGCCGGCAAAGAGCAGCAGAACGATCAACGATATGTAATAACGGCTTTTCATCCAGGGCTCTCTTTCCTCTCCGGCATGGATAGGCTGGCCGGTTCTCCGGCAACCGGGCAATCGATCAGGATGATTAATGTAACTTATCATGGACTAAAATGTCAACCAAATTGCCAGATAATTATACCTTTAGCCGGGGCAGGAATGTTCATTTTATCTGCGGACGGCGCCGCAATCAGGGTTGCCGGGATTGATCGAGGATAGTGCGGGGCGGAATGGCGGGAAAGTTCGGCGCGCGGCTTACTTCGACCCCGAGGAGACCTGGCGTTTCGGCGCGGCTTCCCCGGTGTCCAGGCGGATCATTTTGGCTCCGCCGGGGAGGTAATCCACGGAGACCGGGCGGTCGATACGGCGCAGGGCCCGGGTAATCTGAGCGATGCGCTTCGATTCGGTGACGATGTTTCCGACCTTGGCCAGCACGCCGGGCTCGGCCGCCGCCAGGTCCTTGAGCAGCAGTTCGGCATTGCCGATAATCACGGTCAGGGGGTTATTGATCTCGTGGTTGACTGTCACCGCCACCTCGCCGACCGCGGCCAGCCGCTCGCGTTCCACCAGGGCCTGCTGGGCGGCCTTGAGCTGAAGGTTGGCCTCCTCGAGCGCCCGGTTGGTTTCCGCCAGGCGGTTGAAATAGAGGGTGCGCTCGATTATCACGCTCAACTGGCCGGCGGCGATAGTCAGAACCTGCAGGTTATGGCGGTTGAAAGAACCGGCCCGGGTGTGGCCGAAATTCATCACGCCGATGACCCTGTCGCCCAGCAAGAGGGGGATGGATAGGAAAGAGCGCACGGGAGTCTTGTCCTCGCTCTTGCCGCGGTGCAGCTCGCTCAGCAGGATCGGCCTTTTCTGCTTGGCCACCCAGGCGCTGAGGCCGTTGCCCATATCGAAGCTTACCGGTTGAATCAGGTCGACCGCATGTCCCTTGTCGGCCACAAGGTTCAATTTCTTCAGCCCCTCATCGTAGATGAACAGAGCGGCGAATTCAAAATCCACCAGCTGTTCCAGGAGATCCAGCACCGACTTATACGTCGTCTCGGGCGCGGAGCAGGATTGAATCACCTGGCTGATCCGGAAAAGCACCTCGAGCTCGCTGCCGTTCTCTTCGATATTTGGGGCTGATTCAATGTTTTTCATAATTTGATTATCGGTCTGTG
>MFIX01000073.1:10256-10347 GCA_001780825.1 Candidatus Glassbacteria bacterium RIFCSPLOWO2_12_FULL_58_11 | reverse complement strand
AAATCGCGCCTGAAAGCGGACTGGGGCCTTGAGGCCGCTGTCGGCGGGCCGGAAGGGACGGCCGGTTCGATAGTGCTTACCCGGAGCGGGG
>MFIX01000073.1:5097-10210 GCA_001780825.1 Candidatus Glassbacteria bacterium RIFCSPLOWO2_12_FULL_58_11 | reverse complement strand
GAAAAAAATTACGGTTCGGGCCAATAGCAGCGCGGGACTGTTTTACGGCATGCAGACCCTGCTCCAGCTCATCCAGCCCGGACGCGCCGGGCTGGTGATCCAGGGAGTCGAGATTACCGACTGGCCGGATATCCCCGAGCGGGCCGTGCACTACGACACCAAGCATTTCCAGGAAAATCAGGACTATGTCGAGAACTTTATCCGCACATTATCGCGCTACAAGGTCAACATGCTGATCTGGGAGTGGGAGGACAAGTTCGAGTACCCCAGCCACCCGGTGATCGGCGCTCCGGGGGCGTTCACCATGCAGCAGATGCAGGCATTAACCCGCCTGGCGCGCCAGTATCACATCCAGATCGTGCCGCTGGTGCAGGGGCTGGGGCATGTAAGTTTTATCCTCAAGCATCCTGAGTTTAAGCACCTGCGCGAGGTGCCCTCCGACAACTGGGGTTTCTGTCCCTTGCGGGAAGGCACTTACGAGCTGGAGTTCGACTTGCTAAAAGATGCGATCGAGGCCACTCCGGGCTCCGAGTATTTCCATATCGGCTGCGACGAGACTTACGTGCTGGGCAAAGGCGTGGAATGCGGCTGCCAGGCGAAGATGGCTGAAATAGGCCGCTACGCGCTTAAGGGAATCTACATCAACCGTATCGCCGAGCAGGTAAAAAAGCTGGGCCGCAAACCCATGGCCTGGGATGGGGGCTACGAGCCGGAAGAAAAAGTCAAGCCGGTGGAGGGATTGATGACCCCGGGGGGCTATAATGACCGGAAAGATAAGATAGCTCTGGAGAAAGGCTACCCGCTTTACATTTACGATCCCAACCCGGGGATCGAGCATCTCTTTCTGCCCTATTTCTATCGGGAAACGATATACGACCAGTACGGCGGCCATCTGGAAAGGTCTTACAAAGAGCTGGCTCCCGCCGCGCTCTCAGGAAAGTTCAAGGGCATGATTTCCACCTCCTGGAACTGCTCCGGCGTGCACAATCAGATCTGGATGCTGCGCTATATTATTGCCGCCGAGTACTCCTGGAGCGGCGCGAATCCGAGTTTGGAGGAGTTCATCGACAAATTTTTCGTCAACTACTACGGCGCTCAGAGCCGCAATGTGCGTGAACTGTACGAGATACTGAACAAGGCCAGCTACTACTACATGGACTCGTTCGAGCGCAAAGTTTGGCACTGGGGCGAGGTGGGCAAGACCCACCTGCCCGACCTGCCCCGGAATGACGTGGAGTACGATCCCTACTGGAATACCGAGTACAAAGAGCGGGTGTCCGCCTCCCGCGCGATGATTCCCTCTATGCGGCGGGTGCTGACAATCTGCCGGATAAACCAGGCCGCCGGGGCGAAAAACGCCTACGATTTCGAGCTGTTCACCCGGCTGGCTGAGCTGTTCGACCACACGGCCCGGACCTATCTGGCCCTGTCCCGCCTGGAAAGCACGATCACCGAGGCCCACCGCGCGCATTTCAATGACAACGCCGCGGCCTACCAGGCCCTCGGGCGCGCGGCCGGGATTGTCGAGGCCAACCTGAAGGAGCGGGACGAGGTGTTCGGCCGGATCGTACAAACCTGGGAAAAAAGCCAGCTTCCAAGAGGGATGTCCACACCGGAGAAAAAGTATGTGCACGGACGGGACCAGCAGCGCAACTTCGCCAACCGCCGCCCCGACCTCACGTTCATGATCTACGATGAGCAGAAACTGGGGCTGGAGGACTACCTGGCGAAGCTGCGAACCTACATGGCCTGGTATAAAGACAAATACCTGGCCGGCCAGAATCTCGCTCCCGCCGGGCCGGGGCAAGCGGGCGCTGAAAATGACGATGACGAAATGTGAGCTACGCCTTGAGAAAAACACTATTTCTGTTGCTCTTTGCTCCCCTGCCGTTCTGCTGCGGCAAACCCGGGTCTGAAATCCCGTCTCCCGAAAGTCCAGCAGCCGCGCGGGCGGCAGCCCCACGCCCGGACCATTTCCCGGCCAGAATCTGGGCCGCCGCGGATTTCGAGCGGCTGCGCAAGGATGTCCTCTGGAGCGGCCGGTCGGAGCAGGTGAATATCCCGGTATATCCGGGAAACACCACTGCTCTCCGGGCAGCAATGGCGGAAAGCCGCAGCGGCGTTCTTCTGTTGAGTATCACGGCTTCCGACTACCCGCGCATGGGAGCCTCGAACCGGGTCTATTTCCGCTATTTTCTCAGGGGTACGGATGCGCTGACAGTCAGGCTTTTTAACCTGGACCAGAACCTGAGCCACAGCCTTAAGGTGTCCGGCCTGGTCCAGGGAAGCTGGTCCGAGGCGACAGCGGATTTCAGCGCGGCGGAGCCGGACAGCGCGGAGAGCGGGCCGATCCGCGAGGGCGAGCGCATGGGCGGACTGACTATTATGGCGGAGACATTGGGCGGACAAAGCGGCGCCGAGCTGATCGTGGATGATGTAATTTGTTTCAGCGAAAAGGCTGGAGAGGGTAATTCGGATAATGAGCCTTTTCCCAGGCGCGTAATCCTAGTGCGCGGCTTCGATCCGCTGGAATATTACCATCCCTGGACGCATACCGATTACCAGGTCATTCAGCAGGGCCTCAAGCTGGAAAACGACTGGGGCGTGGCCCGCGGCCTGGAAAGCCCAGGAGAAAATCTCAAGCGGATCAGGCTGATTGTCGATCCGCCCCAGGCGGTAGGAGAGAATACCCGGCTGCGCTTTCGTGGTTATTGTCGGCAAACGGCCCGGGTCCAGGCGATGATATTCGACCTGACCGACAGCGACAACCGCCACATTGTCCTCGGGGACCTGGCGCCGGGCCTCTGGCAGACCGTAACTCTGAATTTCACCCGGGAGGGAGTCAAAAACGACGGGAACCAGACCGAGTTCAGCGCCGGCCACCGGGTGGATGACCTGTTTTTCCTTGTCTGGCCGGAAAAGGGCGGAGAGGCGGAAATGCTGATCGACGACCTGGTGCTGTACGATGCGGGAGAGCGTTAGAGCTGCACTTGTCGGAGCGGCGGGAACAATAAATGTTGTAAATTATCGCTATCGGGCGTTAGAATGTATTAAAACACAGAGTGGAAATCAGGTTGAACCCAGGCGAGAGAAGGTGCGAGCATGGAATATGTCAGATTCGGCGGGCTGAAAGTGAGCCGCTTCATAATCGGGAGCAACCCGTTCAGCGGGTTTTCCCACCAGGGTCCGGAGATGGACCAGCGGATGATGCATTACTACAGCGTGGACCGGATCAAGAAGACCCTGGTTGAGGCGGAGCGCCTGGGGATCAACTCGATCGTGGCCCGCACGGACCATCACGTGATGCGGATGCTGATGGAGCACCGTGATGGAGGCGGCGCTCTCCAGTGGTTCGCCCAGACTTGCCCGGAAGTGGGTCCCCAGCAGATGTGCGTCGAGCGGGCTATCAAGGGCCAGGCCGTCGCCTGCCACCTTCACGGCGGAGTGATGGACCACCTTCACGCCAACGGCCGCCTGAGAGAGATCATTCCGGTGGTCGAGATGGTCAGGCAGGCCGGGATGCTGGCCGCGGTGGCGGCCCACAACTCGGAGGTAATCCGCTGGGCAATGGACAACCTGGAGCTGGATTATTTCATGTGCTCCTACTATAACCCGATCCCACGGGGCATGAACCCGGAGCATGTCTCCGGCCTCGAGGAGGTCTATCTCGAGGAGGACCGCCGGGCGATGACCGATCTGATCCAGGAACTGCCCGCGCCGGTGATACACTACAAGATCATGGCCGCGGGACGCAACAACCCGGCCGAGGCGCTGCGCTTTGCCACCGGGAAGATGCGCGAGAACGATGCGGTCTGCGTGGGGATTTATAACGAGAGCAAGCCCGGCATGCTGGAAGAGGATATCAGCCTGCTCGAGCGTTGCCTGGCCGCGGTTTGAAAAAGCAAAAGCGGGCACGGCGTGCCGCGCCCCAGCATCAGGTAATCAAATTATCTTTACAGATACGACAAGAGGCTATCCTCAGCTTTGGGGACAGCCTCTTTTTATTTGGACAGGCCGGGCAATCCGATTGGTTGCGAAAAGCTAGAGAATGGTTTTTAGTGGCTCTCGCAGCCGCAGTCATCACCGCAGCCGCAGGAGGATTCGCCGGCGGGCGCCAGGCTGTTTTTCAAGTCCAGGCGCAAGAGGTACACCTGCTTTTTCAGCGCGGACACCTGTCCGAAAGCGATCAGGCCGAAAATGCCGAAGACGAAACCGAGAATGCCAAGAGTATCCATGCCTTATTCCCCTTCCCGAAATCCGGGCCGCCCCGGTGAATATTAAGAAAAAAGCAGGATGACGCGGCCGCCCCCCTGCTTACGGTTGTCAATAATTATGAGAATGAATTGCTATCTCTGCAAGAATACGTTAAGGGATTGAGAGCGGAAAGTCAAGTTTTTCCGCGGCAAGCCCTTGAATTTTATAGCGCTTATTCGGTGGAAGGAGCCGGTAACCGTTTCAGCGCCCGATCGTGAACTCCGCCGAGAGTGAGCTGGGCCGCCAGAGCCCCGAGCAGGGCGAGGAACATGTCCCACTGCGTGTCCCAGATATCACCCTGGGTGCCGAGGAAAGCCTCCGCCGACTCCCCGCCGAGCAGGGCGGCCCACCACTCGATAAACTCATAACAGGCACTCACCGCCAGGCAGACCGCGGTCACCAGGAAGAAAAGCCACTTACCCGGTTTCAGTGGCGAGGCGCGCAGCAGGATTTCGCGGGCCAGGATCGCGGGAATGAAACCCTGGGCCAGGTGGCCCAGGCGGTCATAGTGATTACGGCTTAAGCTGAAAAGCTCCTGGAACCAGATGCCGAGGGGGACGCGGGCATAGGTGTAATGGCCGCCGAGCATCAGGATCAATGCGTGGAGCAGCAGCAGGCGGTAAAGCAATGGAGTGAGCGGAAACTTGCGGTACGTGGCGATCAGGACCGGGGCGCCGAGGAGGACCGGAAAAATCTCCATCCACCAGGTGGTCCGGTCATAGGGCTGGATGCCGGAGAATATCAGGCAGACTGCGGCCGCAAGCAGAAGCAGGGCCGGCTCGTGACGGCTGTACCAACTGGCGGCCAAGTCAAACCTCACTCGGAAATGGGAGAACTCCCGGAATTTTCAGCGGTCCGC
>MFIX01000073.1:4659-5017 GCA_001780825.1 Candidatus Glassbacteria bacterium RIFCSPLOWO2_12_FULL_58_11 | reverse complement strand
ACGCATTATCCCTGCCCTAGTTTGCCGCAAGCGGCCCGTAGGGCTTTAACAGCGCCTCTACCTTGGCCTTATCGCCCACCACGACCAAGGTCATGTTCTGGTCCTGGATGTAGGTCCGGGTCATTTTCTGCACCTGCTCAGGCGTGACCGCCATGATATTCCTGACATAGTTGGTCAGGTAGTCGATCCCCAGGCCGTGAAGGTCGAGGAAAGCGAGCTGGCTGATAATATCGCCCCGCTGGGAGTTGCGCAATACGAATGTCCCGGCCATATAGTTTTGGATCCCGCTCAGTTCCTCTGCGGGCGGGGCCTCTTTTTGCAGGCGGCCGATCTCGTAAAATATTTCCTTGAGCGAGGC
>MFIX01000073.1:1212-4649 GCA_001780825.1 Candidatus Glassbacteria bacterium RIFCSPLOWO2_12_FULL_58_11 | reverse complement strand
TCGGTAGTCACATCCGCGCTCTCGAGCCAGTAGGCATCCCGGTAACGGGTGCTGATCGCGCTGTGGGGTGAATACGTATAGCCCTTGTCTTCGCGGATATTGGTGGTGATCCGTGAAGAGAATACGCCGCCCAGCAGGGCGTTGGTCACCTGCAGGGACATGAAATCCGTGCTGGAAGGGTCGACTACCGGCAGCCCGAGGTAAAGAGTAGACTGAGGCGCGCCGGGCCGGTCGATCAGGTGGATGATATGCTCCGTGCGGGGAGCGGGTGGATTCAGCAGGGGCTCGGGGCCGCGGGTCCAGTCGCCGAAAGCCTCGCGGAGGGCCTTTTCCACCGCGGAACCATCAAACCGGCCGGCCACGTAAACATGCGCCCGGGCCGCGCCGAAATTGCGCTGGTAAAAGCCGCGCACCTTTTCCACGGTATAGGTGCGGATCATCTCCTCGGTCGGGAACACGCGGCCATAGGGGTGGTCCGGATAGAGCGCTTTACGGAAACTTTCGAGGGCGATCGACTGGGGCTGGCTTTTTTCGATGCTCAGGTTGCGCTGGAGATCAGCCTTGAGCCTTTCGATCTCGGACTGCGGCAGAAGCGGGTTGCGCGCGATATCTGCGATCAGGGGAACCAGCCGGCTGCCGAACTCGGAGAGTACATCGGCGCTGATCGTGGTCTGGTCCGCATCCACGGCCACATCGATCACGCCCCCCATCCCGCCGGCCTGGTCAGCGATCTGCTCCGCGCTGCGGGTGGTTGTTCCCTCTTTCAGCAGGTTGCCGGTGAGATCGGCCAGCCAGACCTCATCCGCCGCCTCGTTGAGGTTGCCGGCGCGGAGCACTACGCGCACGGTGACCTTGGGCAGATCGCCGAACTGCACCAGAGTGGCAGCCAGACCATTGTCCAGGGTGAATGTCTGCCGTTCCGGGAGCACGAAATCTTTCGGCGCTCCACTCTCCGGCGGCTTCTCTTTCTGCGACAGGAGCGGGACTGCGGTAAGACAAGCCAGTAAGCAGAATAACAGATATTTTTTACGCATGGAAGATTTCTCCGGGGTTGCGATTAATTTTTCGGCACCAGGCTCAAGACCGTACGGTTGGTCGGGCGAAGATAATCCCGGGCGGTTTTCAGGAGCAGGTCCGGAGTGACCGCACGGAAATGTTCCTCGAGCTGGTTGATCCCCTCCGGATTATCATCGAACAGAGCGAAACAGGCCAGCAGGTCGGCCCGGCCGAACCCATAATAGTCTTCCAGGGAATCATAAAATCCCGAGCGGAATTTCACCAGCGCGCGGTCCAGCGCGGCCTGTTCCGGAGCCTGGGCGCAGACCTGGCCGATCACCCGGTCCACCTCGTCCATGATCGAGTCGCTCGAGACATTCGAGTCGTGGAACAGGGCCGCGGTCCAAAGCATCGGGCCGTTGTAGTTGAGCATGTTGCCCAGGGCGAAATTGATCCCGCCCTCCACCGATCCGGTCATCCCGCGCTGCTTCACCAGGGCTTTGTAGAGCAGGCAGTCCTCGCCCTGGACCAGCATCTGGTCCAGCAGTCCCATGGCGTAGTACTCGGGAGTATGCCTTTCCGGCATGTGGTAGGCGAATGCCAGCGCCGGCCGGTTGGCCAGGGAGTCCACCCGGCTCACCTTTTTCTCCTGCTGCTGCACCGGCTCGGCGAGGTCCGGCTGCGGGGGAAGCTCGGAGGATGGGATAGCTTCGAAATACTTGCGGACCAGGGCCAGGCCCACTTCAGGCTCGAAATCGCCGCAGAGCACCAGAGCGGCGTTGTTCGGCGCATAGTAGGTTTTGAAAAAGGATTGGACATCGGTCAGCGTGGCGGCGTCGATATCCGCCAGGTCGCCATAGAAATTGTGCGAATTGTACCAGTTGGTATTGGCGTACTGCGGCATATCCAGCCAGGGGAACCCGCCGTAAGGCTGGTTCAGCACGTTCACCTTGACCTCGTTCTTGACCACTCCCTGCTGATTGGCCAGGTTTTCCTGGGTGATCGCCAGGCCTTTCATACGGTCGGCCTCGGCCCAGAGCGCGGTTTCCAGCTTGTTGGAGGGCAGGATTTCGAAGTAGTTGGTGTAGTCGAAGCGCGTGGAGCCGTTGAGTATCCCGCCATTGGACTGCACCAGGCGGATGAATTCCATTTTACCCAGGTTCTGCGAGCCCTGGAACATCATGTGTTCGAACAGATGGGCGAACCCGGTGCGGTCCCGGGGCTCGATGCGGAACCCGATGTTGAAGTACACGGCCAGGGTGACTGTCGGCACGCTGTGATCCGGCGAGAGCACCACTTTTAGCCCATTGTCCAGCTTATGGTACTCCACCGCGACCTGGAAACATTCCCCGGCCGGCGAGGCCGTCTTTTGCGGCCTGGCGCAGCCCAGCCAAAGCGCGGCGGCCAGGCAGGCGGCCAGAGGCCAGCGCTTAAAAAACCTCACGGAACAAATTCGCATGGCGGCTCCTTGATTGGAGATGGCGCGAAAAAACTCCCGGCGCGCTCGGCGCGGCGCCGGGAAATTTGCAGCTTTTCGATTCAGGTGTAATAAAGCCCCGTGGATGACTAAAAATACAGAGTCTAAAGGGAACACTCAATAGATATTCTTTGACGGCGAGCGGGAAAGGCCTGTGATGGCTGGCGGTATGTGGGAGAAGGGGCATTGCAGGGGCGACGCATGCGTCGCCCCTACGGCGGGGCTCCGGCGGTTTGCCTGGGCTGCGTGGGTGAGACCCCCTGTGACCATCCGGCGGGAACAGGGCAGGCACAGGGGCCTGCCCTTACGGCGAGAGGTGCACGTACAATCCCGGTTAAATAATCTAGGCGATTTTCAGGACCACCCGGAACCGGGCCTTGTTACTGAGCATCCGCTGATAGGCTTCCTCGGCTTTCTCCAGGGGAAAGGTCTCGATCCGGCTGTGCACGCCGGTCAGCGCGCTGAAATTGAGCGTGTCCTCGGAATCCTTGGCGCTGCCGCTGGGCCAGCCGCCGAGCGACCTTCTGCCGGGGATCAACTGGATCGGCGAGACCTCGATGGGCTCCATCGCCGCGCCCACCACCACCACCCGGCCATCAATCCCCAGCCCGTTGATCACCGAGCTGATCGCCTTGCTGTTCGGCGCGGTGGCCAGGATCACCCGCGCTCCGCCCAATTTCTGCAGCTCGGCTACCGGGTCGGAGGCCGAGGTGTCGATATAGTGCCTGGCCCCCAGCTCGAGCGCGAGCTTTTTCTTGCTCTTGCCGTGGGAGAGGGCGACTGTCCGGAAGCCCATTTTGCTGGCAAACTGGACTCCCAGGTGGCCCAGCCCGCCGATCCCCTGCACGGCCACCAGATCGCCCGGCCGGGCGCCGGAATGGCGCAGGGAATTAAAAGTCGTTATTCCGGCGCAGAGCAGGGGCGCCGCCTCGGCCGAATCCAGTTCGGCGGGCACCAGCGCCAG
>MFIX01000073.1:0-1200 GCA_001780825.1 Candidatus Glassbacteria bacterium RIFCSPLOWO2_12_FULL_58_11 | reverse complement strand
TGCCAGCATAAATTCGGCATAGCCGCCGTCATGGGTCAGCCCGGTGATCAGGGCGTTGCTGCAGTTGATAAAATCTCCTCTTCGGCAGCTATCGCAGGTGAAACAGTGTCCGCCGTGCCAGCCCGCGCCGACCCGCTGCCCCTTTTTCCAGAGGGTGACACCCTCGCCTAGCTCTTTCACCCGACCGACAACCTCATGGCCCGGCACCCGGGGATACTGGATTCCCGGCCAGTGTCCCTCGCGGACAAACATGTCGCTGTGGCAGATACCGCAAGCCGCCACACTGATCAGCACCTGGCCCGGCCCGGGCTTGGGGATGGGTCTTTCCACCAGCTCGAATTTCCGGCCGCCTTTAGTTACCTGCATCGCTTTCATTTTGGGCATTGCCTTCCTCCGAAGTTCTTGATGAGAATATGAATCAGATTTAAACGCGATCATTCAATGTAGGATTTTCAGCGGGCGAGGGTCAAGAGCGGGAAACGGGAACCCTATCAATAATATTAGGGGAGACGCATTCGCCTCCCCTAAGGTTTAACCTGTGTATTTTATTCAATCACCGGCAGCTTGATATATGAGGGATATTCCCGGCTGTGATAGATGGTCTGCTTAGCCACGGCCAGGGTGGAATCGAAAGCGAAGGTCCCGCCGGTGTTCAGGTTGCGGTCGAAACGCGGGAAATTGCTGCTGGAAACCTCGACCCGGATGCGGTGGTCCTGCAGGAACAGGTTGCTGGTGGCCCAGAGGTCGATTTTGTATTGATAAACTTTCCCCGGCTCGATATTCGAGGTGCCGGTGCTGCCTTCGCGGAAACTGGCCCGGATGATCCCATCGCAGAGGCGGATGGCCCGGCCATCGGGGTAGACATCAATCAGCTTGGCGGTAAAATCCGTGTTGGGCGCCGAGCTGGCGGCATAAAGCACCGCCTCGACCGGCCCGGTGACCTCGAGGGGCTTTTTGAGGGCCGCCGAGGTGAACACCAGCACATCCGGCCTGGTTTCGAGCTTCCGCTGGTCGGTCGGGGCATCCGGAGTCGAGGGAACCGGATCGGCCGGGTCGTAGCTGAAATTGTCCGGGGCCTCCGCTTTGGGTAAAGCGGTGCTCAATGTCCCATCCCCGGAGCCGGTATTGGCTTTCCCACCGCTGTGCAGATAGTAGCTGGTGTATTTCGTGCGGGCCAGCGGCCATTCCTGCTCCTCCCGC
>MFIX01000072.1:18500-19812 GCA_001780825.1 Candidatus Glassbacteria bacterium RIFCSPLOWO2_12_FULL_58_11 | reverse complement strand
CCACGATACACCTCAGGCGCAATATAACCCGGAGTACCGCAAATATTCCCCCTCTCTGTCCGCACAATACTGAAACTGAATCCATTTTCATCACCAGAAGCAATCGAGTTATTCATCTTCGCCGAAGATACGGTAGCCGCAACTGCCTGGCCAAAATCCGTAATCTTCAATATCCCATCCTGGGTAATCAATATGTTTGTCGGTTTAATATCACGGTGGCACTTTATCCCATGGGCGTTGGCATGTTCCATCCCATAAGAGAATTGAAGCGCCCATTCCAAGGCCCGGTCCTGACTAAAATTCCCGCGGGAGTTCCACAAGTGATCCTGCAGGCTGACCTGGCCCTGCGGACCAGGCGCAATGTGATCCATTGCAACAAACAATCGGCCCGAATATTCTACCACAAATTCCGCGGCCAGAACAAACGGGTGCTCATCCAGATTAACCCACACCAAAGCTTCCTTTTTGAATTCTTCCCTGGCCGCGGTGTCACTCAAAAACTCATCACGGAAAGTTTTAAGAGCTAAAACTTTACCGCTATCACGATGACATACCAAATATACAATACCAAACCCACCCTTGCCTAGAGTCCCGTGAATCTCGTATTCTTGTGCAATGATATCGCCTTTCTTCAAGAACCCGGCAGCGTCTTGCTTTTTTTCTTTACTAAACAGGTTTTGGAAAAACTTGTTCGAGTTTTCCATCACTATTTTCCTTTAAGTTGTTCAAGCCGCGCTCTGGCATATTCAATCTGTTCCGCATACTTTGGCGGCGCCAGCTCAATGAATTGGCGATAAGATGCGGTAGCCTCCTGCAGTCGGCCGAGGGCATCATATTATTTCCCACTTCTCCTACTGCTTCAGCGACTCCGCCACCCGGTAAGACTCCCGCGCCTGGTCTTTCAAGCCCAGCTCCTCGCAGATCGCCCCTTTCAGCATGTATGAATCCGCCGTGGGTTTTACCCGAGTTGCCAGCTCCGCATACTCCAGCGCCTTTTGCGGCTCCTTGCGCTCGTTCCAGTAAATCAGGGCCAGGCTGAGCGCGGCGGCGCTCAGGTGCTCCGCATCCTCGCGGATCACCTCAGCGTAGTATGCTATGGCCTGGTCCGGCTTGCCGGCCTTGAACAGATCGGCGGCCAGGCGGCTGGCCAGTTTCTGACGGTCCCCGGCATCCGGCAGGCCGGCTTTGAGCAGCGCGATCGCCTCGTCCAGACGGTTGCCGCTGTAAAGCACGCTCTCCAGGGCGAGCAGGATCTCCGCGTTCTTTTTGTCGTAGGAGAGCGCCCTTCGGTAGAGCCCTTCCGCTTGCTTCA
>MFIX01000072.1:16827-18481 GCA_001780825.1 Candidatus Glassbacteria bacterium RIFCSPLOWO2_12_FULL_58_11 | reverse complement strand
AATCTCGCCCAGCAACAGGTAGCTGCCGAAATCTATTGGATTAAACTCCAGCCCCTTTTCGTAGGCCCGGATCGCCAGGCCGTACTTGCCCAGGTTGCGCAGGGACCAGCCGAGGTTGAACCAGGCATAGGCATAGGTGCTGTCGCAGCTCAGGGCCTTTTCCAGGATTCTTCTGCCGGCGGTGTAGTTGCGCCGCTTGTTCAATTCTATTCCCAGACGGTTGTAATGGAACGCATCGGCCGGGTCCTCTGGCGCGGGAAGCTGGTCGAGCAGGCGGTCCAGGTCGGCGACCGTCTCGATTTTGACAATCTCCCGGCCGGCCTCCTGCAGGGATTTGTAGCGCACCTGGCGCTCATGATAGTACCAGATCACCGATACCGTAGAAAGGACAAGCACCGCCGCGCCTATCAGCTTTCTCCTGGAAAGATTCAGATAAGCGACCGACCAGCGGCTGCCGAAAGCGAACACCGCGTACAGCAGCAGCGGCACGAGCATGTAGCTCCAGGCCCCGGAGAACAGCCCTAGTATGGTACAGGAGACCACCAGGAAAATCGCGGCATAGAGCGGATTGAAAAAGAGCACTCCGGTGATAAACGGCACCAGGCTCACGCCCACCTCAGGCTCGTGGATGATCACGAAATGCACCAGCGCCAGGGTCAGGATAAAACCAGCCACCGCGATAAGCACCGCGAAGCGGCGCCAGGATTTCCCGCGCGGCTCTTTCTCGACCTCAGCGGTCCAGGGAGTGATCTCCGGCCCGCCGACTGCGATGCCCCAGAACAGCAGGCAGAGCATCAGCCAGTGCCAGAGCTCATTGGGGGTCAGCGGCAGCAGGGGCGAGATGTCAGTCACTTTGAAATGGGCCAGCATGTGCAGCGGAAACGGCAGCAGGACAGGCGCAATCCATTTGCCGCGGACTACTTTATGACGGATCAGCAGGAAAGGCAGGAGGAAATCGAAGATCACCGAGATCCACTCGACAATCCCGACAAAGGGCACCTCGGCGTAAAATGGGTTCCGGATCGGAAAGACCCAGACCCACCATTTCACCGCGGCGGAGGCGGCCTCCACGGCATAGGACACGCCGCCCATCAGGAATCCCGAGAGGCCGATCAGGCGGAACAGACCGATCTTACTGTTCCCCTGGCGTGAAAGCACCCACTCGACAGTGGACCAGCAGAGGTAGAGCGCGAAGATCCAGCCGATACACTCCTGCAGCGAGGCGTGGCCGAGGGAGACCACCGGCCGCAGGAAGCGGTAGGGCAGGGTTTCGCCCTTGAGAAAGCCAGTGATTATATCATAGATCACGTTGCCCCGGATCAGGCCGAAAATGAAACAGCCCCCGAAAAAGGCCAGGGTGGTCTTTTTCCCCCGGTAACGCCAGGAATGGATAAACAGCAGGGCCAGCAGCAGGCTGGAGGGGATCATCAGGAGCAGGTGCATAGTTCGTTTTCTGTCTTGTTAGTCTGATTTATGCATAAGATTTTGAAAGTTAACTGTAAGACAACCCCAGCCTGGGCTGCGCCAGGCAATGTACTTATTTTCTGAACCCTTTGTCCAGTCTACGGGGTTCACTCCAAATCCCCCCTAACCCCCCTTTGGCAAAGGGGGAATTGGCCTCCCCCTTTGAAAAAGGGGGATCGAGGGGGATTTA
>MFIX01000072.1:1029-16812 GCA_001780825.1 Candidatus Glassbacteria bacterium RIFCSPLOWO2_12_FULL_58_11 | reverse complement strand
TTCAAGTGATTTACAATAAGTGATATTTACTCGTCCACTGGATTCACGGTTCCGCATTCCCGGCGCTCTTGCCCCCGGTGCGGGCCTCTAAACGGCTGGCGTACTCACGGACTTTTTCGGCATTGGCCGGGTCGCCCATCTTGTCATAGGTCAGGGCCAGATTATTGTAGGCGGTCAGCAGCCCGGGGCTGAGCGCGATGGCCCTGCGGTACTGCCCTACCGCCTCCTCATAAGAGCCGCGGTTGGTCAGCAGCACCCCGAGATTCAGACTGGCCAGGAACATGAACGGGTCATTAGCCAGGGTCTCGCGGTACAGGCGCTCGGCCTCCTGTTTCTCGCCTTGCCGGAGTTTCAGGTTCGCCAGGTTGAATGTCGCCTGGCCGTAGTTCGGGCTGGCCTCGAGGGCCTCGAGAAAAAGCTTTTCCGCCTGGCCGTACTGTTTGCGCCGGTAATGCAATAAACCCAGGTTGACCAGGGTCTGCGGGCTAGCCGGATTGATTTCCAGCGCCTTCCGGAAATAACTTTCGGCCTCCTCCGGCCTTCCCTGGTCCTCGTGGCAGACCCCGAGCTGGAACCAGGACAGGGCGTGTTCCGGAACGATCCGAGTCACCTCAGTAAAGTAATGACTGGCTTTTGCGGCATCGCCCAAACCTATATAGTAACTTCCAAGCTGGTAGCGGACCACGAAATCCCGTGGATTTTCCGCGGCCAGCCCGGCAAGCGAGTCGGGATTGACGGACTGTCCCCCGGCAAAATAGCCGATATATTCATCCTCCGGGTTCAAGGCCCGGGCTTTGAGATACAGCTGCACCGCAACCGAGGGCTCCTGGAACACCCAGCTGGCAAACTTCCCCTCGTATAATACCCTGCGCGCCCGGTACCACTGTTCGCAGGCCGAGCGCAATTGCGCCAGGCTGTCCTCCGCGCTCTCCGCGCCGCTCTCATCCCAGACAAAATAATCGCTCACCGGCTCCAGGTTATCCATCATCCAGCGGTAAGTGTCCATCGGTACAGTCGGCGCCATGGTCTTGGAAAATTCGATCAGCGGCTTGGCATCCGTGTTGAGCGGCGCATCGGCGGTCAGCTTTCGCAGACGCCCCGGGCCCAGCATGAACAGCGTAGCCAGCGCGAGCGGCTGATCCAGCCGGACCTCGCTCAAGTCCTGCCGGATCTTATCGGCGGAGAGCGTTTTTCGAAAGGCCGGGAAATCGATTTTCAGCGGCTGCGTGCTCCCCAGCAGGATAACATTGGCCGGATTGCACCACCAGAGGCTGCTTTCCGGGAAAACCTCGACAAAGGAGCGCAGCAGGCTCTTGAACTCGGTCAGGGTCAGCCCGTTGGTGGGCAGCCAGGCGCAGATCGTTCCGCCGGGGGCGAGGGCCCGGCTGCAGAGACGGTAGAAATCCAGCGTATATAGCATCGGGCTCAGCTTGGGATGGATCGCGTTGAAACTGATTACATCGTACTTGCTCCGGGAGGTCAGGATCACGTTGCGGCCATCGTTAAAATCCATTTTCACCTGGCCGCTCTCCAGCACGCCGTGGTTCTCCGGCAGAAAGTAACCGGCGGTCCGCACCTCATCCGGTACGAGCTCCACGCATTCGATTTCCGGCAGAGCGTAGCAGGTGGCGGTATAGACCGTGCTGCCGAACCCGAAGCCCACGACCAGCACGCTCCGCGGGTCCCGGTGAAAGAGGATCGGCAGGTGGGAGAGCAGCTTGTGGATCACGATATCATCGAAACCCGTATAGGCGGTGCTTTCCCCGTTGATATTGAGCTCCCGCTGCCCATCGACATTGCGCAGGACCGCCAGGCTGGCCTCTGTGCCCTCCCGGAAAAAGAGGATTTCCTTGCCCCGGTTCTGCAGGCTGTGGCGCATGAGCGGGCCGAGCGAGCCGGAGGCGGAGACATAACCTGCCCCGGCGAGAAATACAACCAGGGCTGCGCTGCTGAGCCAGAGGCGCTTTTTTGCCCGGCCGGCCTCCAGGGCGGTGGCGGCCAGCGCCAGGAGGGCATTGATCCCGGCCACGGCCAGAATCGCGCCGGTTATCCCGGCCAGGGGCAGCAACAGGAACCCGGCGCACAGCGAGCCCAGGATAGTCCCCGCGGTATTGGCAGCGTAAAGCTCGCCTACGCTGGTTCCCAGGGCGTTCCTCCGCTGGATGTACAGGCGGTTGACTGTCGGGAAAGCCGCGCCCATGGCCAGGGTGGGCAGGCCGAGCACCGCGAAACAGAGGATGAACTTGACCAGTGTAACCTCGCTCCAGGAATTCGCTCCGAACAGCAGGTTGAGTTTCAGGTACAGGAGATTCAGCTTGCCGAACAGGGGCAGGCTGATTACACCGGAGAGGGCCATCAGCCATTGCAGAACGCCGAACAGAAGGAATAGCCTGGAGATACGGTCCACGAAACGGGTGGCGAGCAGCGAGCCGAGAGCGATCCCGGCCAGGAAACAGGCCAGGATTATCGTGAAAGCGTGCACCGAGAGGCCGACAAAATAGATCAGGGCCCGGGTCCAAAGCACCTCATAGGCCAGAGCGGCAAACCCGGAGAGCGCGAAAAGCCAGGGCACCAGCTTCAACCTGGATTCGGAGTAGGCGGAGGGGGCCGAGATTTTCTCGGCTTTTGCACTGCCGGCCGGGGCTCCAGCGGCAGCGCGAAGCAGCAGCAGGGCGATCAGCCCGGCGATCAGGTTGCCGGCCGCGGCGATCAGGATAGTCACGGTCTCGCCGTACAGGGCGATCAGCCAGAAGCCGCTGCCAAGCGTGCCGGTTACCGCGCCGAGAGTATTGATTCCGTACAGAAAGCCGATCCGTGAGCCGAGCTCGTTCTGGGTCCGCACCAGGTAGCGGCCCACCACCGGCAGGGTCCCGCCCATCAGGACTGTCGGCCCGAGCATGATCAGCACTGACAGCAGGAAACGGATCAGGAAAAGCCCCGGTCCGCTCTGGAAGCCCAGGCCGTGAAAGAAAATGTAGATATTGTCCAGCAGGGGCAGCAGGGTCAGCGTGATCGCCACTCCAGCCGCGCCGATACCGAGCTCGAGCAGGGTGTAGAGGCGCAGGCAGTTGGTGGAGCGGTCCGCCGCTCGGCCAAAAAGCCAGCTCCCCAGGGCCAGGCCGCCCATGAATACTGCGACTACCGTGCTGACCGCGTACACGGTGCTGCCGAAAATCAGCGAGAGCTTGCGCATCCAGACAATTTCGAAAATCAGGCCGCTCGCTCCGGAAAGAAAGAAGCAGAGATATAGCAGCCTGCCGACAAGCTTGGTTCGCATGAGCGGAGATTTTCCTTGAGCGGCCGTGTGAGGCCCGGACGACGAGTTGACAGAGAATAATGACAGCCGTGAATTATGGGAAAGAAGTTAACAAAGTCGGCCGCAAAGGACAAAAGTAAAATCAAGTGCTCCAAAAGAAAAACTCCCCCGACCGGTAATCCCGGCCAGAGGAGTTTAATTATTAATAGCGCTTCAGTTCAGACTGCCTGTTCAGTCGACCTACAGCTCTATCTCCCGGCCCTCTCGGGCCGCGCGGTAGATTGCATCGATCACCAGGCCGGTCTTGCGACCCTCCACGCCGCTGACCGCGGGAATTCGCTTTTCGCGGATCGCTAGGCAGAAATCGCGGATGATCGCCTCATGGCCGCTGGTGTCGGTCACCGCCACACCGGCGGCTCCGGCGCCGCTGTGGATCGTCTCGTCGGTCTCCACTTTCGGCCGTGTCAGGCCTTCCACATCCCAGTTGATGATTTCATCGTTGGCAGTGATCACCGAGCCTTTAGCGGCGTGGATTTCCAGACGCACCGGGTAGCCCGGCTTGGCGACAGTGGAGGCGATAATCGTGCCGATCATCCCGCCGTGGTAAGTCAGGATGGCCGCGCCGTGGTCCTCCACCTCGATCCCCTTGTGAGCCAGCAGGGCGGTCTTGGCCATGATCCTGGAGGGCATGCCGAAAAACCAGGTCAGCGTGTCGACATTGTGGCTGGCCTGCTGGATAAAGGGCCCGCCGCCGTCGATCTCCAAGGTCCCCCGCCAGTCGGCGCTGTCGTAGTACTCCTGGCCGCGGTAAAACTTGACCGACAGGTCGGCGGCGTAAATTTTGCCTAAAGCTCCCTGGTCCAGGAGCTTTTTCAGGGCGATATTCGATTGGCTCATCCGTCTCTGGTAGGTCACCGCGAGACACACTCCGGCCAGATGACAGGCCTCGATCATGCGGTCCATGTTTTTCAGGGTCACATCCAATGGTTTCTCTGTAAGGACATGCTTGCCCAGCCTGGCCGCCTCCAGGGCATCGACATGATGCAGCCCGTTGGGCGTGGCGAGCATGACCGCCTCGAAAGGCTCCTCCACCGCAGCCAGACTTTCCGCGGCGCCCGCGATCCCGTGATTGCTGCCATAGTTGCGGGCGCGGATGATACTGCGGCTGACCACGCTGACAATCTCGGCCTCGGCGACCTTGGCCGCTGCATTGACATAGGTGTTGGCGATATTTCCGCTCCCCACCAGAGCGAATTTTACCGGTTTCATCCAGAGACTCCTTGATTATTGGGCGATGTCTTTGCCAGTTATTTTCGCGGTTCGTTTCAGCCGGCCGCGCCGGAGGCATCAGGCTCGGCGGGCTAAGGAGGTTCGACCAGGCGGTGCGCCGGACGACCGGCCCGGACTCAGGCCAGAGTCACCCACTCCTTCTCCGCCGCCTGGATCGCCTCGAGGGTATATTGCACATTGAGCCGCGGCTGATCGAGGTCGCGGGGATACATGCCCACGACGACACAGTCGCCGGGCTTTATCCGGGCAAAGGCCCAGCGGAAAGCCGCCCGGACTGTTTCCTGAGTGTCGCACCTGCGGCTGCAGGCGAGGATCTTATAAGCCAGGCACATCTTCGAGGTGGCCTGGATAAAGCGGCAGATTCGCGAAGGGTCCTCCTCGTTGAATTCCTCCTCCTGGAAGCGGCCGGTGATCACCGCGCTTTCACGCGGCCGGCGGGCGACATTGTAAAAGGGAGTCATGTAGAAATCCAGGTCCCAGCCCCGCTCCTCGACATAATCGAAAATCTCCGGGATATGGGCCGCCATGCCGACCCGCGCCCCGGTATCGCGGATTGTCTTCAGGTAGTCTGCCACCCGGTCGATCTTCCCTTCCAGCCAGAATTTGTCGGTCGCCGTGCCGTGGAAGTAAATCCCCTCTGCTCCGAAAGCAGCGATTACCCGGATATTGTGGTGGATGTCGTGCATCTCGCTGGCGGTCTGGGCAATGAACTGGATCTTCCGGCCCCGGCGGCGCAGCAACTCGAGGTAGTAGAGGATTCGGTGGTAATCGCCTCTGCCCTGAAAAGTGTTGATACCCACATCCAGGCAGCGCTCGAGCGTATCGACGATTTTATCCGGGGTAAAATACTCCGCCATCTCGCGGTTCATCTGTTCGCTGAAATGGCTGTTGGCTACGAAAGGATTGCCACCTACAATCAGCCGCGAAAGCCGGTGCGGCCCGAAAGGCACGCTGGGCAGGTTGTCCGCCAGTTTCTGATCGCTCATATTTATCTCCCTGTCCGTTAAACCCTCAGCCGGTCGCTTGCCGCTCAGGTCCGGTTTTCCTGAGGCGCGTACAGCGGCTCCACATGCACCGTGATATCATAAACGTTGCCCAGCTCTGCGGAGATCGCCTGCTCGACCTGGCTGGCGATCGTGTGGCCTTCCTGCACGCTGAGCGAGGGATCGACCTGGATATGCAGGTCGGCGATAATCTGCCTTCCCAGGTAACGGGCGCGGAGCTTATGCAGACCGCGCACCTGCTCATTGCCGATGGTCACCTGGCGGATGCGCTCGATGATCTGCGGATCGGGCGCGGTGTCGATGATCCGGTGCATGCCCTTGTAGGCCACATCGAAGCCGATTTTGCCGACCAGTATCGAAATGCCGATGCCGGCCACCGGGTCCAGCAGCCTAAGGGAAGGGCTTATCTGAGCCAGTCCTACCGCCACCAGAGCCACTACCGATGTCAGCGCATCGCTGCGATGGTGCCAGGCATTGGCAACCATCGCCTCGCTTTGCAATCGATTAGCCAGAACGATAGTCCTTCGGTAGAGCCATTCCTTGGAGACCACGCTGACCGCGGCGATTAGCGGCACGAGCAAAGAGGGCGCTTCCGTTATCCGTCCGGTCAGGGCTTGCGCAGAGGAGACGACCATCCAGACGGCGAAAGCCAGCAGAAGCACGCCGGTGGTGAACTCGGCGAGCGTTTCGATCTTTTTGTGGCCGTAGGGGTGATCGGCATCATAGGGCCGCGACCCGTAGAACAAGCCCAAGGCAACCACGACATCGGTCGCCAGGTCGGAGAGCGAATGGAACCCATCAGCGATCAAGGCCCGGCTGTGGCCGGTCCAGCCCACCAGGATCTTGATCAGCGAGAGAGCGATATTTATCGCCGCTCCGAGAGCGGTTATCCAAAGGCCCTGACTGGTATCGTTACTGTCCTGAGAATTAGTTTTCATTCAAGAAATGCTCCGAGCGCCCGGAAGCCCGATTAGCGTGAGAACCTGTGATTCCGACGATCGAGAGCGGCGGTTGGCCGGAACGAAGCCGCTTAAGATTTATAGCTCATTGTTCAGGCGGCAGGAACTGCCTTTAATAAAGATGCTCAAACCGCCGGTTTTCGTCAAGGGAGAGCCGGATTGCGGCTGTTGCGGCGATATTGTGTATCATTGCCGGGGCCATCTATATTGAGCGGTAAATAGGTCCAAGCCCTGATGCGGCAATTCCCTGCGTCTCTGCGCCCGGCCTGAAAATACCCGGTTTGGATAGCGTATCCCCGGCCAGGGGGGCGGCGCCTGTGCAGCCAAGCACAGGCGGGGCCGCCGGGAAAGCTCCGGCGGGCCCGCGCGCATAGTTCATGCGCGCGCCGCCCCACGCTCCGGGACGACCGACATCCTCCCGGGGCTTAAGAATGTTCGTCCCCAGCCGACAGTCTATCAACATTCCCCAGGTAAGCGGGAGCGCCATGAATCCGGTTCTGCGATCAGTCGAACGCTCTTTTGCCCTCCTGGCCCTGGCGGTTTCGGCAGTGGCCTGGCTGGCGCCGGGACCGTTTATTTTACTCAGGCCGCTCATTCCGATTCTGCTCGGGGTGATCATGTTCGCCATGGGCGCCACCCTGACCGCCGAGGATTTCCGGGGGGTGGGGAGAAAATGGCGGACTGTCCTGCTTGTTTCCGGTTTCCAGTTTTCGATTATGCCGCTGGCCGCCTTTGCCCTGGCGCTCATTTTCGGCCTCGAGAAAGAGTCCGCGGCAGGGCTGGTGCTGGTCGGGTGCTGTCCCGGCGGGACCGCTTCGAATGTCATCTGCTACCTGGCCGGAGCGGACCTGGCGCTTTCGGTCACCCTGACCCTGTTCTCGACCCTGCTGGCTCCGCTGGCCACGCCGCTGATTTTCTGGGCCCTGGCCCATCAATGGATACCGGTGCCGGTCTGGAGCCTGCTGCAATCGATACTGGCTATCGTGATTGTCCCCCTGGCCGCCGGCCTGGGTTTGCGCAGAATGGCGCCATCCCTGGTCCGGCGGATCACTCCCTACTTGCCCTCGGTTTCGATTTCCGCAATTATCGCCATTATCGCCTGTGTGCTGGCGCTAAACCGCGGCGACCTGGGCCGGCTTCCGCTGGCAGTCGCCGCCGCAGTGATACTGCATAATGCGGCCGGTTTCGCTCTAGGGTATCTGGGAGCACGCCTTTTCCGGCTGGACCGCCGGACCGCCCGCACGGCCAGTGTGGAGGTCGGGATGCAGAACAGCGGACTGGGGGTAAGTCTGGCTCTGGCCTATTTGAGCCCGCTGGCCGCTGTTCCCGGCGCCCTGTTCAGCCTGTGGCAGAACCTGGCCGGAGCGGCCCTGGCCAATTGGTGGCGGTCCAGACCGGCTTGGCAGCTTAACGAGTGAAAGAAATTTTATAGGGATATGGGGTTATTGTTTCAGGTAATTCTGGCGATATTCTTGACCGCGGAGGTACGACTGCATTCGAAAAGCAAAAGATCTCCGTTTAGCGAGGGGTAAATAAAACTAAGAACCAGATGTAGGGGCGCAGCATGCTGCGCCCGTTTAAGCTCAGGCCAGCGCTTGCTTTTTGATAGCCCGCATGCGGAAGATCCCGGCGGTGGCCGCCAACAGTACCAGGGCCAGGCAGTAAAAGATCCAGGCCATGCCGAACTGGTCGCCGATCCAGCCGCAGACCGGAGCGGCCACTGCGCCGATCCCCATGTTCAGACCGAATTTTACGCCATAGCCGGTGCTGCGGTAATTGGGAGGAGTGGCCTGGGCCAGCATCGTATTTTCCAGCGGCTGGCCGGCGAAGAAGAAGAAAAAGAAAACACACAGGCCGGCTACCAGCGGCAGGCCGGTCAACAGGACCGCGGCCAGCAGCAGCGGAGCAAATGTCGGGACCACCCGGGAGTAGATCGTGAACGGGTCGCCGCGGTCCGACCGGTGCCCGCCCCAGATTTGTCCCAGAGCGCCCAGGGTCAGGGCGAGCGAGGCGAACACTCCGCCGGTAACTATCGCCGACAGCCAGCTTATCTGGACATTGTCGCCGATAAACTTGGGCAGGTAGGTCATGATCCCGCGGTAAACGAAGCCGGTCACAATCATAATTCCATAGAGCCAGACCAGCAGCCTTTTTTGCTCGGGCCGGATCGAGCCTTTCACCTTGCGCCCCTCGGAGTCGAGCTCGTGGTGGGCGATCCGGATCGGGAATAACAAAAGCCCCAGGCCGCAGAGAAAAATTAATCCGGCCGGCACCAGGAACGCCATCCGCCAGCCGTAGCGCGCTCCAAGAAGGCCGGCCAGAAAGGGGGAGAGCGCCAGCCCCAGGTTGCCGAAAATCCCATGTATCCCCATCACCAGGCCCTGCTTCCTGACCCCCATCGAGATCAGGCCCAGCCCCGAGGGATGATACAAGCTCATGCAGAAGCCCAGCGCTCCCAGGGCCGCGGCCAGCTGCCAGGCGGTGTGGCTCAGCACGGCGAGGAACAGGCTGATCGCGGTGCCGAAAAAGAACAACAGAAGAATTTTGTAGGAATTCCAGCGATCCGAGAGCAGTCCGGCCGGAAAACTGCCCAGCCCGAGCAGGATCAGCGAGGGAAAAACAAGAACACCCGCGGCGGCTAGCGAGAGGTTGAACTGGATCAGAAGCAGGGGCAGGACCCCGGCATAGATCAGCTCGCTGACATGCATTGCCGCATGGCCCAGGCTGGTGAAAAAGATCACCCGCCGCTCGTAGGGGTAATCCCCGTCGCCGCTGTTTGGAAGACCGGGCGCCGCGCCTGCCGCCACCGCCGCGCTTTGTTTTTCGATCCGCATTTATTCCCCCGGCTCCCTCAAAATACGAACGAGGCGCCGATCCGCACCTGGAAAAGATCGGTCTTCGAGAGGATTGTTTCGTAGCGGACCTGGCCCGACTGACGGGAGATGGAGCCTTTTTTCAGATACTCCGCCTCGCCGCCCTTAAGATAGCAGAACTTGATGTCGATCAGGGCTTCGCTCAGCTCGATCAGCTTTACATCGATGTTCTTGCGCCAGACCGGGATTTTAAATCCGCCGCCGAGGCCTAAATTGTAGGTGAAGTCGCTGAAATTGGTGGATTCGGCAATCGGCTCGGAGGCGAGGGAGTGGTTTTCGATCCGGGTCTTGGTGGCGATATAAGTCAGCCCGAAAGACATTTCGCCATAGGGCCGCACTGGCCCGTAGCGCAGGCCGATCGAAAGACCGGGATCGACCATGAACATGTAGTTATCGGTGACCACATCCACGACCACATCCGGGATAGTGGTGCTGAAGGGCTCGATCCTTCTTTCCCGGCCATAGTTCAGGTAATTGATATCGCCGAAAAAGGTGACCACCACCGGGGACACCGAACCGATTCCGTAACCGATCCTCGCTCCGCCGCCCCAGGCGAATTCCACATGGTCCTTGAAATCGCTTTCCGGCCAGGCCAGCGACAATCCCGCTCCGGCCTCCAGGCGGGCCAGAGCCAGCGCCGGCAGCAATACCAGCGTAATCGCGACGGCAAGCACATTGCGCATAGTCAGCTCCTGAAATTGGTGAAAAAGAGGCCTTAAATTGCACATAATGGTTAAAATGCACAAGAGTTTTGCCGTCCGGCCTCGTTAAAGGTCCAGCCGCGGTATCACTTCCGCATCACGTTCTGGGTCAGCAGACGCCGGGTGAGCCAGCCGATGAATTTTTCGCGGTCGATATGCATGCCGATCCGGCAGTTGGGCGGCCGGCTCTCATCGACCACCGTGTAGCCCTCATCGGTAATCCGCACATTGGCCCGGCGCAGGGAGACAAACTCATCGGAAAAAGCCATAGTCACCGCCACCGGGTCGAAAAGCACCGGGTCGCGGCCCGGCGAGTCCAGCGACCAGAGGCTGTAGAGCGAGCAGATGGCGTCGGTCAGGGGGGAGTGGCGCTCGAGCAGCTCAAGGCGGCGCTCGGCGCTGAACTTGACCAGCGTGGTTACATCCAGCCCGGCCAGGGTGATCGGTACCCCCGAGGTCATGAATTTCTGCGCGGAGGGTACATCAGCCACCACGTTCCATTCGGCGCTGGGTACCGGGTCGCCGCCATAGCCGATATAGAACGAGCCGAACATCGAATAGACCTCTTTGACCAGCTTCCAGGCCTCCGGGTCCTTGTCTATCACATCCGCCAGGTTGGTCACCGGGCCGACACTGATCAAAGTCACCTGGTGCGGGTATTTGCGCAGCATCCCGATAATGAAATCCGCCGCATTCTTGCCGGCGGGCTTGAGCTTCTCGAAGCCTTCTCCCCAGAGAAGCTGGGGCGCGAGAGAACTGCCCGGCCGGGTCGGCCGGCCGACAGACACCGGGATACTCTCCATGCCGCTCTCGTACAGCATCCGGCAACTGACCCGCGCCCGCTCGGCGGTTGGCCCATCGGCCACCGTTATCCCCAGCACCTCGAATTCCTGGCTGATCTGCACCAGCGCATGGGCGAAAGCATCATCGATGTCTCCGCCGATATCGGTGTCGAAGATGATCTTTTTTCGCTCCGCAGCCTGCAGGACAGCGGTCGCGGAGAACAGCAGAAGCAGGGTTACAGTGGACAAAAATGATTTTCTTACCGGGCAGGCATTAGAGTACATGAGTGCGGCTCCTCCGGCTAAAAACGGCATCAAAGATATTTATCGAAAAACTTGACCAGCTCCGCGAACATTTCCAGGCCGAATTCGTGCGGCCCGTCAGGCCGGAAAGTTACCAGCGCCCCGGGTGCGCCGGCCCTCTCGTAAGCCGGGCTGACCTTGGCGAGCAGCTCATCCACGGCCTCTTTGGGCATGCCGACATCCTTCAGCGGCGCGCCGATAAAATAAGGCCGCGGAGCCTGGGAGGCCACCAGCTCGGCCTGGTCGAAGTGCTGAAGGATTCCGGGAATCCACCAGTACACGCCGTGATACCCGGGATTGCCGCTTTCGAGGATCACCCGCAGGCTGCCGATCCCGCCGCAGATCGGCGCGGCGGCCTTGAAGCGGCTGTCGGCGGCGGTGGTGTAAAAGGTGGTTATCCCGCCGAAAGAGAAGCCCGTGCAGCCGATCCGCTGCGGATCGACATCCGCGCGGCGGCTGAGATAGGTGAGCGCCTGGCGGATTTCATGGGCATGGACTCCCTGCTCCGTGAACCCCTCGATTATCATCGCCTTGCTCTGCTTGTCACCGGTCCACCCGCGGTCGCCCAGCCCGCGCTGGGTCATCGCCAAAGTAAGATAACCGCGGCGGGCCAGCTCTGCGGCCCAGCCGTGAAGGCGAGGGGCTTTGCCTTCGTTCTCCCGGCCGATGCTCGCATAGTCGGCGATCCCGAAGAATTCCTCGGTGTCCACGAACCGGTCGCCGTGGGTGCCGCTCAGGCAGACCACCGCCGGCAGTTTTCTCTCCCCGGTATTCAGGGGTTTGCAGACATAGGCGGGCACGGTTTCGCCGAAAATAGTCGGCCAGAGCACCTCCTGGCGCGTGAAACCGTTGAACTTTTCGATCTTGCCCTCCACCGGCTGGACATCCGGCGGGTCGGGATGAATATTAAGCACCTGGCAGAGCTCCTCGCGCAGATTGGCCGGCTCGCGGGGCGCCGACTCGGCCGCCTTGCGATAGAACTCCTGCCAGATCGGGATCGGGCCGCCGTAGACATGTTCCACCAGGCTGGTGGCCACGCTGATCCGGCCGAAAGTGCGCGACCAGTCGTACCCGCCCCGCTCATCAATCCAGGGCGCCGGCGAGCTGAGCCATTTTGCATACTCGGGATGGGCCAGCACTCCTGCCGCGGCCAGATCGGCGATATTGAACGGCTCGTCCATGGTGTAGCGGTTGGCTGTCATCAGCAGGTTCAGGTAGTCGCCCAGGGGGCTCACGCCGCGAAAGTTTCTGGCGCTGTGATAGCGGGTCTGGAACATCACGTTGTTGCCGCAGGGGATAAGTTTAAGCTCCACTCCCGAACTGAACAGGACCCGCATGGCGGCGAGGTCCTGAAGGCTGTTGTACTCTCCGCCCTGGCCCTCGGGCCAGCCCGCCCCGCCGATCCAGGCGAATACCACCCGCTCCTTGAGCGTCGGGTCGAGCAGGATAGAGCTTGCCAGGTTGGTCGCCGCGCCGAGCCCCAGGACTACCAGCTTGCTTTCGGCTTTCACCTTCGAGCGCTCGATAATGAAACGCGCCGCCTCGCTGTCCACGGGCTTGTCCATGGAGCTCAACGGTTCCCCGGCCCCTCTCACCACCGGTATCCCGCCCACGCCCGCCAGACCCAGGACCGTGTGCACCTCGAGGAAATTCTTCTCCAGGGTGCCGGGACCATTATGGACTGCCGTAATCCCCTCGATCTTGAAATATTCCGGGCAGAGGATGGCATAGGCGATAGCGTGCTGGTCATCCCTCTCGCAGGCGGCATCCGTATCGATAATCAGGCGCATGGACGCCCGCAGGGGCGACGGTCCCAGACAGAGAAGAAGGATGGTCAGCGCCAGCGAAAAAATTCCGCGGCATTGTCGAGCGCCGGCAGTTTGCATGCTGCCCCTCCTGCATTATTTTTGCATGGTTGTGTGGTACCGGGTTAGATCGCCGGACAGTCCCGGCCTACATCTCACCGAAATGCTTCCACCAGAAGTCCTCGCCGGTGGGGTAGGCTTCCACATCCTCGCGGCGGAAAGAATAGACAAAATCGCTGCAGTACTCCATCAGCACCTCATAAGCCTCGTTCAGGCTCTGCTGCATCTGGTGGGCTTTATCGGGGTCCTCGCGGTTCAGGTCGGGATGCCAGACGCGGGAAAGCTCATGGTACTTATCCCGGATCTGCCGGATCGAGGCCCGCTCGGGCAGCTCGAGAGTCCGGCGGGCCGCATCCACCTTTTCGAAAACGATCTGCCAGCGCGGCTGGTTCATCGTCAACCCATTTTATTCTCGAGATAACGCAAACACCACAAGGGGCGGACCCGTGTGTCCGCAAGTTGTTCGAGAATTTCTCAATGGTAATTGGGCGCACTCTCGGGCGCCCATACAAAAAACGCAATCTAATGGCAAGGGCTATTTAATTTCCTTGACCATGATCTTGCGGAAAAGCACCTTGCTGCCCTTGCGCCAGTTTTCTCCGGGGTGCACCTGGATACCGATCACGCCGGACTCGGGCACCACCTCTTTGCCATCCACCAGCACGCCCTGGTAGTCATTGAGCAGCTTCCCATTGGCCCAGATCTGGATCCGCGGCGGCTGGCCCTCGATCCGCACCCGCATCCGGTTGTAATCGAAGGGGTCCCAATAGGAGAAACCCGTGTAGCAGTGCTGGGCGAACCCGCCGCCGAGCGGGATATAGACCGCGCCGACCTCGCCCTCGGGCCGGTGGTCGATCGTGATTTGGTAGCTCAGGACATTCGGCTGGACCCGCAGGAAGAGGCCGGAGTCCTGGGGCCAGGTGGTCTTGACCTCGGCGTATATCTCATAGCTGGAGTAAGCTTTTTCGGTCACCAGCAGTCCGCCCTCGCCCTCCGGCCACTGGTCCCCGGCAATCGCCCCATCGATCACCTCCCACTGGCCGTTATTGTTGTACGAGGTCAGCTTGTGCCAGCCGTTCAGGGTTTTCCCATCGAAGATGTCCACGAACCCGGTCAGGTCCTCTTTGTTTTGTGCGGTTTCGGCGGCGAAAGCGGGCCCGCAGAAAATTATGGCGCTGCACACTACGGCACGGAAGAAAGCGTTCATTTCTCGACCTCCTGAAATGTCAAAGTTGAAAATCATGGAAAAGGCAAATTATTTGTGCTATGATAGCGGATAACAGCCCGCAACGCAAGTTCTCCACGACGAAAGAAGAAAAATATTTTCCCCGGAGATGGGCTGCTTCTCAGGTTCTCCCGAATAACTTAAACATGCCGGGTTACAGCCATCGCCCGGGAGTCTAATTCTGCACCGGAGGGATCGATCCATGCGTAAATTTTGTTTCGTTTTCCTGCTGGCCGCGGCCGGCCTTTTCAGTACCATCGTCCCGGCGAAAGCTTTCCTGACCGAGCTGCGCAGCCGCGGCTACAGCCTGATCCCGGCGCCGCAGAAAGTGGAGCTCGAACCGGGCGAAGTGGTGGTCGATAATTCCTGGGGGGTGGACCTGCCAGCAGGCCAGGATCAATTTATCGGCGGCTGGCTGATAGACTGGGCCAAGGAACTCCACCGGCTCGAGCTGCAAGGCACGGGCAAGGGAAGGATCGTGCTGCGGGTCGTGCCCGGCACGGTCAAGGCGACCGAAGATCCGGCGCTCAACGACCAGGGCTACAGTCTGGAGATAGCGCCGGCCCGGATCACGATTACCGGCAATGCCGCGGCGGGCCTGTTTTACGGGGTCCAGAGCCTGCTGCAACTGCTGAAAAGGAACGCGGCCGGGGAACTGACCCTGCCCGAAGGAAAGATCACGGACTGGCCCGATCTGCAATTGCGTTTTGCGCACTGGGACACCAAGCACCATCAGTTGCGGCCGGAGGCCCTGCGGCGGCTGCTGGATTGGCTGGCCTTTTTCAAGGTCAACTGCATCGGCTTCGAAATGGAGGACAAGTACGAGTACCCGAGCCATCCGGTTATTGGGGCTCCCGGGGCATACACCAAACATGAGATGCAGGACCTGACCCGTTATGCCATGCAGCGCCAGATACAGTTGGTGCCGGTGATCCAGGCCCCGGCGCATTTTTCCTACGTGCTGAAACACGAGGAGTTCGCCCATCTGCGCGCGGATGGCAATAATTATCAGGCCTGTATGTGCGATGAGGAGGCGATCCAGCTCATTTTCGACATGTACCGGGACATGATCGAGGCCACGCCGGGAGTGAAATACTTCCATGTCTCGACCGATGAGGTTTACTACGCCGGTATCTGCAGCAAATGCAAAAGGCCCTATAACGAGGAGAACCGCAGCCAGGCCTGGGTGGATTTCGCAGTGCGGGCCCACGACTGGCTGGCTGAGCGCGGGAGAAGGATGCTGGCCTGGGTCGAGTACCCGCTGCTGCCCAAAGACATTCTAAAGCTGCCCCCGGACCTGATCAACGGGGTGATGAGCACGGACCGGGAGTTTCTCGACAATGAAAAGAAAGTCGGCATCCGTCAGCTCGCCTACTCCTCGACCCAGGGCGCGGAGCTGCTGTTCCCCAACCATTTCCCGACCGGGTACCGCGGCCGGGAAGACCGGGGCCGGCTCGAGGAACATGCGCAGACCGTCAGGCGGGGCCTTGAGCTGGGGGGCAACCCGATCGGCTCTTTCGCCGCG
>MFIX01000072.1:0-1013 GCA_001780825.1 Candidatus Glassbacteria bacterium RIFCSPLOWO2_12_FULL_58_11 | reverse complement strand
CAGGCGTGCTGGGCGACAGTCACCCAGTACGCCTGGACCTGCCGCACCCCAGCCGTGGAACAGAGCGTGGCCGATTTCATGGATGTCTTCTATGGGCCGGACAATGGCGAGATGCTGGAAATCTACCGGCTGCTGGAGAATGGCGCGCGCTTTTTCGAGGATGGCTGGGAGAATGTAGTCTCGAAAGAGCGGGGGCCGGGCTACGGCAACTCCAATGGTAAGGGGATCGGCACCACCCGCACCGATGAAATAATGTTACCTCCCGCGCAGCCCGCTGCCGGGAAACTGGCGGTCGAGCCGGTTTTCGGCACCCGTTACCGGGAGAATATCGAGCGGGCGCGGGAGATGCGCCGGGACAACGACCGTCTGCTGGGCCTGCTGAACCGGGAAATCGCGCATATCGACCGCAACCGTTACAGCCTCGAGGTGTTCCTCTCGATCGCCCGGCTCGAGGGCTATTTTATCGAGACCCTTCTCGAACTGGACCGCGCTGAGAAATCCCTGGTCAGAGCGGCCCAGGCCGACTCAGCTGGCGATCCGGCGACCGCGGTGGCCCATTTGACCGAGGCCAACAACCGGGTGGCTGAGCTGTTAACCGGTGGCGATGGGATGTGGAAGGAACTGGTGAAAACCTGGGAGAAAAGCCGCTACCCCAAGAACCGCACGGTCAACGGCAGGCAATTTCTGCACGTGCTTGATGATGTCAAGGACCATTTCGCGGACCGCAGGGTGGGCCTGGAATACATGATCGCGCCTTTCGAGCGCATGCAGTTGCCCGAGTGGCGGAAAAAACTCGAGCAGTGTATCAATGATTATGCTGCCGCGCACAACGTTCCCGTGCAGGGCCTGAAGCAGGAAAGATTGGAAGACTAGGGCAACCGGCAAAATTAAGATAAATTTTGATCCTGTAAATGTAGGGGCGGGTTTCAAACCCGCCCCCTACGCATTTCCGGCTGTTTCTAATCGCTCAATAAATCTCGATCATATTCGAGATGTCCTCGAATCTGACCCAC
>MFIX01000071.1:8362-10645 GCA_001780825.1 Candidatus Glassbacteria bacterium RIFCSPLOWO2_12_FULL_58_11 | reverse complement strand
GCAGCGCGCCGCGGAAAGAGAATTTTCCGCCCGCCCTGCGGAATTGGTAAAGCTCAGTGTCGCTGATTCCGAACAGGGCGCTGCGCAACAGGGCCACCAGAGGCAGGGGGTCCTCGGGCCGGATGAGCGCCGACAGGCAGAGGTAGAGCAGCCAGAGCTGGCGCACTCCGCCCAGCGCGCCGCTGCCGGTTACCTGGTGCGCGACTCCCAATTCCTCCAGCGCCGCGGCGTAGCGCTCGAGGTTCTTCCGGCCATAGCCCAGGACCAGGAAATCCGTCTCTTTCGGCGGCCGGCCCCGGTCAAAGAGCTCCGAGCGTCCATCCAGAGCCTCGCGGACCAGGCGGGCGACAAATTTCGGCTCGAACGAGCCGATCTTCTCCTTTGTATCATAATCCGCCGGGATATTGAGCAAGCGCACGCAAGCCGGCTTCCCGGCGGAGTTTTCGCGGCTCGCGGCCTCCAGCGCCACGTAGTCCGGCGAATAGAGGCCCGGAACGAACTTATCCGAAAAAGCCCGATTCACCCAGTCCAGCACTCCCGCCTCTGAGCGGAAATTCGCCGAAAGCCGGACCACCCGGCCGCCATTGGCCAGGATGATCCGCTTGACCTGTTCATAGGTGACTATGTCCGCTCTTCGGAAACGGTAGATCGACTGCTTGGGGTCGCCGACCACAAACAGCGCACCCGGCCGGGGTGCGCAGCTCTGCCAGTCTCTCTCCCGCGGGTCGGTCGCGGCGAGCAGGAGCAGCACCTCGGCCTGGACCGGATCGGTATCCTGGAACTCATCCACCAGAAGATGGGTCCATCTCCGGCTGAAATACTCCCGGACATTCGGGTGGTCCCGCAGCAGAGCCCGGGCCTTGAGCAGCAGGTCGGCATAATTGAGAAAACCCCGGCCCCCGCGCAGGCTTTCATAGAAAACCGCCGCGCCCTGAGCGAGTTTCAGCGCCGGAGCGTAACAGCAGGCGCGCCAGCGCTCAAGGAACGGCTCGGCGTACCGGGCGCGGAAAGAGTCCCAGCGCTCCTGTTCCTCTTTCGCCTGTTTGCCGCCGCCGGGCCATTCTTTCTGGATTATTTTCTTTTCTTTGAATTCCGCCAAAACCTCGGCCATCCGGGCATTGTCGGCCAAGTCGAGCTGGCCGGTCAGGCGTGGAATAAGCCCATAAGCGGGAATCAGCTCATCGTTGCCCGGATCCTCTGGCAGGTTGGCCGCCAGAGCGCGCATGTGTTCCGCATAGGCGGCCAGCTCTTTCCGGCATAGCTCGCTCTCCGGCGGATCGAGAGCAGGGGCGGGCCAGTCCTGGACATCCGGGTAATGGCAGAGCTGCCGGAAAGCCGGCTCGAGAGAGCCCGGCGAGATCCCGTGGCGCTCCAGTTCCTCCAGCAGCGGAGAGTCCCCGGCATAGAGCGCGGCGATATACTCCTGCCAACCCCGTTCGCGAAGCTGGTCCTCCTGCTCCTCATCGATCTCCCGGAAATCCGGGTCCACTCCGGCCTCGACCGGCCGCTCGCGCAACAGCTGTGCGCAGAAAGAATGGATCGTGCCGATAAAGCAGCGATCTATTTGCTCCAGGGCCTCGCGCAGGATGGCCTGGTCCACGGACTGCCCGCTGTCCTGACTAACCCTTCGCTCCAGCTCGAGCTGGAAGCGCGAGCGCAGCTCGCCCGCCGCCTTGCGGGTGAAAGTGACCGCGGCTATCGAGTCGATACGGGCGGTTCCCGAGCGCACCAGGGCAGTCAGCCGGTCCACCATCTTGGTGGTCTTGCCGGTCCCGGCCGCCGCCTCAACCAGCAGGTTGACCTCCAGCTCGCGGTCGATCAACTCGCGCTGTTCGTGGTCCGGCGGCATTATTTGCGGTTTTTCACTCATCGGCTCGCAGCTCCCGCAGCGGATCGAGGACACTGTTCGAAGGATTTTCCAATTTTACCCGCGCCCTGCCGGTCACTTTATCCAGGTCGCCGCAGATTTTCGTAAAGCCGCAGAACTTGCAGTCGTTTTTATCATTGGTAGCCAGCCAGGCGCCCCTTGCTGCGATCCGGCAGAGGTTGCCGGTGACCCGGGGTCCAGCGGCCAGTTCCTCCGGACTCCAGCCCAGTCTTCTCCCGCGGTCCCTCACTCCGGGGAATAACAATTCGAAGCGCGCCGGGCGGGCCTCCGGACCGGCTTTCTCTCTCAGCAACCCCGCGGCCATTTCCAGGTAGATTGCGTGCTGGACCAACCGGCCCATGTTGAAAGGCCGGCGCTTGCTGTAAGACCCCGAACCGCCGGTCTTGTAATCGATA
>MFIX01000071.1:6109-8349 GCA_001780825.1 Candidatus Glassbacteria bacterium RIFCSPLOWO2_12_FULL_58_11 | reverse complement strand
CCCCGGGTTCCTCAAGCGACCGATCGATCCGGTCGATCCTGCCGCGGACCCGGATCGCCGAGCCATTGTCCAGGATAATGCGGACCGGCTGTTCGGAATCCAGCTCCGTACCCCGGCCCTTGGGCCGCAGACCGACCGCGGCCTCGAGATATACCGGCCGGAACTTTCTCCAGTGCCCGGCCTCCTCAGCCAGAAAGGCGCGGATAGTTTGCTGAAGCTGGCGGCAAGTTCTCCGGAACGCGCTCTCCCCGGCCGGCGGATAGAGGTCGCGGAAACGCTCGATCTCCTGCTCGAGGATTTTTTCCAGCCTCGGCCCCTGTTCCGCGATGTTCTCCGCCTGGCAGCTTTCACTCAGCAGCTCGCCGATGAAGCGGTAGAACACCTCATGGAGCAGAGAGCCGGCGGCCAGCGGATCGAGCCAATAAGCCGGGTCGGGTTCCCGTTCCTCCGGCTCGATCCCGAGGATATACTGGTAGAAGCAGGCCAGGGGGCAGCGGCCGATTGTCTGCAGCCAGCTGGCCGACATTACCGGCCCGGCCTCATTTGCGGGGTCCAGTTCCTGACCGCCCTCCCCAATATAGCCATCATACTCAGTAAAGGCCGAGCTGTCCCGGCCACGCTCGGCCCGCGCTCCGCGCTCCAGGTGCGGAAAAGCGCCGTACACCAGCCTGGCGGCATCCTCCGTCGTCGGCTTGCCGCACAGGCGCCAGAGCCACCAGTCGCCGGGGCTGCAAACCGAGCGGGCTTGCGCCGGCGCGAACGAAACCGGCGGATCTAGCGCTTTCAGCAGCCCGGCCCGGTCCGCCTCCAGATCGCCGGAGAGGAGCCGAAAGGCCGGCAACAGAATCTGGGCCGGGAAAGTCTCACGGTCGGAGAGCGGGTCAAAGCCGGAAAAACTTAAAGTGACCCGGCCGCGCAGGGCGGCGAGCAAACGGCGGAAATCCAGGTTCAGCCGGTCCAGCCTCGAGCGCGCAGTCGGCAGAGCGGAAGAAAGCCCCTCCCGCTCGCTGTCCAGCAGGACCGGGTCCTGGCCGCGGAGGCCCGGAAAACGGTTGTCATCCAGCCCGAGGATAAAGGTCACGGGACGGCCGGAATGGCCGCCCGCGGCAAGCCCGGCCAGATGGAGCTTACCCGGCCGGGGTCCCGAGCCGAGGATTCTTGCGCTGCCTGCCAGGTCCGCCAGGTATTCCCGCAAGCCGAACCCCAGGCTTTCCCCTTCCGGCCTGATCCACTCCCGCAGCTCTACGACCCGCTCGAGCAGGGCCCGGCGGGCAAAATTATCCATCTCGGTGACTCCTCGGGCAAAGCCGCTCAGAAACATTTCAGCGCAATCCAGCAGGGACTTATCATCCGTGGAGCTGTCCGGCGTGATTTCTATAAGACCGGCGACCAGCTTCCTCAGCAGCCTGCCGCCCTCGATGTCCCGGCTGGCCCAGCCGGCCCATCGGGCTTGCGGCTCATCCTCCCCGGCCTCGGTTGCTTCCAGGGGAAAAGCCGCTCTTCTTTCGAGCGCGTCGAGCCATTGATCGATTTTCGGCAGGTAGCGGGAAGCCCCGGAACCGATACCCGCGCGGCCGAACAGGTCCGCCAGAAACGAGAAGCCAAGGCCGGGCTTATCGGCTCCGGGCATCTCGAGCAGGCCCTCCCGGATCAGCCCGGCCAGCGCTCCCTGCGGATAGCCCTCGGCGCTCCAGGCCAGCCACCCGGCCAGGGCCCTCCCGGGCCTCGAATAGCGCACCGGGAGACCTTCGGCAAAGGTCAGAGGCAGCTCCGGGCTTCCGCCCTCCTCCTCCAGAGGCCAGATCGCCTGGGCAATCTCGAAAAAGAGCGGGACATAGGTCGAGGTGTCGGTATGCAGTACCTCCACCTGATCCAACCGCCAGCCCCGGCTCAAAATTCTCCTGAATACCTCCCGGACCTCATTGGCCTCGCCCAGCGCCTGGAACATTTCGAGAGTGCCATCCCCCGCTGAAACCGGCGCTCCAGCCGGATTACTCAGCCAGGCCAGACGCCGCGAATCTGTCAGCTCGCCGGTTGGAAGCCCGGACTCCGGGCAGGGCTGGTCCGCTTCGAGAGCAATCCTCCGGCCGGCGGGCAGGGACTGAAGGAGGCGCAGCTCGAGGGGTGCGGGATCGCAGTTCCCGGGCAGGAGCAGCAGGATATCCCGGGCCGCGAACAGAGCCTGATCTGACGTTGATTCCGCGGCCAGCTCCAGGATGAGGGCATAATCGGCGAGGCGG
>MFIX01000071.1:0-6094 GCA_001780825.1 Candidatus Glassbacteria bacterium RIFCSPLOWO2_12_FULL_58_11 | reverse complement strand
TTCAGGTATTCACTCAGCAAACCGGCGATCTCATGGCCCTTGAGGCCGACCTCGAAGCGTTCCGGGCGAAGGTTCCCGGGGCTCAGGCCGGCCAGCCGGATATCGCTCAGGGTGCGATAAAGCCGCTCGAGCAGGGCCGGTCGGGGTTTCAGAGAAAGAAGGTAGGAGCCAGCAGGAGCGCGTCCGCGCAGACTGTTGAAAGCGAGTGCGGCCAGCAGGAAACCCTCGCGGTCGTGAAGGGGAGTGAGGCCGCGGGGGCGAAGGGCGGAGTCGGCAAATTCCAGGGCCAGCTTACGCAGGGTCTTGACCCGCACGTTGAACAGCGCCTGCCCCGCCGCGGCCGCCGTGTCGAGCCACTGGTAGCCCGCGCGCAGCGAGGGAGCGATCAGCCATTTTTCGCTGAGCGGATGCTCCGCGGCTGCCCGGGCGAGAGAGCCGACCAGACGGTTCATGAGAAGAACTCCCTCGCAAGGACGAAAAGAGGATTATCCCGGGAACCAAACTTTAGATTTTACAGCCGAAAATTCTCAGAAAGCTTGAACCTGAAAATCACTTCTTTGAGGGGTGCCAGAGAAGAGAGCACGGTGCACCGTACCCCTGCGCCGGAATCTTTATCGTGCCCGCGCCCGGCATGCGGGCTTGTGAATAAACCAAGTGAAAATAACTATCTTCCGCAGAGGCAGAACAGACTACGCCCCTGCACTCATTTTGCGGGAGTAACCGAGAGGACCCAGTCCTCATTGCCGGGAGCCGCGAAAGAGCGCGCCGCGCCGCCCTCGAACCTCTCCGGCTCAGTGTAAGTTCCCTGGCGCGGATCGAGCCAGCGGGCGGTAAAAGGCCCCGGCGCGCTGTTCAGGTCCAGCTTGACTGTCCCGCCCTCAGGAGCATAAATCATGTACTGGCTGCCCGGCTCGGCCAGGCAGTAAGCCTCCGCTCCGCCGGCGACAAGCTCGTTGTGCGGCTTCATCTTCCAGTACTGATAGGTTTTCAGGTGCTCCAGCGCAATCGGCAGCTCTTCATCCCCGGAACAGTTCGCTCCAAGGTCGCTGGTGCGGAACAGGTGCTTCTCCAGCGGCTTTACCGGGCTCCAGCACCTGCCGATCGAGCCAAAGGTGTTGTCGGCGTTCTCATAGTTCCAGTCGGCCCAGACCGCATGCGCCCCGGCGGCCAGGAAGCCCCAGATAACCCGCAGCGGCTTTTTCGCCCGGCCCTGGCCCTCCCACAGCCCCTCGGTTGAAAGGACCGGGAACCCTCCGTACTGCGGCGGCCGGCCCCAGGCATCCAGGGCCAGTTGGTTGTTCGGACCGGCCTTGGTCCACTCCGGGTTGTCGTAATTGCCCGCGGCGGTCTGGACCGTGTTGAGCTTGCGCGAGGCGGGGATATTCAACCCGGAGAGCCAGCGGCGGTTTTCACCGTGGACCTGCTCGCAGTCCTGAGCGGTGAGCAGCCTGCCGAAAGGGGCAGCCGAGGCGAAATATTCTCCGTACTCGATAAATTCCCGCTCATCGGCGACACAGTGACGGAAAACCTCGGTGTTGCCCAGCGACCAGTAGGCCAGGTTCCAGAAAGCCCCCTGGCGGGCGATCAGGTAACGGATGATCCGCTTGTTGCGCTCGGTGTCGAAGCGGTCGCGCATTGCGGGCGAAAAAACCAGCTCGTTGGGGGGATATTTCCCATTTTCCTGGCCGCCGTATTTCCCGCAGGGCCCCTCGAACGCGCCGATATATATCCCGGCAAGTCCCGCGGTGCGGATCATGTCATCCCACTGTCCCCACATCTGTAAGTTATATCTGTCGTAATCGACAATCCTTTTCAGTTCTCCGGGTTGAAGGGCGAAAGCGGTCAGGTTGTCCCACTCCTCGGCCCAGAAACGGGTATTGAAGGTCGGGGTCACCAGGGTGTTGAAGCCTTTTTCCTTGCACCACTGTATCGCATCTTTCCAGTCCAGCGGGGTCAGGTAGCAGTCGGCAAAGACAGCCACCGGCGCGAAACGGTTGCCATCGGCGCTGAGCAGCCAGCGCGGGTTTTCCGGGTCCGGCTTCCAGGGTCCCGGTTTGGCCCCCGCGGCCACGCATTCGAAAACGCCCATTGCCCCCGGTGCGCCATCGCTGAATGAGAGGTTGTAGAGCCAGGTGCCGGGCTCATCGGGCATGAAACGCTGGCGCCAGGTGTTGCCTCCGTCATAGAAGCCGAAATAATTCACCCCGCGCCCCGAGGGCGAGGTGAACCTGGCGCGCAGCTCGGTTTCGGAGAACGGGTTATGGTAAACGCGGGTGTTTTCGACAAAAGTCTCGAACATGCCGTAGAGCGGGACCCGCATTTTTTGCTCCACCTGCGGGGGGGCCTGCTGCGGCGGGGCGCAGGAGACGCCAAGCAGCATAATATCGAGTACCGCGGACAGGCATATTGCCTTCTTCCACATTTTCAACTCTCCTCGTATTACCCTATCTTTGGTTCCGTGAGGCTTTAATGTCCCATTCGGGGAATGGGAGAAAATCCCTCGCCTTAAGGCGAAGACTTTAGTATGCCCCGAAGGGGCTGGTTTTATGTCTTTGCAGGCGGCTGCGAGAGCCGGATTCCATCCGGTCGAGCGAGTAAGCCGCCCTAAATCTTCCGGCTTCAGCCGGTAGTAGTTTAATTTGTGGAATTATATTTAAAATGATGCGTATTTTCAAAAATATTTTATTCCCCTGCCGGCTTTCCGGAGAATTCCAGCAGGTCGCCCGGCTGACAGTCCAGGGCCGCGCAGATCGCCTCGAGGGTCGAGAAGCGGATTGCCCGGGCCTTGCCGGTCTTCAGCACGGAAAGGTTCGCCAGGGTCACTCCCACTTTCTCCGAGAGCTCGGTCAGCGACATCTTGCGCCGCACCAGCATCAGGTCCAGATTGACATTAATCGGCATATTCTCTCTCCCCTCTAGACCGTCAGGTCCTGCTCCTCCTGGAGCCTTACGCCCAGCTCGAAAATCCGGGCGATCAGCAGGATCAGCAGGCCGAGAAGAATCGAATCGAAATGGATCATCATCAGGTTTATTGAAAGTGTCGCGCCCGGTATGGCCAGCCTGTCGAGAAAACGCGAGGCCATCCACATGGCCCAGCCTCCCTCCAGCGGGCCGAGCGCCAGCACCAGCCAGCCGATCCTTTTTAATCGTTTCGGGTTCTCTGCGCTGAACGGTCGTCCGCTTTTTACCTCGCGCAGGATCGCGCGCAGCTCACGGACTATCAGTAAAGCACCCAGGGAAAGGATCAGCATTACAACCGCCAGGATCACCCGGTCCTGTTTTTCCTTGAAGTCGACGATTATATCTGTATGCCCCTTCACTACGATAGCACGCTCCTCGGGAATCACTGTCCCGGGAGAACTCTCGCTTTCTTTCAAGTAAGTGACTGCTACCGGAAGCGGCGTCATTACCACTACCCCCTCAGGCATCTTGATCCCCCCGATCACAGCGATCAGGAATGCCAGCATTACCGCATTCCAGGCCAGGCAGAGATACCAGAGAGCGGCCAGGATGAAAGAGAGGGTCCTGGCAAGGGGAGACCGGCTCGGTCCAGTCATGTTTGTTCCTCCTGAAAAAGTGAATGATGTGGGAATTTATTTAATTCTAAGCACAGTATTATCGTTTGTCAAGTTGTTTTTATCGTTTAATAATAATTTATTATCGTATATAAATAAATATCACACGGATAAACCACGCCCGCAAACCTGAACGAAAAAGCCTGGGCTGGTTGCCAGAACTGCAGGGAAGGATTAGTTTTATTGGACCGAAAACTCAAATTCGCCGCTTTGCATAAACTCTTTGAAAGAGGAAATTACCATGCGCGAGAAAGTAGTCCTGATAGGCGCGGGCAGCGCGATGTTCACCTGCGGACTGGTGGGCGACCTGGTCCGCCTGGGCTGGGAGGCGGACCTGGCGATGGTGGATATCGATCCGCAAGCCCTTGAAGTGGCGCTGCGCCTGGGGAAAAAGATGATCGAGGCGCGCAAGGCGCCCATTACCATTAGTGCCTCGACGGACCGCCGGGACTGCCTTCGCGGGGCCACGGTCGTGATCTGTACGGTGGGCGTGGGCGGCAGGCGAGCCTGGGAGCAGGATGTGTTCATCCCGCGGAAATACGGTATCTTCCAGCCGGTGGGCGATACGGTAATGCCCGGCGGGACCTCGCGGGCCATGCGAATGATCCCGGCGATGGTGGCGATCGCCCGGGATGTGCTGGAGCTGGCGCCAAAAGCGCTTTTCTTCAATTACTCCAACCCGATGACCCCGGTCTGCCGGGCGATCCGCAAGGCCACCGGGGCCAAGGTGACCGGGCTCTGCCATGGAGTGAACGAGGTCGCCAAATATCTTGCGGAAAGCCTGAAAGTACCGTTGAAAGATTTCGAGTACACGGCGGTGGGTCTGAACCACCTGACCTGGTTCACCGGCACCGGCACAGCCGGCAGTGACCTGTCCGGCCGGCTTAAAGAGATTGCCCGGGAAAAGCTCTCGCGCAAGCGGGTGGAGGGCAACCTGGCCGAGCTCTTCCTGGCGAGCGGCCACTGGGAGCCGGGCCCGGATGAGCCGGAACAGCTCAACCCGTTCAGTTGGAGTATGCTGCTCGCTTTCGGCGCATTCCCGGCCGCCATGGACCGTCACGCCACCGAGTTTTTCCCGGCCCTGTTCAGCCGCGAGGGGGCATATTTCGGCAAGACCCTGGGGACAGAGTCATACAGCTTCGAGCGCACAATCGCCGCCGGGGACCGCGAGTTCGCCCGGATGAGCGAAGAGGCTTATGCCGAGGCTCCCTTAAGCTCGCAGTATTTCGAGCGCTCGGTGGGCGAGCATGAGCAGGTGATGGATATTATCGCCAGTATCCGCGGCAACCGCGGGAAAGTCTATTCGGCCAACCTGCCCAACCAGGGCCAGGCGCCCAACCTGCCCGCGGATGCAGTCTTGGAAAGCCCGGCCGCGGCCAGCCTGGAGGGCTTGCGGCCGCTGCAGCAGCCTCCGCTGAGCACGGCCCAGGCCGGGGTGATAGCCGGAAGGCTGGCCTGGTGCGAAACCGTGGTCGAGGCCGCGCTGGAGGGCAGCCGGGACAAGTTTGTCCAGGCGCTGGTCCTGGATGGCGCGGTAAGGAGTCTCGAGCAGGCCGGACAACTGGCCGATGAGCTGCTGGAAGCCCAGAAAGCGCATCTGCCCTGGTACAAAAGTTGAGAGGGCACAAAGCGTAGGGGCGGTTCGCGAACCACCCCTATATTATGTTGTTTTTGCTTATATACCTGAGATAAATCTCCCGTAGGGGCGCGGCATGCCGCGCCCGTTTTTCATTTAGCATTGCAGTAAATTGGGGCTGGATTTGTAAATCAGGGGGGCAACCCGCCGGTCGCCCCTACACCAACGCCCTTTAATTGATCTTCCGACAGAAGGCATGCCGCGCCCGCATTGTTTTGCGGATCAACTGACGGCTTCAAACTTAACGGAAAATACTCCTCCTAATTCCTTGAAAACCACCTCCCGCCCTGTTAACTTCCGCAAACCTGAACCGATATATCCACTTTTTCCAGCGGCGGCGCATGGAATCCAGCTATGATGGGATCATCCTGGGAGCGGGCCACAACAGCCTGATCCTCCAGGCATACCTGGGCCGCGCGGGCCTCAAGACCCTCTGCCTGGAGCGCCTGGCGGTTCCCGGCGGCGGCCTGGCGACTGTCGAGGACCCGCTGCATCCCGGGTTCCTGCACAATACCCATTCTTTTTTCCACCGTGCGATCACCGACATGCCCTGGTACACGGACCTGGAGCTGAAGGCCTACGGAGCGGCATACCTGGAGCCGGAGCTCAACACGGCACTGATCCTGAAGGATGGCCGGTCCCTCCAGTGGTGGACTGATTTCGAGCGCACCGCCGATTCATTCGCCGGGTTCAGCCGGAAAGATGCGGCCAGGCTGCGGCGCTGGCGCGAGGATTTTCGGCCGGTGCTGGAGAAAATTCTTCTCCCTGAGTCGCGCCAGGCGCCCTTAAGCCCGGAGAGAAGGAGGCTGCTGCTGGAAAAAAGCCCCGAGGGCCGTCTGCTGCTCGAAGTGAGCCGGCTCTCGCCGCTGGAATTTGTCTTGCG
>MFIX01000070.1 GCA_001780825.1 Candidatus Glassbacteria bacterium RIFCSPLOWO2_12_FULL_58_11 | reverse complement strand
CTCCATTTCCAAAGGTATCACCCGGGCGAGATCGAGCCGGTCGCGGACAATTTCGCAGTCCGTGCCGTGGAAGTGCTTCTTGGCTCCCTGAAGGTGCGCGCCGGGAATGACATGCATGCAGCCGTTCTCGACCGTGGCCTCATCCAGGGCAAGCCAGACCCCGATGATCTGGTCCAGCGGGCTGTAGGCAAAATAAGCGTTGTCCTGGTGCCAGGGCTTTTCCACGCCGATAAACGGCGGCTTGATCAGAGCCATATCCTGGAACAGCAGCGAGCCCGGCCCGAGGACCGACCCGACAATGCCGCGGATTTTCGGATGCTCCACCAGCGCGGTAAAACAGGGATGCTCCTTGTAATAGTACATTAGCTTGCGGATTTTCAACTCAGCCGCCTCGGCGCTGAGAGCCAGCGGGTCAATCCCGGCCTCAAACTGCAGGCCGAATGTCCCGCCGGTTTTCTTTATGAAAACCCCGGCATCGGAATGGCCGCGGTACTTGCTCCGCTCCACCATGACCTCCGGCGAGCCGGCCACGGCCAGCGCATGGGACCGCCGGACCACCTCGCTCAGAGCGGCGCGGGCCTGTTCGATTTCCGCTGGGCTCAGCAAAGAATCGAAGACCAGGTATCCCTCACGCTGGAAGCGGGCGATCTGAGCCGGGTCGAGCCGATCCGGGCAGGCGGGGTACTTGGATTTCAGGGTCTGCATGGCGTTAAATCTCTATTTTATCAAAAAAGGAAAAAGAAAATCGAATAGCTTTGTAATACCTACGGATAATAGCGGCAAATCAGGGATTTTGTCAAGACTGAGAATAAAATCGAGAATCCTTATCATAAAGCAGAAATTCTCAAGTTTCGACGAGCGGCTCAGGGTCCCGGAGTCCGGGGCGGCGCGCGCATGAAACATGCGCTGCGCCGGCCGCCGAAAGAACCCGGCGGCCGGTCGCCTGTGCGCCGCGCACAGGCGCCGCCCGCTCCGCGGGATTCCCCAATGGTCTGCCAGGCCTGCCGGAAGCTCGGCCTGGTGCAGTGCCCTACTCCATCCCCGCGAGCAGCCTAAGCAGCTCGAGCAGGTCGAACAGGTTCACCCGGCCATCCAGATTGAGGTCGGCGGCCCAGCCCGGCGAGTCTTCCCGCAGAGCCGTGATCAGCTCGAGCAGGTCGAAGATGTTGACCGTGCCATTGGCGTTGACATCCCCGCGCGAGGGGAAAACTCCGCCGGTCTCGATCAGCCGCTGCGCCAGGAGGTTGCCGTACTCCTCGAGCGCCGTGTATCCCGAGGCCATAATTTTAGCGTGGTCCGTGCTGTCCGCGGAGTTCAGCCCTTTGGCGCGTTCCCAAAAGTCCGGCATCCCGTCGTGATCCGAATCTTTGGCAGGGGTGGTGGGGGTAAGGCCGGCCAGCAGGTCGCCGGGGTCGTGACGGCCCCAGGAGCCGCTGCCGGCGCGGACCTCGTTAACCGTTCGGCGGCCCACGGTGTCTCGCGGCAAACAGCCGGCATTCGCCAGAACGAGCTCGTAAGCTTCCAGGGGTGACTGGGTGGCTACCGGCGGAACCTCGGTCTGCTGTTTGGCCTTGATCCCCAGGTTCGCATAGACCTGCAAGCCGTAGAGCTTGTCCGCCTCGGCCCAAGGGTCCTCGACCGGCCCGGTGTAGCTTCCGCTGCCGGCGCGGCTTTCGAGGTAATTGTCATGCAGATAATAAGTGGTGCCTCTCCAGAAGTTGAAAGGATAGATGTTATCGTTAGGTCCCTGCTTGTAGTAGTTGCCGATAATGTTGTAGCCCATGTCGTTGGGCTCGTTGTCGTGAAGGAATCCGTCGCGGAAATTATAGACCAAGTTATTCCGCACATCCGCCGGGCCGTCGGACACCGCGGGGCAGCGCCGCGAGTGGTGGGCGAACAGGTTGTGGTGGATCGAGACTTCGCCGCCACCGGGACCGTTGATCAGGGCGTAATTGTGACGGCCCTCGGGGTGGCCCTCGGTGTCCGACTCCTCGATGGCGCACCATTGGACTGTAAGGTTCCGGGAGCTGTAAATGTCCATGGTTTCATCGCTGGACCAGGACAGGGAAAGATGGTCCAGTACACAGTTGCGCACGCCGGAGAACTGGAGCGCATCGGCCCAGGCGACACCGGGGACCGGATCCGGCCGCACCCGCAGGAAGCGGATCACGATATCCGGGTAGCGGGCCAGGCCCTCGGGGTCATACTTGGTAATCAGCATGCCTTTGATCGTGATCCCCGCGCCCGGCGCGGTCTGGCCCATTATCGTGATTTGTCCGTGCGGGATGCTCACCTCTCCGGGGATGACACCGCTGACCTCGAAAACCACGATCCGCGGGCCTTCCGCGCTGCAGGCCGCCTGAAGGCTGCCGGGGCCGCTCGGATTCAGGTTGGTTACCTGGATCATCCGCCCGCCGCGACCGCCCGGAGTGCGGCTGCCGAATCCCTCGGCTCCGGGGAAAGCCGGCAGAGAGTCTGGAAGCTCCTGGGCCGCAGACCAGGAAGACAGTGAAAGTAACATTAAAACTTGAATTGCAGCTGTTATTCTCATTTTAGTTTACCTCTTACCATTTCCGTGACCTCCAGCCGAGGAAGAGTTTGCCGCGCCGCTCCGGATATTTGGCCGGCTTTTAAAAGCGCTGCTTTCTTTCAATTCGGCTATTCTTTTCAGGATTGCGGCTATCTGACCCTGTTCCACCGCCGCCGCCAGATGCCCGTCGCAAAAACGGTCTTTCCGCACGTGGAGAGTCAACAGCCTGCGCAGCGAGGTTACATCCGCTTCCGCGATTAGCCCAGGCTCCTCCCAGTATTTCCGGGCCTCGGCCTGCCACTCGGTCCAGTCGAAATCGGTGATCCAGCGGTTATCGTAGAGGACTTTAATAAAAGCCAACAGTTTATCGTTGTAGTTCCAGAGCGGCAATTCGCCCGGTTTCAGCGCCAGCCTGCCGGAGACAAAATCCGGGTTTTCGAAAACCGGCAGGAAATCAAGTACCGCCGCGGCATGCTCCAGGAAAACAGTGGAATTTTCGGAGGTGATACCCATGTAAGCTCCTCTCAGGCAACTGAATTGTTGAATCTTTCTAATATTTTAAGATGGAGTTTATTTGTACCCCCTGCTCCGGGCCTCCTCAAGGATGGCTTTAGTGGCGCTCAAACCAACTCTTGAAACTCCAAGTTTCAGCACTTTGAGCATTTCATCCAGCGAACGGATTCCGCCGGCGGCCTTGACCCGGATCCCCGGCGCACAGGTTTTTCTCATCAGCGCCAGATCGTGATCGGTCGCTCCCTGATAAGAGTACATCCCGTTCGATTGCTTTACGAAACCGTATCCGGTGGAGGTCTTCACGAAAGCTACCGCGACCGCGCTGCATATTTCACATAACTTAATTTTGTAAGAATCTTCAGGCAGGAAATCATTCTCGAAGATTATCTTCAGCAAAGCCCCATTGGCCGCGGCTATTTCGTTCAAAGCCGTGATTTCAGCTGAAATGTAATCCCAGTCCCGGCTCAACACTTTCCCGATATTCAGCACCGCATCCAGCTCGGTGGCGCCCTCCGCGCAAGCCAGCTCCGCTTCCCTCACTTTAATTTCAATGTGGTTATTGCCGTGGGGAAAGCCGACCACCGCGCCGACCGCCACCTCCGCGCCTTTCAGGATTTCCCTGGCCAGGGGGACAGCGTAGGGCTTGATACTTACCGCGGCCAGGTCGTTCTCGCGGGCGAACTCGCAACCTTTTCTGAGTTCCTGGTCCGTAAGTGTCGGGTGAAGCAGGGAGTGATCGATAGCTTTGGCGATTGCTCTAAGGCTTTCCGGCATTGACCAGCCTCCGGATTGTCATCAGCAGAGGGTTATAAATTCCAATGTGTTATTTATCGCCTGAATATAAATCATTTGAGATTAATGATAACAGATTGTCATTGTGTAGCCAGAAGAATAGTTCAGAGCGCTATTTGGTAACTTTTAGTCTTTTATTGTATTGCGCAAGGCTTATGGGAAGTAATTCGTAAAGTGTGGATTTCTCATCGCCTTTTATTCTGACTTCTGACTCCTGTATTCTGCCTTCTTAGTAAAACCCTGCTCCAATGAATCTTAATTCGCATCCAAAGGATTGGGAAGCTCTTTTATGGTCAGCGACATAATCAAGATCGCCGCGAGGGCAAATCCGGCACCCGCATAGAAAGCTCCTTTCATCTGCCAGAAATGGAAAGCCCCGCCCATGATCAGCGGGCCGCAGGTCTGGCCCAGCCGCAGGATCAGGCCGTACAGGGACATGAAAGCCGCGCGGTACTTTGCGGGCGCCTGTTCAGTCAGCATGGTCTGCACCGCCGGAATATTTATTCCCTGGGCCGCGCCGAACAGGACCGCGGGCAGCAGGAACAGCCAGAGCGCCTGGACCTGGGGGATTATCAGCAGGGACAGCGTGTAAAGGGAGAAGGAGATTTGCAGCAGGCTTCTTTTCTTGAAGCCCCGCGCCAGCCTGCCGGCCTGCGAGGCGGTCAGGGCGGTGGTGAGCGACATGCTGGACATGATCAGGCCGATCAGATAGGGCGGCGCGCCGAACGAATGCCCCAGGAGCAGCGGAAAGAAAGTCAGGTAAGAGCCATAGAGGATGATAAAAGTGATCAGCCCGGCCGCGAAAAGCCCGGCCACCCGGATATGGCGCACGCTCCGCCAGGCGCTGCGCATGTAGGCCAGCAGGACCTCCTCGCTTTTCGGCTCGGGGTTGTTCAGGCGGTACAATACGAACAGTCCCAGCGGGATCGCCAGAAAAGAGAGCGCGAATGGATAATACCAGCCGAGCATGGCCAGGCCCCCGCCGACCGCCGGGTAGCTCGCCGTACCCAGACTGAGCACGCTGGCATTGTAGCCCAGGGCCCTGGCCCGAAGCCGGCCCTCGTAGAGATCGCCGATAATGGTGACATTTAACGAACCCAGCGAGGCGGCCCCCACTCCCTGGAAAAAGCGCAGCAACAGAAGAAGATGGAAGTGGCGCACGAAAGTGCACATCCCACCGGCCAGGCCGAACAGGAGCAGGGCGGGGACAAGGATGCGCTTGCGGCCCAGACGGTCCGCCAACACCCCCAGGACCGGGGTCAGGAATACCCCCGGCAGGGTAAAAACGGTTATCAGCAGGCCGACCTGCCTGGTGGAAATCCCCAGTTCGTTGACTATTTTCGGGAAGGCCGGCGCCAGGACCGCTACTCCCATGACCGCCACCAGGGTGATCCCGAAAATCACGTGCAGGTTGGGGTCGCGAAGCAGTTTTTCCCGCTCTGTTGTCATATCCAATGGTTCAACCGCGAGATTCAGATTTTAATTTGACCGGCTTGGATAGGGTACCGTAGGGGCAATTTATGAATTGCCCCTGCAAAAGATATTGATTTTACCAGCCAACCCACACGCTCAGCCGGCCCGGAGAAAAGCGACTCGCTTGTGGAATCGCAAAATCAGCTCCTTGCGGAACTGCTGATGTTCGGGCCGCTCGAGCCAGGGGTCGGCCCGCAAAACCTCCTCGGCTGCCCGGCGCGCTTCGAGCAGCACCGGATAGTCGGCCAGCAGATCGGAAACTTTAAGCTCGGGCAGCCCTGACTGGCGCTCGCCGAAAAAGTCTCCCGGGCCGCGGAGCCGCAGATCCTCCTCGCTGATCTTGAACCCGTCATTCGTGGAGGCCAGGATTTCCAACCGCTCCAGGCTTTCCGGCGCGGCCTCGCGGGAGGGCAGAAGCAGGCACCAGCTCTGCCTGTCGCTCCGGCCTACCCGGCCCCGCAACTGGTGGAGCTGGCTCAGCCCGAAACGCTCGGCGGCCTCGATGACTATTACCGTGGCCGCGGCCACATCGATCCCCACCTCGATAACTGTTGTGCCGACCAGCACCTGCGCAGCGCCGGATTCGAAAGCCCGCATCGCCTCCTCTTTCTCCGACGGCGCGAGCCGCCCGTGGAGCAGCACCACCCGGCGTTCCGGAAAGATCTTATCCCGGTAGAGCGCAAAAAGACGCTCGGCAGCGGCCAGCTCGCTCTGTTCATCCTCCTCGATCCGCGGACAGACTACATAAGCCTGCTCGCCGCGGACCAGGCACTCGCCGATAAATTTATACATCGAGACGCGCTTGTCCTCGCGGACAATGTGTGTGGCCACCGGCTTGCGGCCCGCGGGCAGCTCATCGATCACCGAGATATCCAGGTCGCCGTAGAGGGTCAGGGCCAGGCTGCGCGGTATCGGCGTGGCGGTCAGCACCAGGCAGTCAGTGTGGCTCCCCTTCTCTTTCAGGGTCAGCCGCTGGTTCACCCCGAATCGGTGCTGCTCATCGATAATCACCAGCCCCAGCTCGGAGAATTTCACCCGCTCCTGGAGCAGGGCGTGAGTGCCGACCGCAATCATTGCCTCGCCCCGGGCGATTTTATCCGCCGCCTCCCGCTTAGCCCCGGCGCTCAGCTTGCCGAGTAGCAGTACCGGCTCAAGCCCAAGCGGGGAGAGAAGTTTATTCAGGGTCCGGTAATGCTGCTCGGCCAGCACCTCCGTGGGGGCCATCAGCGCGGCCTGGTAACCGTTCTCCACCGCCCTGAGCGCGGCGATCACCGCCACGATTGTTTTCCCCGAGCCGACATCGCCCTGCACCAGCCGGTTCAGCGGATGGGGCCCGGTCAGCTCAGAGTCGATCGTGCGCAGCACCCGTTTCTGCGCCTCGGTCAGGCTGAACGGCAGCACGCGGGCTAGCCGGCGCAGCAAATTATTGTGTTTTTCATATATACGGACTCTCTGGCGGGCCCCGAGATGGAATTTCCTGCCGAGCAGCATCAGCTCAAGGTAAAACAGCTCCTCAAAGGCCAGGCTGCGATGGGCCTCTCCGGCCCGGGCAATACTTTCCGGCCGGTGGAGTATCCGGACCGACTCGGCCCGGCCCAACAGCCCGAGCCTGGCGCGGAACTCTTCCGGCAGCTTTTCTCTCAACCGCGCGACTGCGGGCAGGGCGGCCGCAATTATCCTGCGCAGGATTTTCTGGCTCAAGCCCTCGGTCAGCGGATAGACCGGGATCACGCCACCCCGCACATCCAGGATTCCGCTGTCCGAACGCTCCGGCTCATCCGCGATCTGTTCGTATTCAACCGGGATGAAAAAAAGTTTGCCGCGGTACTGCCGCACCTCGCCGAACATGATCCAGCGCTGCCCCGTTTCCATCTGTCCGGCCAGGAAGGCGCGGCCGAAAAAGGAGCAGGTGATCTTGCCGGTGCTGTCGGCCAGCACCGCCTCGAACCCGGTGATTCTCCCGCCCCGGCCTTTCAGGCGGCGGCACGAGACAATCCTGCCCAGCAGCGCCACCTCCCGCGCCGGCCCTTTGATAGAGCCGATAGGCACCGCCGCGGCGAAATCGATATAGCGCCGGGGGAAAAGGTACAGCAGGTCGACCACCCGCTCAACTCCCAGGCGGGCGAGCTGTTCGGCCCTTTTGGGGCCCACGCCTGTCAGGTACTGAACCTGCATCCCCGGCTCGATCCGCGCCGGGTCCTTTTTTGCGTTCAGGCTCATGGTTGTCTTTTGGCGGCCTGGAGTTCAGATTAAAGGATGAATACCCGGCCTGTTTCGCGGACCTGCTCTGACCTGGGAGCCGCGCTCTAATTCTCTTGTAGATTCTTAAGGCCGGGAATAAATTGAGGAAAATGCGGCTAACCTAACGCTACAACAATAGAAAATAAGATGAGCGCGAGCGGAAGAAAACTCTTAATTTGGCTTTTCGCTTTGAGCCTGGTCCCGGCGGCCGGACTGGAATCCCAGGATTCAACTGTCGCCGTGCCTGATTCAACGGTGCCGGCCATAAGCCCGGATACGAGTCTCGCACCCGCGCCGGCCGCTGCCGATACCGCGGCTCGAGTACCGGTGAAAGCGGCGGCCCAGGTCCCGGGAGCCGACTCGGTCACAGTACCTCCGGCCGGCACTCCGACACAATCCCCGGCCATTCCAGTGCGGCCCGCTGCGGCCGGGACCGCCGCAGATTCGGCGCGGGCCGCGCCCTCCCCGGCCGACACCACCGCCGCCCGGAAAGACACCACGGCCCTGAAAGCGGATTCTCTGGCCGGCGGCGCTGCAGCAGACACCCTGAAAAAGACGGCCGGCACACCGGCGGAGGCGGTTAAGGCCAAGCGCCCCAGGCCGGCCGGCGATGAGGTCGAGGCTGAGGTGATCCCCTGGGACTGGGATGATTTCACCAATGTGATCGCGGTGGGTCTGAAAGGCTTAAGAAACAAGCGCGAGTACGAGCTGGAGAAAAATGAGCCGTACGATACGCTGTTCCAGAAATTCCGGGGCCAGAAGGTCCGGGCCTGGGGAAAGGTGAGCCGGGACCCGGATGGCTTTTACGGCATGACTGTCAACGAGTTCGAACCGCTGGACAGTCTTGCCGCCACCTCCGCGGACAGTCTTGCCTCGGCTGGCCAAGACAAGGCCAGACCTCAGCTGGACAGTCTTTCCGCCGCTCCGAAGGATAGTCTTTCCGCTGCCCCCAAGGACAGCCTGGCTAAACCCTGATACAATATCTGTGTTGAATTCCTTACTTTCCAGTCCCGCAATTTACAGGAGGCCTTGATGAAAAAGCCGTTGGATAACCTCTCTCGTCGTAACTTCCTCGCCCTCGGCGGCGGAATTATCGGTACACTGAGCGTGGCCTGCGGCACGAAAGAACCGGCAAAGGAGCCTGCCGTGGCCCTGGAAAATCAGGCGGATGCCGGAGCGGTCGAGTTCCCCCAGGATATACCCTATGCCGGCTTCCGGGTCGGCGTCCAGAGCTATTGTTTCCGCGAGTTCAAAACACGCGAGGTGCTGATCGAAAGCCTGCACAGCCTGGGTCTGGCGCATATCGAGATCTGGCCGGATGGGCATCTGCCGGTCGATACCCCGGAGCCGGAAATCGCGGAGGCGGTCAAGCTGTTCCTCGACCAGGGCGTGACTATCGACGCCTGCGGAGTGGTGGATTTCCCGAATGATGAGGCCCAGTGCCGCAAGATATTCGAGTACGCCAAGAAACTGGGTGTGATCGCGATCAGCGCCGGGCCGGTGCACGAGGCCCTGCCGCTGATGGTCAAGCTGACCGCGGAATACGGCCTGCCGATTGCGATCCACAACCACGGGCCCCAGGACAAGCTTTTCGGCACCAGCGAGCTGATCCGCCAGTATCTCGCTCCCCTGCCCTCCAGTGTCGGCCTCTGTGTCGATACCGGCCATTTCCAGCGTGTCGGCGAGGACCCGCTGGCCGTTATCACGGAGTTCGCCGACCGGGTCCACGGCGTCCACCTCAAGGACATGGTCCAGGGCGCGAACGGCGAATGGGAGGACAGGATTGTCGGCAAGGGCAACCTGGATTTGCCGGCGTTGATGAAAAAATTGAAGGAGATCGGTTTTAACGGCTATTTCTCTCTCGAATATGAAAGCGATCCCAGCGATCCTCTGCCGGCCATGCGCCAGTGCCTTCAGGAGCTGCGCACTGCCTGTGAGGGGCTGGCCTGAAGCTGAGGGCTTTTCGTGCGCTCCCGGTTTCAATTCTTATATGATTCTTAAAGCTTGTTAAAATAGCTGCTCAGCGGCCGGTTATTTCCAGGCACCGTAGGGGCGGGTTTCAAACCCGCCCCTACAACTGCTTGTATTTTCTAATGTTGCGTTTTGTGTTAAATATTATTTTTAAAAAAATGATAATTCAGCGCGCTTCTAATTCAGGAGACCTTAATGGGCGAATCGATCAAGCTGTTTTCCAGGCGCGGCTTTATCGCGCTGGGCGGCGGTGTGCTGGGGGCGGCGGCTGCCGCCTGTGGCCGGAAACCTGCCGCGGAGATGGAAAAGACCGCGCCGGCGGGATCGGGCGCGATGATGGGCGGCCTGGCGGCGGCGGACAAATTCCCCGAGGATATCCCCTATGCGGGTTTCCGCATGGGCGTGCAGAGCTGGTGCCTGCGAGAGTTCAAGCCTCTCGAGCAGTTGATCGCCGATGTCCGCGAGCTCGGTCTGGCGCATGTCGAGCTGGCCGCGGTGGTGCACCTGCCGGTGGATTCCCCGGATGAGAAAATCCGGGAAGCCGTGGCTGCTTTCAATCAGGCCGGGATCACTATCGATGCTTTCGGAGTGGAGCGGATGCCCAACGATGAGGCGCGCTGCCGCAGGTTGTTCGAATATGGGAAAATGATCGGTGCGCTGGATCTCAGCGCCGCCCCGGCTTACGACGCCCTGCCGCTGGTGGACCGTCTGAGCGAGGAATACGGCATCCCGGTGGGCATCCATAACCATGGCCCCGAGGACAAGCTCTACGCCACCCCGGACATGTACCGCGAGCATCTGAAAGGCCTTTCCAACCGGGTGGGCCTGCTTGTGGATACAGGGCATTACGGCCGCTCGGGGGTTGATCCCCTGAAAGTCATCGAGGAGTTCCCGGAGCGCATCCATGGCGTGCACCTGAAAGACATGGTGCGCGGCGGCGCGGGCGAGCCGGAGTGGGTGGACCGGATTGTGGGTGAAGGTGAGCTCGACCTGCCGGGACTGATGCGCAAGCTCAAGGAGATCGATTTCCGGGGCCCGCTCTCGCTCGAATACGAGAGCGATCCCTCCAATCCCATGCCCCGGATGAAAGAGTGCCTGGCTGCGGTGCGCAAGGTCTGCGTCGAGCTGGGTTGAGAGCGGGGGGAAACCGGCAAACCGAGTAGGAGCGACCGGCCGGCCCTTGTTTATAGAAAAATCGGCGTAGGGGCAGGCCCCTGTGCCTGCCCAACCATGTCCGGGCGGCCCGTAGGCGCCCTAGATTTCGCACCTTATTGATTCAAGACGGCAAGGAACATTTTGCGCTTTTTCCCCCGTAGGGGTGACGCATGCGTCGCCCCATTTATTGAAATTAAGCTGCAAAAGCAAATCCTCCCTGACCCCCCTTTGCCAAAGGGGGGATGACGGCCTCCCCCTTCGAAGAAGGGGGACCGGGGGGGATTTACAGGCGCTCATTTTTCTTGAAAAAATTACATTAATATTTTGCGGCGGCTCATTTTATGGCCTTTTACCTCGTACGCGCCAGGCCAAAACAGGAACTTCTGGCCGAGCTGGCCGGAAAGCTCGAACAGGGCGCTTTCCTGGGGCTCAAGCCGTTCGGCCGGGCGCTCAGCCGCAGCCTTCAGGATGCCCGCTCCCAAAGCGATGGCTCCGCAACCTGGGAGGAGGAGGATTACTGTTCTCCGCCCCTGGCTGCCGAACGTTCGGCTGTGCTGGACCGCTATTTCGAGGATTTAAGCGTGGAGCCGGTGGAAAAAGGCGCGGGCTGGCAACGGATAGAAAGTTTTCCGAGGCTGTTTGAATAGCTGGAGATAAAGAAGTAGGGGCGACCGGCTGATCGCCCCTTTTTATTATAGAAAGAACTCGTGGGCGATACATGCATCGCCCCTACACACATCGAGGCTACAACAGGGATTTTCCCATTTATTCCGTCTTGCCGTAGGGGCGGAGCGCGAACCGCCCCTACACGTTTGTCATTCGCTCTTGCCTCAAAACCCCTCAAACCCGCCCTTGTCGCGCACCATTCTTAACATGTTCTCG
>MFIX01000069.1:7218-16082 GCA_001780825.1 Candidatus Glassbacteria bacterium RIFCSPLOWO2_12_FULL_58_11 | reverse complement strand
CGGCCACCTGATCGGCAGGCCTGATTTTCAGAGCTTGCTGGAAAGCCTCCCGCGCCTCGGCCGGGCGGTCCAGGCGGTATAGGGAGGTACCCAGCCCCAGCCAGGCCTGGGCGCTCAGCGGAGCGAGACGGACCGCGCGGCGGAACAGAGCCTGCGCCGGCTCGAATTTTTCCTGCTTGATCTGCAGAAACCCAAGGTTGATCAGCGCTCCGGCGTTTTCGGGATCGAGATCCAGGACCTTGCGGAAACATTCGGCGGCCCGCTCCAGGCTGTCCAGACGGCTGAAAGCCACTCCCAGGTTAAACCAGCCGGACTCGTTCTCCGGCTCCAGCTCCACGGCCTCGCTGAATGATTCCGCAGCCCCCGGAATATCGCCCGCCGCCAGGGATGACCGGCCGAGACGGCTCAGCAGCTCGCTGTCCCTGCGCCCCATTTTCAGCGCCTTCCGGTAGTTTTCCACAGATTTGCCATAGTCTCCCAGCTCGAAATCCAGGTTGCCGGAATTGACATAGTTGGAGGGATCAGCGGGGTCGAGCTCGATCAGGCGCTGCATCAGGGCGCGGGCCTCGCTGAATTCGCGGTGGCCGGCGAGGATAACCGAGCTGCGCAGCAGGAGGCTGTAGTTGTCCGGGTCGTATTGGATCAGTGAGCGGGTATAAGGCACCAGCTCCCGGTCCTCCTCCAGATATTTGCTGTACTTGCAGCTGAACGGAGCCGCTTCGCCCGCCGCCGGGTAATCCCGGCGCAACAAATAGCCCGCGGAGAGGAAGTATTGCTCCAGAGTATCTTTCAGGGCCACCGCTTTTTCAGCCTCAATCCCCTCGAGCAGCGGAAAGACCCGCTCCCGGTTGCGCTCGAGCAGCTCGAGGATCGAGCCCTGGTCCGCGGGCTGGGTCGTTTCGAGCTGGTAGAGCGGCAGGTTGTCCGTGCTGATCTCCGCCACGGCGGTCAGGTTCCGCGCTCCCTGCTCACCCATCAGGAAACAATCCAGCAGCTCCAGCGGATCGTCCAGGCAGTAAGGCTCGAGGTCTGACCTGAGTCTTTTTTCGGCGAGCCGGGCGGCCAGGCCGGGATATGAGATACGCAAAGGGCCGGCAGTGCCGATCAAAATCGTATAATCTTTGACCAGCCAGATGCTGGTGTGCGGAAAGACGCTCTGGAAGGTTTTCACCACCGTGCTGTAGGTCCGGGGGGAGCCGGTGTGAAAGGGCAGCCACTGGGCCATGATCCCGCCCCGGGCGAGCCTGTCGCGGCAGAGGGCGTAGAACTCGGCCGTGTAAAGCAGCCAACTGTCGGGCGAGGCGGGGTTGGTGGCGTCCGAGATGATTGCATCGTAGCGCCCGCCGGCCATGGCGAGAAAATGCCGGCCGTCATCCAGATGGATTTGCACCCGCGGGTCTTGCACCACCGAGCGGTTTTCCTCGCGGAAACAATCGGAGGCTTCGATCACCGAAGGCTCCAGCTCGACGACATCCAGACGCTCCAGGGAGTGGCAGGCCGCCGCGCCGCTGGCAATCCCGCCGCCGAATGTGACCATCAGCACACTGCGCGGCTCTCCCGCGTGGAGCAGCAGGGGCAGATGGCCCAGCATCTTGAATGTCTGCATGCCGGTAAAGCTGTTGTGGATTTCGGCCACCGCGTTGATATAAAAGGTGCGGATGCGGTTGATCTTGTCCTCCACCACCGACACCGTGCCGGAAAGCCCCTCGCGGTAATAGACCAGGCGGGTGTGCTTTTTGTCTTTCATCGCGAACCGGCGCACCTGGTTGTCCGGCAAAACGGCGATCAGCGCAAAAAGGACGGCCAGGGCCGGGTAGAGGGCCGGCTTAAGCCACGGCCGTCCGCCGCGAAGCCGCGGCTCGAAACGCAGAAGCACGGCACCGAGCGCGAGGTTAGCCGCGGCCGTGGCGAAAAGCGTGCTCTGCACTCCGATCCGGGGCACCAGGAAAAACCCGGCGCCCAGAGCCCCCAGGACCGCTCCCGCGGTATTGAGCGCATAGACCGCCCCGGCATGGGCGCCGATAGAGCTTTCATCCGTAATATAGAGGCGGCAGATCAGCGGGAAGACCGCGCCTATGATCAGCGCCGGGGGAAAAACGGCGGCCAGCGTGTAAACAAAACGGATCGAGATTTGTATGAGGAACGGAGCGGTAAAGAAGTGAGAAAATAGATTTTGCAGGCTGATTTTGAACATGGGCTGGCCCGGCCAGAGGTAGAGCCAGGAGCAAAACAGGTAGCAGAGGCAGATACAGAAACCCAGAAAAATCTCCAGCAGCGCCAGCAGGCGCAGCTTGTTCCCGAGGCGGTCGAGCCAGCGGGAGTAGAGCAGGCTGCCCGCGCCGATTCCCAGCAGCAGGGTGGAGAGCATCAGGTAATAGGCGTAAATATCGTTGAGCAGGATGTAGCTTAAAAACCTGGCCCAGGCGACCTCGCAGGCCAGCCCGGCCGCGCCGGTTATTCCCGCCGCGGCCAGCAGCAGCTTTCTCCGGACGGCCGCGCGCTCCGACGGTCCGGCTGCCGCCCGGTCCGCAGTCTCGCGGTCCGGGACGCCGGACAGGCCGCCGGCAAAGACCCGGATCAGGCCGGCGGCGAGAGCGACAAACAGGTTGAGGGCCGCGGCGCAATAGAGGGCGGCATTCAGGCCCTCGAGCCGCAGCAGCCAAAACGAAGCGATGACGCAGCCGGCCACCGCGCCGACCGTGTTCCAGCCATACAGTGCGCCGATTCTCCTGCCGGTGACCTCTAACCGCCGGGTCAGGAAATGGGCCAGCACGGGCAGGGTGCCGCCGATCAGGGCGGTCGGGGGAAGAAGAACGAGGAAAGACAGGCTGGCGCGAGAGAGATCGAGCAAAAAAGGATATTGGGAAAAGTGCCGGTAAAAGAACGGCGCGAGCGAAACGAGCCTGGGTATGCTGTTACCCGCGGCCAGGGCGGTCAACGCGATTCCTGCTTCCAGAGCCGCATAGATCGCCAGCGGGTCCTTTCTGGCCCGGATGAACCGGCCGAATAACCAGGCTCCCAGGGCCATCCCGCACATGTATGAGGCAAAGACGACACTCGCCGAATGGAGGCTGTTGCCCAGCACCAGGGCGAACATGCGCAGCCAGAGGGTCTGGTAGACCAGGCCGGCGGCACCCGAAAGGAAAAAAAGCAGGTAAAAACCGCTCAGCAGTATTTTCCGCTCGGCCTTCAATCGATCCCGCCTCTTCTGACCGCGCCCGGACCGGTAATGTGTCTATTCGTTTCTTTCGAAAGCCCCGGCATCCGGGGCATGTCCCTGGGGCCGGCCGTTTTGCAGGATATCCTCCGCGGGCAGCTCATTCAGGCGCTCGAGCAGCCACTCGCAGCCGCCGAGTTTCTCCAGCCGCTCCCGTACCTCTTTTTCCGGCATTCCCGCATCCACGGCCGGCGAGGCGGCGGACAGAGAATAGTCATCCCCGGCCAGGCCGGTAAACCGGGGGTCCGCGTGTTTCGAATGGGTATCGTTGCCGGACAGGCTGCCCCAGGCTTGCAGGCTCAGCAGACTGTCCTTGCGCTCGAACATCTGTTCTGGGTCCACCCCCCAGAGGATATTGAAGTCGCTGAGCACGCTGGCCAGATGGTCGGAATTGACCTCGATATTGCCCCGCTTGCCGCCGGAGACAAATATATTGCCCGCGATCATGACTTTTTCGCTGGTGGTCTGCACGTTAATCCCGCTGCGCCCCTCATCGGGCGCGTAATATACCGTGTTGCCCATGATAAGCACGCGCTTGGAGCCCTGCTCGAAAGTGCCGGTGTCCTGGTAAACCGTGATCCCGCCGGCGACATTGCGGTAGAGCAGGTTAATGCGCACCAGGACATCATGGACATGGGTCATGTTGATTCCGGCTCCGCCGCCGGGGCCGTTGCGATAAACGATATTCCTCTCCACCAGGCCCCAGTTCAGCACTCCATCCCCGCCCTTGATCTCCGGGTCGCCGTTCATGTGGATCCCGTTGCCGCGGTTGTCGTGCACGCGGTTGCCACGGATCACGAAACGGTCGCCGCTGTTGCTGTGATAGATCCCGTGCTCCATTTTCGAGCCGCGGCACTCATTGTCCTCGAAGCGGATGTCATCGGCAAAGCTGGTGAAAATCCCCCAGCGGCCGTTGTCGGCGAAAAGGCTGCGGGTGATCGTGACATGGTCCGAATGACGGACTCCGCAGCCGGCCCGGCCGGCCTCGCGCACGCACAGGTTGTCGATCAGGATATGCGAGGACCCCTCGATCCGAATCCCGTCCGGCATCTCGCCGCTGCCCTCGATCACCGACTCGAGGTTTTCCCCGCGGATCACTACCGGCGAGGTCTCGGAAGCCTTTATCCTGAATTCCACGCCCCCCTGGAAAGTGCCTTTGCGAATGATCAAAGTATCGCCAGGAGCGAGGCAGCTCGCGGCTCTCTTGAGAGTGCGAAATACGGCTCCATTCTCGCAGGGGGCCTGGTCATCCCCATTGGGGGCCAGGTACAGCGTGCGCGAGAGCAGCGGCGGAGCGCCGCATATAAGCTGGGCCGCGAAAGTCAGCAGTAAAGGGCGAAAATATCTCAGCAGCATGGCTGGACCTCTTTCATGAAGTGGCGGCATTGCACCCTGCCCCATGTTTCCTTAGTTGAAATAAGCCTTTTGCTAAGTAACTCTATAATATTTTAACTCTTCCACAGATAATCAAGAGCAGGCGGAGCACATCCGCTGCCGAGTAACGGCCATCGGCATCCACATCGAGCCGGCCTGCGGCGGGGTCCCGGCGGGCCAGGAGAATGAGCGAGAGGACATCGGAGAGGCCCAGCCGGCCATCGCCATTGAAATCGTACAGCTTCTCCGGCTCGGTACCGCTTTCACAGGCGCCGATATCCGGTCCCCCGCCAGCCGGACGGCGGTGCTGCAGGAAATCCTCATAGGGCAGAGAATCGAGCTTGGCCAGAATCCACTCGAAGCCGCCCAGGCGCTCCAGAACTGCTTTTACCGAGTCGAGCGGCATGGCGGCATCCACGGCCGGCGAGGTGTCCCGCAGACGGTAATCCGCCCCGGGGATATCGGCGAATTGGGGATCGGCCAGGATCGAGTGCAGGTCATTGCCCGAAAGGCTGCGCCAGCTCTGGATACTCAACAGGTTATCCTTGCGCTCGATAATCCGGCTCGAGTCCGCGCCCCAGAGGATATTCCGGTCGCTGATAATCGTAGGGAGATGGTCGGATTCAACCTCGATAGCCCCCCGCTGGTTGTCTCCGCAGACAAAGATATTGCCGGCGACCAGCACCTTCTCGGTGGTGGGCTGGATGTTGATACAGGCCCGGCCGTACCCTTTGGCGAAATAGACGGTGTTGCCGAGAACGGCCACCCGCTTGGAGCCCTGTTCGAAAGTGCCGGTGTCCTGGTAGATGGTCATCCCGGCGGCGTAATTCTTATAGATCAGGTTATTGCGCACCAGAATGTCATGCACGTGGGTCATGTTGATCCCCGCACCGCCGCTCTGGCCGTTGCCCCAGATTATATTCCGCTCCACCACTCCCCAGTTTAGCACCCCGTCGCTGCCCGGCTGCACCATCTCCGGGTCGCCGTTGAGATGGATACCGTTGCCGCTGTTGTCGTGCACCCGGTTGCCGCGGATAATAAAACGGTCGCCGCTGTTGCTGTGATAGATACCATGCTGCTCGTGAGAGCCATAGCACTCGTTGCCCTCGAAGCGGAGGTCATCGGAGAAGCTGGTAAAGATCCCCCAGGTTGCGTTGTCGCCGATATTGCAGTTCGTGATAGTTACATGGTTGGAAAAACGGACCGCGCAGCCTGCGCGGTTGGCTTTGAGCACGGTCAACCGGTCCAGGGTGATATAGGAGGCGTCCTGGATGCGGATCGCATCCAGCTCCGCGCCGCTGCCGCTGACCACCGCGCTGAGGCTTTCGCCGCGGATCAGAATGGGTGCCTCCGGCGTAGCTTTGACCAGGATGTACACTCCGCCGGCATAGGTCCCCTCCCGCACCAGCAGCGTATCTCCGGAAGCGAGGCACCCAGCCGCCCGGCTCAAAGTACGGAAGACCGAGCCAGCAGCGCAGGGAGCGTCGTCGTCCCCCTCCGGCGAGAGGTACAGTATGCGGGCAGCCAGGGGGAGATATATAAGAAAAGACAGGCCAAGGACCAGGGAGAGCAGGACGGGGAATCTGCAATCTGCAGAATTGCTTTTCATGGCGGTGACCGTTGAATTGATAAATCAGGCGATTCCGATCAGGATTAGCAGCAGCCGCAGGACATCCGACGCCGAGTAAGACCCATCGCCGTCAATGTCGAGCCGCTTGTTCTGGGGATCGCGGCGGCTCTGAAGGATTAGCGCCAGGGCATCGATAAGGTTGAACCGTCCGTCGCCGTTGAAATCATATAATTTCTCAGGCTCGGCTCCGCTTTCATAGGCGCCGATATCCGGTGCGGCCCCGGCCGGCCGGTAATTTTTCAGGATATCCTCATAGGGCAGCGAATCGAGTTGCGCCAGGATCCACTCGAAGCCGCCCAGCCCGGTCAGGATGGCTTTGAGCGAATCCACCGGCATCCCGGCATCGATGGCTTTGGAGGTGTCGGCCGGCCGAAAATTCAGCGAATCGATATTGGCGAACAGCGGGTCGGCGAAAACCGTATGGCGGTCATTGCCGCCGTTGCGCCAACTGTCAAATGTTGTCGCGCGGCCCTTGCGCTCCACGGCCTGGGCGGTGCCGGTGCCCCAGAACAGGTTGTGGTCGCTGACAATCGTGCTCAGGTAATCCGAGTCGATCTGCAGCACCGCATGATTGGCGGTAGCCACTAGAATATTGTTGGCGACCACGACCTTTTCGCTGGTCTGGGCCACATTGACCACATTCCGGTCGTTCTGCCTGAAATAGACTGTGTTGCCGAAAATCACCACCCGCTTGGAGCCCTGCTCGAAAGTGCCGTTGTCCTGATAGACCGTGAACCCGCCGGCGTAGTTATTGTAGATCAGGTTATTGCGCACCAGAACATCATGCACGTGGGTCATGTTGATCCCGGCTCCGCCCCGCTGGCCATTGCCGTAGATGATGTTCCGCTCGACAATACCGTAGTCCAGCACCCCGTCGCTGCCCGGGGCCACCAGCTCCGGATCGCCGTTGAGGTGGAGCCCATTGGCCGCGTTGTCATGCAGGATATTGCCGCGGATCACGAAGCGGTCGCCGCTGTTGCTGTGATAGATCCCGTGCTCGTCTTTCGAACCGTAGCACTCATTGCCCTCGAAATGTACAGCATACGCAAAACCGGTGAGTATGCCCCACTTGCCGTTGTCGGCGCAGCGGCAGTTGGTCACCGTGATATGGTCGCAGTTGATTATCCCGATCCCGGCGCGGGTGGCGTGGCGGAAGGTCAGGCGGTCGAGAGTCACGTAAGAGGAATGGTCCAGGCGCAGCGCATCCAGGCCGTTGCGGCTGGTGTCGATAATCGCCTCGAGGCTTTCGCCGCGGATCAGGATGGGCGCCTCGGGCGTGCCCTCGAGTTGGACGATCAGGCCGCCAAAGTAGATGCCGTTGCGCACGATCAGCGTATCCCCGGCGGACAAACAGCCGAGTGCGGCCGGCAGGGTGAGGAACTCCGCTCCGGGTGCGCAGGGAGAGCTGTCATTACCCGTTGGAGAGAGATACATCGTGCGCGCGGCCAGCGGAGTCGCCGCGGCGCACAGGAGAAACATGGAGAATAAGAAAAGGCTCAGGCGGACTCCAGCGGCTTTTATGAGCATGGTCAGCCCCTCACTTATTCCGTTTAATTCTATGAACTACCTCGGGTAAGCCCCGAGGTGTCTGTTTAAATCCCCCTGTTTCCCCCAGTTTTTCAAAGGGGGACTTTTGAGCCGCCTTCTACCCCCCCCCTTTGGCAAAGGGGGGCGGGGGGGATTTAAGCTTTTGCCTTTTCTGAATAGCTGTCCACCCCGCAGCAAGCTGCGAGGAATTCTTTTCAATTAAAAATTCCGTTTGCGTCTTATGCAGCGGCGTACCCCCGTGTGCGCCTGGGGCGCGATCAGGAATTTCCCGAACGGCGGACGGCCACAGGGGACCGCCCCTGCCGGTTTTGCGGCAGCTTATGAATAATCCGGGCTACAGTCGGTTCAGCGCACAAGGGCTAGACTTTTCCCGCCGCTCGGGAAATCGCGCAGGTCGTTGTCGCAATACATGATATAGCCCTTTCCCTGGGCTATGCGGTAGAAGGTGAAGTTCCCCAGATTCGTTTTCACCACCACCCGTTTCCAGTTCCCGTCGAACTCCACCTTGCAGCTCTTGTCGCTGTCCTCTTTGAAGCTGAGCCCCGGAGGCAGGGCTTTAAGCAGAGCCTGACGGTCCTGCTGGGAGAAATAGATCACTACCCCGCCATTGCCGGCATACTCGAGCAGCTTTTTTGAATAGGCCAGGATGTAGGCATCGTTGCGGTCAAAGGCACCGTTGTCGACGTGGATGGTCTCGAAAGTACTGAGCTCCACCGGGTTGAAGAGGCTGGGGATCTGGTGGAAAGACGTGCCTACCAAGGTCAGGATCTGTCCCAGGCTGCTCTGGCCCGGGCGCAGGGTGCCGACCACTCCCACTTTCGGCGGAGCGACCCGCCAGACGGCCTCCTCGGCCATCAGGAATGGACCGACCGCATGGTAGCCGTTATCCTCGCGGTGGGTCTCGATCCAGCGCTGAAGGTTGACCCGGGGCATTGTACCCTGGCAGCCGTCGGAGAGGTACGGGTAGCCGAAAGCGCCGAGCCTGACCCGCTGTTGCAGGCCATTGTAACCCTTGCGGGCCGCGGTCAGGAAGGGCTCACTGGGCAGAACTCCCAGCTCGGTCAGCCGGCAGAGAGAATAGACGAACATGCCGCT
>MFIX01000069.1:0-7210 GCA_001780825.1 Candidatus Glassbacteria bacterium RIFCSPLOWO2_12_FULL_58_11 | reverse complement strand
ATGCCGCTGGAGGAGGTCTCGAGCCACATCCCGGGGGAGTCGAGCTTATCGGTAACCTGCGCCCAGAGACCGGTCTTCGGGTCCTGGGTGCGGACGATCCCGGTGAAAAAGGCGTTAATGATCCGGGTCAGCTCGGCCCGTTTTGAGTGTTTCTCCGGCAGAGCGGCCATCAACTCGGTGAAGGCGAGCGCCACCCAGCCATTGGCCCGGCCCCACTTGCTGTCGTTCAGCCCGCTCGGCCGGGAGGGCGAGGTATAGTAATCATTGTGGTCCAGATCGACGGCCTGGAAGAAGAGGCTGTCCGCGGGGTCCATGAACGTGCGGGTGTAGCGCAGCATCTGGTCGGCAGCCTCATCCAGAAGCGAAATGGACCCGGTCTCCCGCCAGGCCGTGGCCCTGAACAGGACATTGAAATAGGTGAAATCGACAATCGCCTTACGGCCATGCCAGTTCCAGGGTCCCAGGAGCGAGCCTGCCGGAAGGCTGCGGTCCACGGCCAGACTCTGGCCCCAGACCTCCTGGCAGATCCGCAGGTAGTCATTTTTCCCGGTGAGCTTGTAGAGACGGTATGCCGGGGCCATCAGCGAATAAATGTCCACGAAATTGACGTCCGGCTCCAGGTTGTCCTTATAGGGCCGGGTCTCCCATTTTTCCAGCAAACGCTTAGTGAAAAAGGAATCGACGTAGGCTAGAATCTCCGGGTTGCGGCTACGCTCGTAAACATCCAGCATGCCGGTCAGAAACAGCGCGGTCCGGTAGTTCACTCCGACCCGGCCGGGGTCCGGGTAATAGCGGTGCATCTGGGCCGAGACCAGCTCATCCGCCCAGCGCATGGGTTTGCCCGGGCCTACCTCGACCCGGCAGGCGGCGTGGTCCACCGCTCCGGAGGAGTCGGTCACTGTCGCCACGGCCCAGTAAACCCCGGGCCGCTGGTAGCTATGAGCCAGAGACAATCCGCTTCCAGTGGTCCCATCTCCGAAATCCCAGGCACAGCGGCCCTGGCCGGCCTCAGCCAGCCCAACCGAAAAATTCACCGGTTCGCCGGCATCTCCCCGTGAGGGTACAGCCCGCGCAATCGCCAAAGGCAGAGGCCGGGCCGCGGATTTTCTTTTCATGTATTCGATCAGGTTTTCGAACAGCAGGACACCCTGTTCGAGAGGATGGGGCGTGATCTGCAGGCGTCCGGCAAAGTAGCGCTCGATAATCGGCTGGCAGACCAGGATCCGGCCGCTGCCGTAATCCGCCTCGAAAATGCTGCCCACACTGCAATCGAGTTTTTCCAGACGGGCATCGGACTCCGGGTGCCCGGGGTCCTTGGAGAGCAGGATCCGCCACTGTGGCGCGGTATATACTATCCGGTCCAGCTCCTCGAGACCGGCCAGATAATTCAGGCGGTGCGGAGAGTTGAACAGCGAATGGTCCGGTTTTTCGATCCGCTCGCTGAAATCGTAGTTCCCCCAGCCGGAGGGGTCATCCGCGGCAAAACGAACCTCCCAGGGCAGGCGCTCGCTGCTCCAGCCTTTTTCCTCCAGACCAAAAATAAGCAGGCCGCCGCCGGAGCGGACAAAATCGAGCAGGGCCGGATTGTGCTCCGCCAGCCCGGTTGCGGAGTCCGAATAGGCCCCGCGGGCCAGTATGATCAGATCGAATTGCCCGAGTTTCTCCTGCTCCCGAGGCCCGATCCGCGGGGCCTTTTCGCCCATCCGGGCCAGCGCCTCCTCGAGCGTGGCCACGGCCTCGCCCGCGCCGATCAAGCCGATCCGCGGATCGTAGCTCTTCGATTTTCCGCAGACGGAAAGGAAAAGTAGCGGCAGGGCGAGCAGCAGGCCGGTAATGATACGCGAACCGGTAGAGACGCTGATCCGGGGCAATCGGGCAAATAATTTCAATCGATCCTCCGCGTCTTTAAGAAACTGCCAGGCGAGCCGGGGTGTTATCCTGAAATAATGCGCAACATTACAGGATAGGAGGTTATTAAGGCGATGGAACTGCAAAAACTTTCTATTAATTGAAATTGTCCTGGACAATGGCAACCGGTAATCGCTCGCGCCGCAGGCTCAGCCCTCATCCGTCACGCAGCCCTGGGAGGCCGGGGAAACCATCCTCTCGTACTTCCAGAGCGCCCCTTTCTTAAACTGCGACTCGGGCGGCTTCCAGCTCTTCTTGCGGCGGGCCAGCTCTTTGTCAGCCACTTCCAGGTTAATCGAGTGCTTCCCGGCATCGATTGCGATCTTGTCGCCATCGCGCACCAGGGCCAGGGGTCCGCCGGTTTTAGCCTCCGGGCAGATATGGCCGATCATGAACCCGTGAGTACCCCCGGAAAAGCGGCCGTCGGTGATCAGGGCCACGCTCTGGCCCAGGCCGGCGCCCATGATCGCCGCGGTGACTTTGAGCATTTCGCGCATGCCCGGCCCACCTTTCGGCCCCTCGTAGCGGATCACCACCACATCCCCCTCGTAAATCTTCTTCTTTTCCAGGGCGTGGATCGCCTCCTCCTCGGAGTCGAAAACCCGGGCCGGGCCGGAGAAACGAGTGCCCTCCTTGCCGGTGATCTTGGCCACCGCACCCTCCGGGGCCAGGTTGCCGTAGAGAATCTGGATGTGCCCGGTCTTCTTGATCGGCTTCGAGAGGGGCAGGACAACTTTCTGCCCCCGGACCAGGCCGGGCACTTTTTTGAGGTTCTCGGCCAGGGTCTTGCCGGTGACAGTCAGGCAGTCGCCGTCGAGGTAGCCATTCTCCAGCAGAAGTTTCTGCAGCGCGGGGACTCCGCCGGCCCGGTGAAGATCCTCCATCAGGAAACGGCCGCTGGGCTTGAGGTCCGCCAGGTAGGGCGTGCGGTCGCTGATCTTCTGGAAATCATCGATGGTCAGGGGAACATCCACGCTCTTGGCAATCGCGATCAGGTGCAGGACGGCATTCGTCGAGCCGCCGAGCGCCATCACCACCGCAATCGCATTCTCGAAAGCCTTGCGGGTGAGGATTTTTTTCGGCGTAATATTTTTCTCCAGCAGCAGCCGGATATATTTACCGGCGCTTTTCAGCTCCGCCAGCTTCTCCGGGCTGTCCGCCGGGTAGGAGGAGCTGTAGGGCAGGCTCATCCCCAGGGTCTCGATGGCCGAGGAGATGGTATTGGCGGTGTACATCCCGCCGCAGGCCCCGGGGCCCGGGCAGGAGTGTTTCTTAACCTGGGTCAACTCCTTCTCGCTGATTTTGCCGGAGAGCCACTCGCCATAGGCCTCGAAAGCGGAGACAATGTTCAGGTCTTTTCCATGCCAGTGCCCGGCGCGGATCGTGCCGCCGTACACCAAGAGCGAGGGCCGGTCCAGCCGGCCCATCGCCATCACCGAGCCGGGCATGTTCTTATCGCAGCCCGGGATGGCGATCAGGGCGTCGTAGTAATGCGCGTAGACATGGTCTTCGATGGAATCGGCGATAATATCCCGCGAGGGCAGGGAAAATTTCATTCCCTGAGTGCCCATCGAGATGCCATCGCTGACTCCGATCGTATTGAAAATCCATCCCCTCAGCCCGGCGGACTCCACCGAGGCTTTCACCTTAACCGCGAAATCGTTCAGGTGCATGTTGCAGGTGTTGAACTCGAAGCCCATGCTGCAGATCGCCACCTGGGCCTTGGCAAAATCCCCATCTTTCATCCCCGCGCCGTAGAGCATCGCATGCGAGGCCGGGTAAGAGGGGTCCTGGAGCAACTGGGCGCTGGTCCTGTTCAGCGCCGCTTTCTTGACTGGCATGTGGTTCCTCCCGCTGTATGATTTATTAGCTGATGCTACAGAAATTCTTGAACGTTTCCGAAGGGAAATATGCCGAATAGCGCTAAAAATAGCACCCCGGCACTCCCTGCCGCAATAGGAAGAGCTTGATTTCCCGCCATGCCGTGCTGCGTTAGGCTGATGAAAAACGCCGGCGCCGGCCCGGCGGCAGGCTGAGAACCGGAGATGGCGCTCCGGCCGCCTAAAGCCAGGATTTCCGTTTGAAATACGTCAGCATGATAGTCGCCACGCCGGCCATGGTCAACAGCGCCATGGGATAGCCCCAGGGCTTGTGCAGCTCGGGCATATACTGGAAATTCATCCCGTAAACGCCGGAAATAAAGGTCAGGGGAATGAAAATCGTGGCGATAATGGTCAGCACCTTCATTACCGCATTCAGCTTGTTGTTGATACTGGAGAGATAGGTATCGAGTATGCTCGAGATCAGGTCACGGAAGATCTCTATCGTATCGATGACCTGGATGGTGTGGTCTTGAACATCGCGCAGGAAGGGCAGCACGTCATTGCTGATCAGCTCGCTGCTCTCCCGGCTCATCTCCGAAACCACCTCGCGAAGCGGCCAGACGCTTTTACGCAGAAAAACCAGCTCCCGCTTGAGGTTGTGGATATCTTCCAATATTTTCTCGGAGGGATTTGCCAGCAGCTCCTCCTCGAGGTCTTCGATCGTATCATCCAGCTTTTCGAGAACCGTGAAATAATTATCAACCACGGCATCGATCAGGGCGTGCGCCAGGCAGTCCGCGCCCAACTTGCGGATACGGCCCTTGCCCTTTCTCAGCCTCTCCCGCACCGACTCGAACACGTCCTTTTCGCTTTCCTCCAGCGAAATGACATACCCGCGCCCGAGGATCAGTGACACTTGTTCCGCTTTGATCTCCTCTTGTTCTTCATCGTAATAGAGCATTTTCAGGACAATGAACAGGTAATCATCGTACTCCTCCAGCTTGGGCCGGTGGTCGGAGTTCACTACATCTTCGAGCAGGAGGGGGTGAAGGTTGAAATGCCGGCCCAGTTTTTCAATGACTTCCAGGTCGTGGATGCCGTTGACGTTGATCCAGCAGGTCGATTGGCTGTCGCGGCAGGGGAAACAGTCCTCGATATTTTCGATCTTTTTCTCGACCAGCTTATTTTCATCGTAGTCGATCAGCGAAATTCCCACCTCGTATTTCCTTTCGTGACCCACAAAAACCAGAGTGCCCGGGGAAAGACCTTTCTTTTTGGAGAGCTTTTTGATAAACCGGGATGTCATGGGCTGCCTCCCGCCGGCCGAGGCCGCCGGCTCTTGAAATGAGCGCTGGAAACCACCATGGATAAGTCGATAGACGGAAATGGAATCTGCCCTTAAACGTGCCCCTCTCCCAAGGATCGGTCGCCCGGTCCTCTCTCTTGTCTTGAAGGGGCTTGAATAAAATAGCCAATTCGGGAATCTGTAACAAGTTTCCACAGTAAATCATGGAAGCAGGTTGAATTTTTGCGGCCGTACAAATTCTGTTGTCGGTTATCGGAACAAAAAAAGGCCGCCCTTTTGGGACGGCCTCGCGGACCGGAACAGGAGATCTTCCTAGACCAGTGTCAGAGCCAGAAACGAGAAGTAGAGTGTCAGAACCAGCAGCGCATTGGCGGCCAGGTTGAGTCTTTCTTGAGCGTTCATTGATTCCTCCGGTTTGGTTGTCGAGTTTAGGTTTTCTGAACCTCTGCCCTGTATGACGCTGCGACCGGAGGTACGGTTCCAAAATTTTTTATGCTCTAGCTTTTCAGGTTCCGCAATTCCTTAATTCTGGAAACAAAATACGCCGGATTCTCTGGAGTCACCACAATTACCTTCTTCTCGAACCTCAAGACCACCGCGGACTTGAGGTCCGTGGCGAACGCGCGATAACCCCCGAGCTTCCTATTGCGTAATGCACCCGCGAAACAGAACAGGCCGCCATTGCCGAAAGTCCGGATCGATTTTGACATGGCCTGGGGGTCGGCCTCTGCCGAGACCAGGCCGGAGAGGTCGATTCTGGATTTCCAGCCCAGGCGCTGTACGAGCAATGTGTCCTCGGTCAACTGGTAGCCCCGGATCATGAAAAACACCGCGATTGCCAGAATCGATAATGGCAAGACAAGCATATTGATCTTCCAGAAGATGGAGCCGCCCGGCCCGGTAACCAGCCCAAGCACCGGAACGCTGAGGAGAATCAGCACGGCAATAACGGTCATCACCTTGAGGCTTGTCCCCCAGGGAGCATTGAATGAAGCACCTTGATGCATGTTCATCTCCATTAATAGTTTACTGACTGTGACTTAATTGATAACTACAAAAATGCTTGGGGAGAGCAGGAATTTCAAGAGAGAATCGACCGGCACTGGAGTGTAATCCACTATGGAAAGCAGATGGAATCTAAAGCAGACCGGGTCCGGCGGGCTAGCCCGCAGGACCCGGCCGACAGCCAGTTCAATCAGGTGTTCTGCCAGCGGAACCGAAAGTTATCCAGCCTCGCAAGCCTGCTTCCAGTGCATTATCCCTGCCGTTTCAGGAATGTCCCGCGCTGGAGCTCCTCGAAGGCCTGCTGGAGTTGTTCCTGCGTGTTCATTACAATCGGGCCGTACCAGGCGACAGGCTCTTTCAGCGGCTGCCCAGAGACCAGGAGGAACCGGATTCCCTGTTCCCCGGCCTGGACTGTCACCTCATCGCCGCGGTCAAAGAGCACGAGCGAGCGGTTGTCCGCCTCGGCGGGCGGCGCGGTGTCCAGCCAGCCCGCGCTCTCGGTCGGCACCGCGAGAGGCGCCGAGGCATTGCAGAACTTGCCGGAACCCTCGAAGACATAGGCGAAGGCCTGGCTGGTCGTTTCCACCGGCAGGGTCTTTCTTTTGCCCGGCGGGACAGACACATCGACATAAACGGGATCCGCGGCGATCCCCTCCACCGGGCCCCTTTTGCCACAGAAGTGGCCGCAGACCAGACGGGCTTGGGTCCCGTCATCCTCGATAACCTCCGGAATGTCCGCGGATTTCACTTCCTGGTAGCGGGGCGGCGTCATCTTGAGCGCCGCAGGCAGATTGGCCCACAACTGAAACCCGTGCATCCGGCCTTTCGGGTCGCCCTTGGGCATCTCCTGGTGGATAATCCCGCTGCCGGCGGTCATCCATTGGATGTCCCCGCCCGCAATGGTGCCGCGGTTGCCCAGGCTGTCGCCGTGCTCGACAGTCCCCGCGAGCACATAGGTGATTGTCTCGATCCCGCGGTGCGGATGCCACGGAAAGCCGGCCAGGTAGTCCTCCGGCCGCTCATTGCGGAAGTCATCCAGAAGCAGGAACGGGTCCACCTCGGCCGTATCGCCGAACCCGAACGCCCTCCGCAGGTGCACTCCCGCGCCTTCGAGAGTCGGCCGGGCCTTGACCAGCCTTCTTACCGGACGAATAGACATGGAATTTTC
>MFIX01000068.1:6036-13777 GCA_001780825.1 Candidatus Glassbacteria bacterium RIFCSPLOWO2_12_FULL_58_11 | reverse complement strand
TCCGGAAGGCCGGGAGACAAGCATGGCATGTGGCTGCTCTTCCACCTGCGCATGACCGGCCGGCTGATTTTGGAGGATGCCCTGAGCGGCCAGAACGAAAAGCACTTGCGGGCCAGCCTGCTGCTGGATAAGGGCAGCCTGCACTTTTACGATTTGCGGCGTTTCGGCCTGCTCACTATCGTTTCCGCCTCAGACGGCCCGTTGCCTCCGGGGCTCGATCCGCTGAGCCCTGAGTTCACCGCCGGAAAGCTGGCGGAACTGATCGGTTCCTCCAGGCAGGAAATCAAGCCCTGGCTGCTGCGCCAGGACCGCCTGACCGGCCTGGGTAACATCTATGCCTCGGAGATCCTTTTCGCCGCCGGGATCGGCCCGCAAAGGGCGGCAGCTACACTCGAAAAGAATGAATTGCGGAAGTTGCACCGGCAGATCATAAAAATCCTGAGGCTGGCGATCGAGAACTGCGGCACCACTTTCTCCGACTTCCAGGATTCGCAGGGCGAGAGCGGCTCGTTTCAAAGCCTGCTCTCAGTGTATGCCCGGGAGGGCGAGCCCTGCCCGCGCTGCGGCGAAAGCATCCGGCGGCTGGTCCAGCAGCAGAGGAGCACCTTTTTCTGCCCCCGCTGCCAGAAATGATTCGTTCACCCGCCTCTGCCGGCGGCAAGCCGGCGCGCCTCAATTCCGGCCCCTCTTGACAGACGGCTGGAGAAAGAATTATAAATGTCCAGTGATCTTGAGAATAATCCTTATTCTTCCGCGCCCTGAGTTTTTGCGACTGCCCGGAATGAAAGGTTGTGGAGTAGTTACAGTCGTGAGGGGAAGCACAGTATTTAAAGTATTAATTTAAGCGAAAAGGTTCAACTCATTAATTAAGGAGAGTTGCATGGCTGAAAGAACCGGCTTGATTACGATGAAGGGCAATCCCCTGACCTTGCTTGGCCATCCGGTAAAAGAAGGCGATAAGGCGCCTGCCACAACTTTGGTGGGTAATGATCTGAGCGAGGTCAAACTGTCCTCTTTCTCCGGCAAGGTCCTGGTGCTTTCCAGTGTCCCCTCGCTGGATACCCCGGTCTGCGATACCGAGACCCGGAGATTCAGCCAGGAGGCCGGAAAACTGGGTGATAAGGTAGCTGTCGTGACAGTCAGCACGGACCTGCCTTTCGCCCAGAAACGCTGGTGCGGAGCGGCAGGGGTGAAAAATGTGCTCACCCTTTCGGATCATCGAGAGGCCGCTTTCGGCCAGGACTACGGCGTGCTGATCAAAGGGCTGCGCCTGCTGGCCCGCTGCATTTTCGTGGTTGATAAGGGCGGGGTGGTGCGCTATGTGCAATTGGTCAAAGAAGTGGCCGATGAGCCGGATTACGATTCGGTCCTGGCTGCGGTTAAAAAGCTGTTGTAAAAGCAGCCGCATGTAATTCGGTTATGGATTGTGTAAAAAATGTGAACCAGGGCGGTCAAGGGCAGGCCGGACCGATCTTTCCAGCCTGCCCTTGACTCGGCGTTAATGTAGTCTTGAAGCCAAGCAGTTCCCCGCGGAATCCATCCGGTCCGTACATATCAGTCTATACTTTCCAACATTTTTCTTCAATGGAGGTCCCGATGCCCAATAGAGGAGATCTTTACAAGTGCCAGGAGCGCGAGATGCTCCTTGAGGTCATTCACGGGGGAGAGGGAGAGCCTGAGCTCCACGGCAAGCCAATGAAAAAGGTGGTCGAAAATACGGTCGATGCCGCCAAAGAAAAGCATGTCCCGGTGATCCAGCGCACCTCCCAGGGCTGCCGGGTGATGATCGGCAGCGTACCGCATCCGATGGAGAGCAGCCATTATATCGAGTGGATCGAGCTGCGCGCCGGCGACCGGCTCTACCGTCAGTACCTCAAGCCCGGCCAGACGCCCTCGGCGGAGTTCCCGGTCCATGAGCAGAATCTCGTGGCCCGCGAATACTGCAACCTTCACGGCCTCTGGAAAGCCTGATCCGCATTCAGATTGAAAAATAAAAAGGGGAGAGCGGCGCTCTGCCGATTTCCCTTTTTATTTGCCCACCGCCTGTGTTTTCCACAGCCAAAATAGCTCTGAGCAATTTTTGTCTGCCATACCTCTTGACAAAAAAGGCCGGGATTGAGTATGTTAGATAGTAATAATGATTCTCAATCTAATGTAATCGACAAACCGGAAATTTGGGGAGGCTGGATGACGGAATTGCGAGACAGCGGCTCGATAAGCCGCAAGAAGTTTTTGACCTCAAGCGCTCTGGGTGTGGTCGGCTTGGGCCTTGGGCTTGCCGGACTCGCTCCGGCAAATGCAATGGTTGGCGGGCAGGATTCAAGCAATAAAAATTCAAACTCAGGTGGAAAGGGGAGTATGGAAATGTCCAAGCACACTTTGCCAGGTCTCGGGTACTCTTATGATGCTCTTGAGCCTTTTATCGATGCCAAGACAATGGAGATCCATTATACCAAGCATCACCAGGCTTATATCGATAAGCTGAATGCCGCGCTGGAGGGCCATGCTGACCTTCAGGCCAAATCAGTCAGCCAATTGCTCTCCGACCTGAACAGCGTGCCGGAAAATATCAGAGGTGCGGTGCGCAACCACGGCGGCGGGCATGCCAACCACTCGCTGTTCTGGCCCACGCTCAAGATAGGCGCGACTCCAGGCGGCAAGGTGGCCGAGGCCATTAATTCGGCGTTCGGCAGTTTCGATGGCTTCAAAGAAAAGTTTTCCGCGGCTGCGGCGGGCCAGTTCGGCAGCGGCTGGGCCTGGCTGGCGGTGTCGGGAGGCAAGCTGGAAGTGCTGGCCACTCCGAACCAGGACAGCCCGCTCTCGCAGGGCAAGACCCCTATCCTGGGGATCGATGTCTGGGAACACGCCTATTACCTGAAATACCAGAACAGAAGGCCGGAGTACATCGCGAACTTTTTCAACGTGATCAACTGGGACCAGGTGAACGAGAATCTGAAGAAAGCTTAAGACAGCGGACAACGAACGATCCCTGTGTTCGCGATGGATACTCTGCACGAGGCCCCCGCCTTCTCCGGCGGGGGCCTTATTTATTTGGCCCGGCTTGCCTCGGCGCTTATAATTAAGCTGTGCTTTTTAGGGTGTCGGGAACTTCAGATTAGTTCAAAGGCTAATAATTCCCAAGAGGGATTCGGCAATGAAAGAGCTGAGCTTGAAAATCGAGGGGATGGCTTGCGAGGGCTGCGCCTCCGCCGTTCAAAATGCGCTGGCCGAAGCAACGGGCGTCAGCTCGGCGAAAGTCGATCTGAGCGCTAAAAGCGCGCTCGTGCGCTACGATTCAGCCGAGGCGGACCCCGGGAAGCTGATCGCCGCTGTGGTAAAGGCCGGCTACCGGGCCTCTCTGGCCGGCTGATCTGCGGCGTGCTTTAATCTTATATCGGTTAATTCGGCAAGCTCCACATTGGCATCAGCGGGTATTGCTGAAGTAGGGGCGGCCCCCAGTGGCCGCCCGCACTAATAAAGGCAGGCACGGGGGCCTGCCCCTATACGCTTTATTCATAGCGGAAAATAACACTTAGGAGAGACCGTCAGGCTTTTTGACATAGCTTTAGAGCAATTTCGGGCTCGCTGATTTAAGGGGATTTCTGCAGGCTCGAACCTTTTAATGTAATCAAAGCGTTTGTGAGTCACTTTTATATATTTCAGATAGAAATGTGATCTTTCTATTGAGGAGCCTGGTTTGCCGGTCAAAGAGGTACAGATCCCCATAATCGGGATGCACTGCGCCAATTGCGCGGCAATTGTCGAGCGCGCGATCCTTAAGGATGTGCCGGGAGTGTCCGGGGTGACAGTCAGCCTGGCCACCGAGCAGGCCGCGGTGCGCTTTGACCCGGACCAGGCCGGATTGGCGAATATCGCCGCGGCGGTCAACGGCGCCGGATACAAGGCTGTTCTGCCCGGGGATGGCGAAAGTGAGACTGGGGATGCTGAGCAGCAGGCGCGCGAGCTGGAATACAGGCAGCGCAGGCGCGAGCTGGTCGCGGGTATCGCTTTTACCCTGCCCCTGTTCGTGCTCAGCATGTGGGGCATGAGCCCGATGCTGGCCGGTATTTCATCCAAGCCCTGGTACAGTTGGCTTCTCCTGGCCCTGGCTGCGCCGGTGCAGTTCTATACCGGGATGACCTTTTACCGCGGCGGAGTGCGCAGCCTCCTCGGCGGCGCCGCCAATATGGACCTGCTGGTGGCCCTGGGCTCTTCCGCGGCCTTTTTCTACTCTTGCGCAGTATTGCTTTTCCCGGCCAGCCTGGGCTCGCACGTCTATTTCGAAACCTCAGCCATGATTATCACCCTGATCAGTCTGGGCAAAATGCTCGAGGCCCGGGCCCGGGGAAAAGCTTCGCGGGCTATCCGCAGCCTGATGGAGCTGGCTCCCGAAGAGGCTACGCTCCTTGGTGAGAACGGCGAGGAGAGAAAAGTGCCCGCCCGCGGGCTTCAGCCTGGCGATCTGGTGCTGGTGCGCCCCGGCGAGCGGATCCCGGTGGATGGCGAAGTGGTCTGGGGCGAATCGAGCGTGGATGAGAGCATGCTTACCGGCGAGCCGATGCCGGTGGATAAGAATGTCGGCCAGAAGGTATTTGGAGCGACTGTGAACAACAACGGCCTGCTCAAGGTGAAAGCCTCCGTTGCGGGGGCGGAGGGCACCCTGGCCCGGATCATCCAGATGGTGCGTAACGCCCAGGCCGGGAAAGCGCCGATCCAGCGGCTTGCCGATAAAGTATCCGCGGTGTTCGTTCCGGGGATGATCGCCGCCGCGCTGTTGGTGTTTTTCCTCTGGTGGCTGATCGGCGGGCAGTTTGTCCCGGCGCTGATCCGCATGGTGGCGGTACTGGTAATCGCCTGCCCCTGCGCCCTGGGGCTGGCTACGCCGATTGCGGTTATGGTGGCCAGCGGCAAGGGTGCAATGCTGGGGATTCTTTTCAAGAGCGGCGAGGCCCTGGAAAATGCCTGCCATATCGATACGGTGATTTTCGACAAGACCGGCACCCTGACCCGCGGCCGGCCGGTCTTGGAGGAGTGGATTCCGCTGCATGGGGACCGGGATGGACAAGGCCTGGCCCTGGCGGCTGGAGCGGAGTCCGGCTCTGAGCATCCCCTGGCTCGGGCGGTGGTCGAGAGCGCGCGGAAAAAGGGACTGCGGATATCCGCGCCCCAGGAATTTATTTCGCACACCGGCAGGGGAGTAGAGGCGCTGGTCGAGGGCCGGAAAGTGCGGGTCGGCAGGCCGGAGTGGCATGACAATGTCGAGCCGCTGGATGGGCCGGCACTCGAGATTGTACAGAAATATTCCGCCCAGGGCAAGACCGTAGCGGCCGCCTGGGTGGATGGACGGCCAGCCGGGCTGATCGTTATCTCCGACTTGGAAAAGGAGCAGGCCCGGCCCGCTGTGGCGGAAATCGAAAAGTTGGGCCTGGAGCCGGTGCTGGCTACCGGCGATCAGGAGCTCGCCGCCCGCTATATCGCCTCGCGGGTCGGCATAGCGAGGGTGGAGAGCGGCCTGTTTCCCGGGGAAAAGGCGGAGCTGATCCAGCGCTACCGGGAGCAGGGCCGCAAAGTGGCTTTCGTGGGCGATGGGATCAACGATGCTCCGGCCCTGGCACGCGCTGATGTCGGGATCGCCCTGGGCAGCGGCACGGATATCGCCAAGGAAACCGGGGATATCACCCTGGTGGGCGGGGACATCCTGGGCGTTGCACGGGCCATAAAGCTTTCCCGCGCTGCCATGCGCACGATCCGGCAAAACCTCTTCTGGGCCTTTTTCTACAATATCGCGCTGATTCCGGTTGCCGCCGGCGCTTTGCACAAGCTGGATTTCCTGCCCCTCTACCTGCGGGACCTTCACCCGGCCCTCGCCGCCGCGGCAATGGCCGCCTCCAGCATTACCGTGGTGCTGAACAGCCTGCGGCTGTCACAGAAAAATTTTTAGGAGAATGCGATTTATTGGTTTTCGTTGCAGTCTGTGTTCAAGAGAGTGCTGGCAGCTGCTTTCCATTGTGAAACTTAATTATTTGCCAAGAAATGCCGATTCATTAATAAGATTGAATGTTTGTTTTCATATTCACAGGTCGGTGTAAAGTGAAAAATAATTTAAGAATTTTGATGCTTACCTGTTTGTCGGCGCTGCTCCTATGCCTTTTAATTAAGGACCGTCATGTCTGGTCAACTAAGAGCACATATGTTGCGATGGCCCCTAAAGTAACAACTGAGATTGCTGATTCTATCTCACAGAACTCAAAAAAGTGTGAAGAAACTGTAGTAGGTAGCTTCCTTGCAAATGAAACCGCCTATAAGGCAAATAGAAAAGCTTCTATCGAAGCTAAAAGAAAATCAGCTTCTAAAGTACTAACTCCTGAAATGATAAAATCGATTAAACCTGGTCGGGCATATGAGTTTGACAGCACGGGCAATTTTAAAGAGTTCGAGCCTGAGATGTGGGACGGTGTGAGTGAGCTGGTGCCGGGGAAAAAATATGGATTCACCTTGGATTTATTTGATAAGTTTGTCGAGGCTGATATTAAAAGAAATCCCGGCTCTAAGGAATTCTGGGATAGCGTGAAAGAGTTTAAGAAGAAAATGAAGGAAGATGCAAAGAAGCAAGCGCAGCAGTAAATCAATAATTTCTCTCCCGCCAGCTTTACCTTCCTGTAAGTTCCCCGAAATACTCTACAAAATTGTAACTATTCTTGACAAATCGAGTATTAAATTTTAGATTAATTAGGTATTTCAATACCGAATTAACTTTTTCAGGATAAACTGAGATGTTAAAGATATCCGAAGCCGCCTCGCTGGCCCTTCACACCATGGTTCTGCTGGCCGGGGAGCCGGACCGTCAGTTGTCGGCCCGGGAGATCGCCGCCGAGCTCAAAGTATCGGAGGCGCACCTGGCAAAAGTGCTTCAGCGGCTGGCCCGTTACCGGCTGGTCAATTCCGTGCGGGGCCCCAAAGGCGGTTTCAGCCTCAACCGGAGCTATTCCGAGGTCAGCCTGCTGGATATCTACGAGGCGATCGAGGGCCCGATGGTGGACCGGCACTGTTTCCGGACCACGCGGGTCTGCAGCGCCAACAGCTGCATTTTCGGCGGCCTGCTGATCGATGTCAACCGTCAGATCAAGGATTACCTGGCCGCGAAAAAATTGCCTGAGCTGGCCGGATATGTCGGGAGCGCGCAATGGGTGTCAGCCGGAAAATAGTCCGGATCGATGAAGAGAAATGCAACGGCTGCGGCCAGTGCGTGCCCGGTTGCGCGGAAGGCGCGATACAGGTGATCGACGGCAAGGCGCGGCTGGTCAGCGAGGTTTACTGCGATGGGCTGGGCGCCTGCCTGGGCGAGTGTCCGCTGGAGGCGATAACGATCGAGGAGCGGGAGGCCGAGAATTTCGATGAGCGAGCCGTGGCGCTCCATCTGGCCGGTTCGAGGCCGGCGGCGGACCGTAAAGATGAGCCGGAAGAGCCGGTAGCGGAGGAGAGTTTCCGGGGCTGTCCCGGCACTCTGACCCGGATGTTCGAGCCGCCGGAGCCCGCTGAAAACACCGGGGAGAAAGGACCGTCCCGGACACCTTCAAAGCTGGCCAATTGGCCCGTGCAGTTAAAGCTCGCGCCGCTCAGCGCCCCTTATTACCAGGGTGCGAAACTGCTGGTAAGCGCGGATTGCGTATCTTTCGCCTATGGCAATTTTCAGGGGGATTTCCTGGCCGGCCGGACCTTGCTGATCGGCTGCCCGAAGCTC
>MFIX01000068.1:1410-6020 GCA_001780825.1 Candidatus Glassbacteria bacterium RIFCSPLOWO2_12_FULL_58_11 | reverse complement strand
ACCATGACAAGCTTACGGAGATTTTCAGGAATAACGCTATCGAATCGGTGGAAGTCGCGGTCATGGAAGTTCCCTGCTGCAACGGCCTGGCCGCCTTGGTGGAGCAGGCGGTACAAGCATCCGGGAAATCGCTGAGCGTCAAGACTTCCCGGATCGGAATCCGCGGAGAGCTTCTCGAGAGCCGCGTTTCGACGGTTTCAATATAGTGCCGAAAAAAACATTCAGTCTTGGATCAAGTGCAATGGAAAAGGGAATGGACAATGGTAAGGATAAAGAATTCAAAACTCTCTCGAAGTTCGTCGAGGTTTATTGCCATGCGCATCACGGCACTTCCGGCCGGGAGCTGTGCGGCGAATGCAGCGATCTGCTGATCTATGGCAAGCAGCGCCTGCTGAGCTGCCCGTACGATCCCAAGCCCAAGTGCAAGGACTGCGAGACCCATTGTTACCGTCCCAAGTACCGGGAAAAGGTGAAAGAGATAATGAAATTTTCCGGGATGCATTTTGTCAAGCGCGGCAGGATCGACTGGCTGATCAAATATTTTACGCAGTAATCCATGAGATAAAAATAAGACCGCGGAGATGGCCTGAACGCCGCGGTTTGAGTGAAAAGCGAATTAAGTTTTAGCGATAAGCAGGTTCTTTTCAGATAAATGATGGAGGGGCCATGAGCGAGCGTCCGGTATTAGAAATCGATCCACAGGCCAGTTATAAGGAAAAGTGGGGCTGGCACGATCCGTCATCCTATGTGTTCAAACCCAAGAGAGGCCTTTCGCGCGAGGTGGTCGAGGAGATCTCCTGGATGAAAAGCGAGCCGGAATGGATGCGCAAGTTCCGCCTCAAAGGCTACGAGCGCTTTATCCCACGGCCCATGCCCACCTGGGGCGCCGATCTGTCCGGAATCGATTTCCAGAACATTTTCTATTTCCTGCGGGCCACCAAGGAGCAGGGAAAGACCTGGGAAGAGGTTCCAGACGCCATCAAAAACACTTTCGACCGCCTGGGGATTCCCGAGGCCGAGCGCAAGTACCTGGCCGGTGTCTCCGCCCAGTACGAGAGCGAAGTGGTCTATCACAAGGTCCAGGAGAGCCTCACGAAAAAAGGCGTGATATTCTGCGACATGGATACCGGCCTGCGCGAGTACCCGGAGCTCGTCCGGAAGTATTTCGCCACGGTGATCCCGCTCGGCGACAACAAACTGGCCTCGCTGAACTCCGCGGTCTGGTCCGGAGGCTCGTTCGTCTATGTGCCGCCCGGCGTGCGGGTCGAGGTCCCGCTGCAGGCATATTTCCGGATCAACGCCGAAAACATGGGCCAGTTCGAGCGGACCCTGATCATTGCCGATGAGGGCGCTTATGTCCATTACGTGGAGGGCTGCACGGCCCCGGTTTACTCCTCCGATTCGCTGCACTCGGCGGTGGTCGAGCTGATCGCCATGCCGCACTCGCGGATCCGCTACACCACGATCCAGAACTGGTCGAATAATGTCTATAACCTGGTCACCAAAAGGGCCGTGGCGCATGAGAACGCGGTGGTCGAGTGGGTGGATGGGAACCTCGGCTCCAAGGTGACCATGAAGTATCCCTCGGTGATCCTCAAGGGCCGCAAGGCCCACGGCGAGGTGCTGTCGCTGGCGATGGCGGGCAATGGCCAGCATCAGGATACCGGAGCGAAGATGATCCATCTCGCGCCGGAGACCTCCTCGATTATCATCTCCAAATCCATCTCCAAGGACTCGGGCCGCACCTCTTACCGCGGCCTGGTCAAAGTAGAACAAGGGGCCACGCACTGCAAGGCCAATGTCCGCTGCGACGCCCTGCTGATCGACGACCACTCGCGCTCCGACACCTACCCGTACATGAATATCAACGAGGAGGATGTCGAGATCGGGCACGAGGCCACGGTGGCCCGGATCGGTGATGAGCAGCTTTTTTATCTGATGAGCCGCGGGCTGGCTGAGGAGGAAGCGGCGGCGATGATCGTGCGCGGCTTTGTCGAGCCGATCGTCAAGCAGCTCCCGATGGAGTACGCGGTCGAGCTGAACCGCCTGATCGAGCTGCAAATGGAGGGTTCGGTCGGCTGATTTGAAGGTTTTGACCTGAATTTTTCGCAATGCTCATTGACTGCTTTAATGCTTAAAATTAAGGTAAGTTTTGTAGGGACAGCCTGCTGTGTCCCCACAGGCGAATTTGTTGCATTTGCAATCCAGCATATTGCTGATTTTATATTTAGAATGACAGGAGAAATTAACCGGGCTTATGGTGACTACAAGTACCGCAAACGATAAACTGGAAACTCTAGCTGGGGCCGACCCTTCCTGGCTGGCCGATCTGCGGCGCCTGGCCTGGGAGCGCTACCAGGTGCTCGATTTCCCGCAGGGGAGAGAGGAGCATTGGCGCTACACCGATCTTTCCCTGCTCGATCTTGATAGCTATGAGATACCGTCGGATAAGGATGAACCGGAGATCGGCAAGCTGCCCGCTAAAGCCAGCTCGGCGCTGGCCCTTAAAGGCACCGGTTCTACGGGAAAGATAGTGCATGTCGACGGTTCAAGATTTTCCTCGACTTTGAGCCGGGAGGCTGAAAGTGCGGGCGTGATCTTAACCGATATCGAAACCGCGGCCGTTGAGCACAAGGACCTGCTCAGGCCGCGCCTGGGCCAGCTTATCGGCCCCAAAGATGTTTTCAGCGCTTCCAACCTGGCCTTGCATCGCGGTGGGACTTTCCTCTATGTCCCCTCCGGCGTGCGGCTTAGCGCGCCCCTTCAGGCTCTGCACTGGCTGACGCTCGAGGGAGCGCTGGTGCAGCCGCGGACAGTGGTGGTGGTAGAACCGGGAGCACAGGTAATTTTTAACGATATTTATTCATCGGAAAATCTCGGCAGGCCCTCGCTGGTCAACCCGGTTACCGAGGTATTTATCGGCCGGGAGGCGGAGGTGGGCTGGGTGACCTGGCAGGACTGGGGGAGGGGTGTGCGCCAGATTTCGACGGTCAAAGCGCACCTGGGGGCAAACGCAAAGCTGAACACCCTGCTGGTTACCCTGGGCGGGGACTATTCACGCACCTGGAAAGAGTGCGTGATGGCCGGCGAGGGAGCCGAGAGCATTATGCTGGGGCTGTATTTCTCGCATCTCGATCAGAAATTCGAGCATTGGACCATGCAGGACCACGCAGCGCCGCATACGCGCTCGGACCTGCTCTACAAGGGTGCCCTGGCCGACCGCAGCCGCACGGTCTATTATGGGACGATCCGGGTGCGGAACGAGGCCCGCAAGACCGATGCCTACCAGGCGAACCGGAACCTCACCCTGTCGCCACAGGCCAAGGCGGACACCAACCCACAGCTCGAGATCGAAACCAATGATGTCCGCTGCACCCACGGCGCCACGGTTGGCCGGGTGAATGACGAGCACCTGTTCTACCTGATGTCCCGCGGTCTGTCGCGCTCCGCCGCCGAGCGCCTGCTGATTTTCGGATTTTTCAATGAGGTCCTCGAGCGGGTGGAATGGTCCGGCATGAAAGAATTGCTGGCCGAGGCCATCCACAACAAACTGGAAGGCGGGAAATGAGTTTTATCAAAGCCGCCGACTTCGATCACCTGGATGAGGAGTCCGCCTTACGGGTGGTACTGGCCGGGAAAGCTATCGCCCTGGTCAAGGTCGGAGGCGCCGTATATGCGGTGGATGATACCTGCACCCACGAAAAAGAAAGCCTCTCAGGCGGCTTTATCGATGAGGATACCATCGAGTGTCCCCGCCATGGGGCCATGTTCGATCTTAAAACCGGGCGCGCGCTTAGTCTTCCTGCCACCCGTGACTTGAACACGTATGAAGTAAAAGTTGAAAATGGAGAAATACTAGTTAGTATTGAATAGTCCTTAATGCAACCTGGAGCATAAATGAGTGAGCCGATTCTGGTAATCGATAACCTCCATGCTAATGTGGAGGGCAAGCAAATCCTGAAAGGAGTATCTCTGGAGCTGCCGCGGGGCGAGGTTCATGCGCTGATGGGGCCGAACGGCAGCGGCAAGTCCACTCTGGCCAATGTGCTGATGGGCCATCCGGCTTTCGAGGTCACCGGTGGACGGATCCTGTTCAAGGGCGCCGAGGTCACCGGGATGGGGGCCGATGAGCGCTCCAAGCTCGGGATGTTCCTCGCCTTCCAGTACCCGGTCGAGGTCGCCGGCGTGGCGATGCTGAATTTCCTGCGCACCGCCCTGAACGCCCGTCGCGAGAAGGATATTCCGCCTCGCGAGTTCCGCGAGCTGGTCAAAAATAAACTTGAAATGCTGGGCATGGATGCCTCGTTCACCAAGCGGAATCTCAACGAGGGGTTCAGCGGGGGTGAGAAGAAGCGCAACGAGGTGCTGCAGATGGCGCTGCTCGAGCCGGAGCTCTCGATCCTCGATGAGACTGATTCCGGGCTGGACATCGACGCCGTGCGGATTGTCTCGCAGTCGGTCAACGCCATGCGCGGGCCTGAGCGCAGTTTTCTGGTCATTACGCACTATATGCGGATACTCAATTACCTCGACCCGGATGTGGTGCATATTATGTTGGACGGACGGATCGTGAAATCCGGCGGCCCGCAACTGGCTCACCAGCTCGAATA
>MFIX01000068.1:0-1374 GCA_001780825.1 Candidatus Glassbacteria bacterium RIFCSPLOWO2_12_FULL_58_11 | reverse complement strand
CGAGGCCCCGGCTGAGGAAGAGGAAGCGGCAACACGATGACCACGGATGCCACCATTCAAACCTTGCCTGAGAGACAGGAATCCACCGGAGAGCCGCTAGATGTCCTTAAGCTCCGGAAAGATTTCCCGATTCTTAGCCGTAAGGTCAAGGGCAAGCGGCTGATTTACCTGGATTCGGCGGCCACCTCGCAGAAGCCGGCGTCGGTAGTCGAGAAGATGGACGACTATTACCGCCGCTACAATGCCAACCCGCACCGGGGAATCCATACCTTGAGCGAAGAGGCGACCGCTGAGTACGAGGGGGCGCGCGAGAAGCTGGCCCGCTTTCTCAACGCGCATTCCTCCGGCGTGGTTTTCACTAAGAATTGCACCGAGGCAATCAATTTGGTGGCCTATGCCTGGGCCAGGAAAAATATCCGGCCGGGCGAGGAAATCCTCTGCACGGTGCTGGAGCATCATTCCAACCTGGTCCCCTGGCAACTGGCCGCGGAAGATACCGGCGCAAAATTGCGCTATATTCCGGTCACCAATGAGGGCGACCTGGACCTCGCTTATCTCGCTGAGCTGGTGACACCAAAGACCCGGCTGGTGGCGGTTAGCGGAGCCTCGAATGTCCTGGGCACCCTGCCCGATCTCCGGCTGCTGATCGCGGCGGCGCGCGCAGTAGGAGCTAAAGTTTTAATTGATGGGGCGCAGCTTGTCCCGCACTCGCCGGTGGATTTTCAGGCCCTGGGCGCGGATTTTCTGGCAGTGGCCGGACATAAGATGCTCGGGCCTACCGGAATCGGGGCTCTGATCGCGCGGCCGGAGCTTCTCGAAGAGATGGACCCGTTCCTGAGCGGCGGCGGGATGATTCTGGATGTAACTCTCGAAGGCTCCAAATGGATCGAGCCGCCCTGGAAATTCGAAGCCGGCACGCCGCCGGTGGCCGAGGCTGTCGGTCTGGGAGCCGCAGTCGAGTACCTTGAAAAAATCGGCATGGAGCGGGTGCGCCAGCATGAGCTCGAGCTGACACGCTACGCCCTGGAGCGCTTCTCGCGGATCGAGGACTTTCAGCTTTACGGCAGCCTTCACCCGGAGAGGCGGGGAGCCACCTTTTCGTTCAATATCGGGGATGGCCGCGGGGGAATCATTCACCCGCATGATGTCGGCACCTTTTTCGATAATGAGGGGATCGCCATCCGGGCCGGCCACCATTGCGCCAAAACCCTGATGAAGCGTTTCGCGGTCGTCTCGATGTGCCGGGCCTCCTGCTACCTTTACAACACTCCTGAAGAGATCGACCGGCTGGTCGAGGCGATAGAGGGTGTCCGAAAATTTTTCAGCGGAGTATAAGGCAGTGAGCTTCGAGGACCTGTACCAGGAAATAATTCT
>MFIX01000067.1:6990-8272 GCA_001780825.1 Candidatus Glassbacteria bacterium RIFCSPLOWO2_12_FULL_58_11 | reverse complement strand
CCGCGGCCCGGCCTGCGGGAGCCCCTTGCTCTCCGGTCTCGCGGGTTTCGGCGGTCAGTTTCTCCGGCGCCAGTTTGTCCAGTACCAGGAAACGGCCGCCGGCGCGCACTTTCAGCAGGTCCGCGCCATCCGGGGCGGAGAGCTCGAACAGCGCCGCGCCCTCTTTCCAGTCCTCGGGTCTCAGCAGGAGGTTGTCCTGCTCATCCACGCATTTCAGGCGCTCCACCCGGCAGGCAAACTGCTCCAGCCGGTCGAGGACCACCGGCACACTCCATTTGCGTAATGGCTGGCCTGGGCTGTAGAGCATTTCATTGGCTCCCGGCTCCAGCCAGGGCAGCGAGCGCGGGTTGAGCTCGAACCGGCTGGTGAGTTTCAGGCCCCTGATCTGCGCTCCCTCGACAGGCGCGGGACCGCTTAAAGATAACCGCACCAGGTAACCGTAATGCCCGGAGACAGCGCTGCACGTGCCATTGTCAGAGGCGGCCAGAAGCGCCGGGGCGGCTTTCCAGACGCCGGAAAACGGGCCTACCAGGCTGTCGCCGGGCTGCCAGCTCCTGCCGCCGTCCACCGAGGTCGCCACGCTCAGCCGCTGGGCTTTCGAGGCCAGCTCGGTCCGCACCTCGAACCCGGCGTCGATCAGCACGTAGGGGCAGGGCATCTCGAACACCGCAGTAGCGGGCCGTCCAGCCGAGCTGCGGATGAGGGCCTCATCCTCCTCTTCGGGGATGGACAGGTTATCATTGAACCCGCCGCCGAAACGCGGGTAGTACGAGTCCCGCCGGTGCAGGCGCGGGCTGTATTCTAGCCTGCCGGTGGCCCAGGTCCGGCTGTCCTTCTGGCTGTGGGGCCCATCCGCGGTCTTTATGTTATACTCCGGGACATCCCGCGGGAACTCCAGGTGACGGCCGCCTTTTTGTTTATAGGGCAGATAAAAGAGGCCCTCGCTCTCCGGGGCGTAGAAACGAATCATCCGCTCGCCGGGGCGCAGGACGAAATCCATCGTGTGGCCCGAAGAGTAGCGCGCGAAAGGGAAGAGCCAGTTGTCCGAGCGGCTGGTGAACAGCTCTGCATAGCCCTCCATGGCCCGGGCGCGGACATCTGCCGGGTACCAGGGGAAGACCACTTTCGAGGAGTCGATGCGGTTCGGGGCGAGCAGCTTGCCGAGGATGATCCGAGGATCGTTCTCCAGCTCGCGCACCGAGGCGATCGGGATGACCCGCGGGTCGCCCTCGCCGACAGTCGAGTAGCCCAGCATGTCCGAGTCGAGCATGTGGTACTTGCC
>MFIX01000067.1:2235-6978 GCA_001780825.1 Candidatus Glassbacteria bacterium RIFCSPLOWO2_12_FULL_58_11 | reverse complement strand
CTCGGTCACCGTGTGGCCGGTGACAAACCAGACCCGGGCGTCCGGGAACCCGCCGGCCTCCCAGAGCGCCTCGAGCAGCGGGGCCACCTGGTAGCATAGCCCGCAGCCATAGCAGTTGAGCAGTTTCAGCGGGTCGAGGACCTCGCCCAGCGGCTCCTCATAGGCCCAGCCGGCGATATGGTAGAACATCCCCGGCTCGACAAACCGGCCATCGGTGAGCAGGTAGCGCCAGATCGCCTCGGCCTTCTCGCGCTCGGTGCGCGCCCCGGCCTGAGTGTAGAGCTCCGCGGTCAGGCTTTTCAAGTCCCGCGTGTCCGGCTGGCCTTTTTTCAGCACCCAGGGGTTGAAGACCTGGGCCTGAAGAATTCCGGCGGCCAGCAGAATGGCCGCGCCGAGAGCCAATATTATCCTTTTCATCATTACCCCCGGGACTGGCAAAATTTTTCCGGCAAAGGTAGTGCGCCGGACTGCCGGACACAATAATTCCAGTTCAATTTACATCAGCGCTTTCAGCAAGCCTCCATCGGCCTGGATGGTCGCTCCGGTGATATAGCCCGCCCTGTCGCTCGCCAGAAAGGCCACCAGCGCGGCCAGCTCTCGCGGCTCACCCATTCTCCCAAGCGGGATGGCGGCGCATTGCTGACGGAAGATTTCCTCGTAGCTTTTTCCGGCGCGCTCGGCCCGCGCTTTAACCAGGGCCCGCGTCCGGTCGGTTTCGATAAATCCCGGGCAAACGTTATTTACCAGGATTTTGTCCGCGGCCAGCTCATTGGAGAGAGTCTTAGCCAGCCCGATCACCGCGGCGCGCACCGCATTGGAGAGGATCAGCCCCTCGATCGGCTGCTTGACCGCCACCGAGGTGATATTGATAATCCTGCCGCCGCCGGAGCGGCGCATCGCCGGCGCGGCCTCCCGCGAGAAGCGCACCGCGCTCAGGCAGTTGAGCTCGAACGCCGCCAGCCAGGCCTGGTCATCGTGGGTCTCGAAAGGCCCAGGCGGCGGGCCGCCGGCATTATTGACCAGGATATCGAGCCTGCCGAAATTCTTGACGGCTGCGCCGATTACTTTTTTAGCCGCTTCCGCTTTCGTGACATCCGCCGCCACTCCCAGCGCTTTCGAGCCGGTCTCTCTGGCTATCCGTGCCGCGGCCTCTTTGATCGATTTGGCCTCCCGCGAGCAGAGCGCCACCCGCGCCCCCTCGTTAGCCAGCTCCCAGGCGCAGGCATACCCCAGCCCGCGGCTGGAGGCGCAGACCACGGCGACTTTATCTTTCAGGCCCAGATCCATTTTAACCTCTCCGTTTTTTCAAGAATAGCGGTATTATCAGCTCTGCCAAAGCAAATCCAGGAACAAGCTTCCCGGGATATTGCCTGAGCTTAAACTTTGCCCGACCGAAAATATTTCCATGGCTTCAATCAGGCAATTAACCTTATTTCCCGCGCATAGTCAGGACCTCTTCATAAAGCTCGATCGTGCTTTTAATCATCTTTTCCAAACTGAATTGCTCGAAAACTCTTCTGCGCGCGGCCTCGCCCATCGCGCTGCGGCTCTCCGGATCAGCCAACAGCCCGGATACCACCCGGAAAAGCTCTTCCTCGGCGCCGCAAGGCAGCCTGACTCCACTCCGGCCATCCGCCAATAGCTCGCTGACTCCTCCGGTATCGTAGGCTACCACTGGCAGTCCCGTTGCCATGGCTTCCAGCACCGCATTGGGGAAGCCTTCGCGGATGGAGGTGAGCACAAACAGGTCCATGGCCGCCAGAACGGTTTGAATGTTTTCTTGCTCTCCCAGAAAAAGGGTGGCCTGGCGGACATTCCGCGCCTCTTCTGACCGGGAGGCGTAGGCCTCGGACAGCCCGCTTCCGGCGATAACAGCCTTAAGCCCTTGCACGTGGGGCAACAGGGCGGCTATCAGCCTGAAAAATGCCGGAAGGTTCTTGTCCGGAGCATCCTTGCTGATTGTCCCCACGACCAGGCTGTCCTCCGGGATATTCAGGCTCAAGCGGGACTCCCGGCGGGAGCTGGAGGTACGCGCCGGCAGGGGCAGCACGCCGTTGTAAACCGTACTGAATTTCGACTCGTCAACCCGGTAATGCTTTGCATATGCGCGGGCCACAACCGTGCTGTTCGCATGGATGCGGTCTCCGGCTCTCAGCGCCCGCCGCACCAGGAAATAGCGCAACGGGTTTTCCCGAACCGGCATCGAGAGCACTGTTGGCACGAACCCCGGCCGGCTCGCGCGTCCCAGGGCCAGATAACTGTAAATATCCGCGGTCTCGAGGTGGCTGTGAATCAGCTCGATTTTCTCTTCCCGCAGCAGCCCGGCCAGTTCGAGCACCCGGCCCAGGTCAAAGTGCCCGCGGCGCCGGAGAGTTCTCAGTGGGATGCCGGCTTCGCGCAGCTCCGCGCCGAATGGCTCGAGCAGCTCCGAAAGGCAAAACACTGTCACAGGCCATCCCGCCTCGGCCAGGCCCCGGGCGAGCAGACTCACCTGGCGCTCCGCTCCTCCGTAACCGAGTTGGCTGATTACCAGCCCCGTTCTAGCTTTCACCTCGTCTCCTCGAGGGCTAGCCTCTGCGAGGCCAGAGATTGGGCTTTCGAGGCCAGAGCCAGGCAGAGCCAGAAAAATTTGGACTCCATGATCGTTATCCCCAGACCGGCGGTCATTACAAAGACCAGCAGAACAGAGCTGATCCAGGGAATTTTACCCCGGGGAAGATTTCCCTCCCGGTAAGCACTCCAAAATATCAGAATAAACAAAGCCAGGCCTATTGTTCCCATTTCCGTGGCGGCTTTAATATACACATTATGCGTTGCCCGATCTGGTACCAGATCATTGCGGATCTCGACAGTTTCTGAACGGTAGCGGTTGTAAACTACCGGGAACTGCATGTAACCCACACCGATAACCGGATTGTCGGCGTAAATCCTGCGGGCCACCAGCCAGATATCGAAACGGTCGCTACCCCTGTCCCGCAAGGCAGTCAGGACACTGGCGCGTTGGATTAAGGTTACATTGATTAAATCCAGGGCAAATGTGGCGTAAATGGCCGCGGCCACTACCAGACCAGCGAACAGTATGTTGCGCAGTCTTTTTTTGGTATTCCAGAGAAACATCATGATTCCCGCGAATGTCGCCACCCAAGTTGTCCGGCTCTGGGCCAGAATAAGTGGCAGGACCAGAAAACAGGCCAATAGCAATGAGCTGAATCTCAGCCAGATATTTTTTAATTTTGAAAAAAGATATATGCCCGCGAATAGCGCCAGGCCTACAATAAGGCTGTAATAGTTGGGGTCCTGAGCCTCAAATGCCCGTGCTCTTTCAATTATATTGGTAATGAATAGATTGACCGATAAATGACTTGAGGCCACAGCACCCAAAAGCAGACCAGCCATGACCAGGCGGAAATCCGCTTCCGTTTCGATTGCGTTGATAGTCAGCAGAAAAAGCAAAATCAGTTGCGCCAGTGTACCATAATACCGACCGGCCACTTGGGGGTCCTGAGCCCATAATATCGAAATACCCGCCCAGAGGAGAAATATCAGTCCGGCGATAAAAGTCCTGTTGATTTGCAGCTTCTTACCGTAAAGCACCACGTGCGCCAGCCATACTCCAAAAACCAGGATTCCTACCAGGCGGATCTCGGTCATCGCCAGATTTCTGGTATAAATTCCCTCCACGCTCAACAGCGAGCAAAGCAAAGCCAGGCCCCAGACCGGCCGCCGGACCGCCAGCGCCAGCAAACAAACCACGCCCACAGCTCCGGCGGCGACCGGCAGTTTCAAAAAACCGAACGCCAGGCTCAGGACCGCACCGAAAACCAGGACCAGCAGCGCAATCAGGACTCTTCCTTTCCATCCGGATGAGTCATTTGTCAAAATGTTCTGGATAGGCTGCATGACCGACCCTCGATATACCGCCTGCAGGGATCGCCAAAAAACTCCGACAGATCAAAGATTCATCAAACTTTAACAGCAGCTCGAAAAGGAAAAATACACCGGCAATTTCTCTCCTGATTGGCCGCCCTTGCAAGCCGTTAATATATTCATTATTATCGGGCAATTCAATTCTTATCCGGAACCTACCGGCCCCGGCCTTTTCCTCATTTCCCAACCGATCCGCGGTGCAGAAAAAAGCTAAAATACTGGTGGTCGGCCCCTCGCTGCCGCCCTACGGCGGCGGTGTAGCCAGTATTCTGGACTGCCAGCTTTCGAGTCCCCTGTTGAACCGCGACTTTGAGTTACTCACCCTCGACAGCCGCCTTCCCGAAATCTGCCGGCGCTCGGCGGTTCTCAGGCTGCTGCTGAGTCTCAAGTTTTTCTGCTCCCTCCTGGCCCGGATCATCTGCTATCGGCCCGGTATGGTGCACATCCATTGCTCGGCCTACAGCTCGTTCATCGAAAAATCCCTGATGCTGCTGCTCTGCAAAGCCTGCGGGAGAAAAGCTCTCCTCCATATCCACGGCGGCTCTTTCGAAAAATTTTACCGGGAGACGTTTTTTAAATTCTACGTGCGGTTCGCTCTCGAGCGGGCGGATATGGTTATCGCCGTCTCCACGCGCTGGGAGAATTTTTTCAGGAGCATCTGCCGGGCGCGAGTGCGTAACGTGCCTAACTGCGCGCCGGCAAAGTTCTTCCGGGCCGAAAGACCAGTCGCGGATGGCGCGGAGATTCTTTTTGTCGGTCCGGCCAGCCCGGCGAAAGGCTGCGCGCAGCTTCTCGAGGCGATTTCTCTCTTGCGCG
>MFIX01000067.1:0-2163 GCA_001780825.1 Candidatus Glassbacteria bacterium RIFCSPLOWO2_12_FULL_58_11 | reverse complement strand
AGCGGATAAGCGGCCTGGGCCTGAGCGGGGTGGAGCTGCTCGAGAGCGCCCCGCCGGAGGAGATATTCAAGCTGCTGAACCGTGCCGCAGTCTTTGTTCTGCCCTCGTTCCACGAGGGCCTGCCGGTCTCCCTGCTCGAGGCGATGGCGGCCGGGCTGCCGGTGGTGGTAAGCCCGGCGGGCGGGATCCCGGATGTGATAGCGGATGGGGAAAATGGCTTCCTGGTTCCCGCCGGAGAAAGCGAGCCCCTGGCTGAAAAGATCGGTCGCCTGCTCTCCGACCGCGAGCTTCGCGAGCGGATGGGAAAGCTCAATTTCGAGCGGGCACGGGAAAACCACCAGCCCGAGCAAATGGCCGTCCGGCTTGCCGGGCTTTACCACTCCCTGCTGCTTTAATTCCGCGAGGCCGCTTTTCCACTGCCGCCCTTTCTCTGGAGAACTCCCGCCACCGCGCATTTCCTTGGCTGTCAAACTATTCTGATTGACAAGCGCTTTGGCCCGGATTACCTTCCTACTACCCGTATGATAAACGACCGGAACAATTTACGAGCGGAAAACCTGGATCAGCGGAAGCGGATGAATATCCTGATGCTGACCCAGTATTTTTATCCCGAGGTGGGGGCGACTCAGACCCGGATCCACGAGTTCGCCAAAAACCTGATCGAACACGGCCACGATGTCACCGTGATAACCGAGGTCCCCAACCACCCGATCGGGATCATACACGAAAAGTACCAGGGCCAGCTCTTTGTCCTCGAGGAATACGACCGGATAAGGGTCATCCGGGTCTGGGTCTGGGCCCGGCAGAAAAAGAACTTCCTCAACCGGATCCTCTTCTACCTCTCCTACATGGTAATGAGTTTTTTCGCCGGCCTGTATTTCAAGGGCCGCTACGATATCATTTTCGCCACCAGCCCGCCCCTGTTTGTCGGGGTCTCGGGCTACCTGCTCTCGATCTTCAAACGCGGCCGCTTCGTGCTCGATGTGCGCGACCTGTGGCCCGCGGCGGCCCTCGCCCTGGGCGAGTTGTCGAACCGCAGGATAGTCATGCTGGCCGAGAAAATCGAGCGCATCCTCTATAAGAACGCCACGGCGATTGTCGCGGTCACCCAGGGCTTCTGCGAGTTCATCCGCAAGCGGGTGAGCGAGGACAAGGAGATTTACTACATCCCCAATGGGACCGTAGTCGATCTTTTTCTGCCCCAGCCGCCGGACCTGGAGCTCAAGGCCAGCCTGGGTCTGCAGGGCAAGTTCGTAGTCACTTTCGCGGGCACCCTCGGGATCGCCCAGGGCCTCTGGTCGATCATTCACGCGGCCAAGCTGCTGCGCCACGATGAGGATATCGCCCTGCTCTTTATCGGTGATGGGCCGGTAAAAAAGAACCTGATCGACCTGGCCCGGGAGCTTCAGCTTAAAAACACCTTCTTCCACCCCCAGGTGCCGATCAACAATATCAACCCGTACCTCAATATCTCGGATGTGCTGCTGGTTTCGCTGAAAAACGATGTGGTCTTCGACACATTCATCCCCTCTAAGATGTTCGATTTCATGTCCTGCGGCAAACCGATCATCCTCTCGGTGGATGGAGAGGCGAGGCGCATTTTCGCCGAGGCCGAGGCGGGAATCTGGGTGCACCCGGAAAACTTTTACGAGATGTATGAGGCGATAATCACGCTGCGCGGGGACCGCGAGCTCTGCCGGCGCTACGGCGAGAACGGACGTAACTTTGTGATCAAGAATTTCTCGCGCAAGGAGCAGGCCCAGAAGCTGGAAAAGGTATTCATTAACCTGCTCGCCAAGAGCGAGGTCAATGGCCGCCTGAAAGAGCCGCTGCCCCAGGGAGTCTGAGCCGTCCTTCGTCCTGTTTCCAAGACCTTTCAGCCGAATGGATGTCAGTGTACTGCCCCGCGGCAGAGCGCGAGGTATCGGAATTTCAGCCACCTGTCTGGATTTTCCATTCCCCTCTCCGAGAGGGGTGTCCCGGCAAGCTCCGATAAATCGGGGCTTGCCGGGACGGGGTCTGTAATCCGGGCGACGCATGCGTCGCCCCTACAGTTCCCCTACCCGTTTACCCCGGAGCAAGCTCCGAGGAATTCTTTCGATCAAAACAAAATGACAGGAGCATCCCAAGCATGCTGGACTTGAAATTCATCCGTCAGAATCC
>MFIX01000066.1:3292-7133 GCA_001780825.1 Candidatus Glassbacteria bacterium RIFCSPLOWO2_12_FULL_58_11 | reverse complement strand
TTCAGCCATACTCCGCTCGGCGGGCTATACCGGACAGCCCTGGAAAACTGCTCCCACCTCTTTCTCCTTAATTTCGACCAGTTTGACACTGTCGGCAGACTGAATCTGAAGCTCAAATCATTTGGCTTTCTGCCATTCAGTATTAATCTTGACCGGTTCAAGAGGCTCCCCAACATTATCCGAGAGAAAATTATTGTTTACTCAGTCGCCCGTCTTGATTGGAGCTCCGCAACGAGAGCCTCGACAAAACGCAACGATATATTTTTCAGGGGATTTGCCCGCGTTATGGCCGAACGGGAGCGAGCGGATTTCGAGCTGTGGATCGCAGATTGGGGTGTGGACAGGATAAGGACCCGTTCCTTAATAAAATCTCTTAATATCGAAAGCTTCGTCAAATTTATTCCCGTGGGGGACAAAAATATTTTTTACGAAAACCTCGCCCGGGCGAATGTTATCGTAGATCAGTTCAATATCGGGTCCGTGGGATTATCCGCCCTGGAATCGATGGCCATGTCGCGGCCGGTTTTCGCTTACTGCGACCGGAGCTTGGCCCAAAAGGCGTACGGCTCTGAAATCCCGGTTATCAATTGTTCCACGGATGAGGACGTCTTTGCCCGGCTTAAAGAGCTGACCCCGGGAATGATTGCCCGGCTTTCCGAACGAGGTTTCGATTGGATTGCCGAACACCACGCCGAGGAAAAAATCTTGAAAATTCTGCTGGACACTTACCGCGGTATCCTTTCGGATTAGCTCGCTCCCTTGGAAACACTGTCCCTGCCCGGATTTCAACAGCCCAAGTCAGCACTGTTTCTTTTAGTTCCCCGGGTTACTGGAAAAGGTATTCAAAACGCAGGGAGGGTTAAATGCGGCAGAAGTATAAGGCAAGCGGCTTTCAAGGCAGGCTGTACTCGAGCAGGCAATCGTAATTCATGGAACCGGGAAAGCGGGCGTATATCGCCGGCGGGATACTATCGATCGGCGCCTCGCCAGTGAACAGGTTGCCCTCCTGGCCGAGTTCCACTCGCTTATCACCGAACATCAGTATTACGCTTCTGGCGTCCGGAACCTTGATCTTGAAAGCCATCGAGGGCGCGGGATGCAGTACTCCGGAAAGCGGAAAGTGCAGGTAGGCTTTGTGCTGGTAAAACGGTTCGTAAGTCAGGGGGAACCCGGCCGGGCCGCTTACTCCGCCGGAAGCTATTATTTTGTAGTCCAGTGTTTCCTTGAAAGTCTCGTTCTTTTCCGTCGGCCGGGTAAATATCCTCAAGGTATAGTCTCCGGCTTGTGGAAATAGCGCATTAATCCGGCAGTCCAGGGAATCCCGCTGTACAAAGGTGAACTGCTCCTCCACGGGGTTGTTCCCTGCCAGCAGGTCCGCCTCCAGCAGGATGCTGTCCGGCACGCTGAGGCTGATCTCGAAGCTGCTGTCCGTCTTGACAATCGATTCCTGCTGATTGACAGTTTTCATCCCGTATTTGAAATAAGCCGGCCAGAGAAAGGCGAGATGAATGAACTCTTCCTTGGATACCGGTTTATCCAATTGCTGCCAGGCGGGATCCGTGGGAAAATGGGTATAGATCAACTCCTCGGGCGGCGTAAGGAAATAATAGTCCTCGAACTCGGAGACGAACTCGCCTTTCTCATTCGGCAGACCCGCGCCCCAGGTACAGTCCAGCATGCACCATTTCCCATCCAGATTGACCACGTTCCAAGCGTGGTTCTCGCCTGAAAAATCGGAACCGACGCGGTAACCATATCCTTTGGCAAACCCCTTTATCTGCTGGATCTCCAAGCCCGTGGCCTGCTGCGCCAGGTCGGTCATCTGCCGGATCCTGCGGGCCATGGCTTTCATCAGCAGTGAATAGCCCTCGCAATTGGCGATGCCTTTCTGCAGCACCATCTCCGGCGTGAGCGAATCGGTCGATTCCTCGACATGGGTAGTCTGGGCCGCCACGGGAGCGGAAAGGGTGGAAAAAGAGGCGAAAAATCCCTCGGAATCATAGACTATGTTTGCGGTGATCCAGCGGTAAACTGCGCGCAGCCGCTCCTGGTCATTTTTTGCCGGGGCTACCAGGTAGCCGACCAGCGAATCGATAGATGACTCGATCCCCTGCGGAGCGCTCAGGGCATGCTGGTCGATAGAGCTGTAATCATAGGCCCGGCAAGGCCGGCCTACAAGGAACAGAGCCAGGGCCAGGCCAAGGAAAAACGGCGGGCGAATCAGGTTTGTTCCGTTTGGGGGGGTACCCACCTTGGTCGCTCCCACAGCCAATTTTTCACCGAGGAAGATTCAAGGGAACAGCTAATTTTTGCTGATCTTGACCGCGAAGAATGGCAGCCTCGCTATATCTTGCACCGCAGCCGCCTGATTTTGCAAGAGAATTTTTTATCGCAAGGGGGCCGGGAACTTAAGCAACGGCCGGCTGGAGGCTGCACTCTAACCCTGCCCGACCAGCTTGGACAGGCGCGGCCCGAGAATCCCGCATTTCAGGAATTGTTTGAGATTGCCTGCCTTATCCTGAATCTCGGCTTTCTGGTAAAGCAGGTGCTCGCAGAAAAATCCCTCATCCAGGCTTTTTGAGCAATACACTGTTCTGGGAACCGAATTTCCCTCGAGCGAAGGATAAGCTTTGGCGGAGTCGAAGGGACACCAGTCGATAATCTTTTGCAGCTTCTCCTCGAATTCTCCGCTGATAGTCTCCTGCATCCTGAACAGGCCGGCCAGATTAAGCACGATCTCCCAGACCAGGCCATCCTGCTTTTTATACAGACGGGTCAGGCCGAGGAACAAATTGACAAGTCCGGTCCGGCGGCTGAATGCGGGGCCGAGAAGCTTGAGCTGTTCAGCCGTGAAATTATAGCGCACCCGGTGCGGCATCGGCGATATCATCTCATCCAGCAGATCGGCGAAATAAAAGAGCATGGTGCTTCTGTGTTTCGTATCATCCGGGTCGGGACTATGATGGCTGGCGAGTATGTGGCTGATTTCAGCCTGATGGTAAGGGCTCATGCTCAACTGGCGTTCGCTGAACAGGCGCGCGCTTTCGGCCTGATGGCGCTGGATAAATGACGCCAGCTCCCCCTGCGGCAGCTCGTCCAGGGACTCCATTTCCGGATAGGGCGGAGTGCACAGGATGCCCATATCATGGAGAAGCGCGGCGGTGCCGACACTGACCAGGGCGATTATCGTCCAGCCCATGCGCAGGCCCAGGGCGATTGACAGCAGGGTCACCCGGATACTGTGTTCCAGGATCAGCTCAAGCGGTCTGGCCGCACCGGAAAAGTTGAATTTAAAATCGTACATGGCCCGGATTATATCCGGATTGGAAAAAAGAATTTCCATTACCCGCAGGACTTTGATCTGGATATCCGGCTCAGCGAGAAAATTCGGACAGGACTTACCGCTGGTCACTCCCTCGGCGATGCGTTTGAGATCTTCCTCGAGGACTTTCTTGACATAGCCGAGGGCTAATTTATCATCCTTGATAAATACCCGGTTGGTATGGGGTACGATCTGGGTGGAAAATTTTTGGATGGATTCGATGACTCTGTCATTCAATCGCCCGCCTTCCAGGTCCCGGCGGGTAATCAGGTAGCTTCCGGCTTTGAGCTCGATGTCCTTATCCAGCTCCATCCCCGGCATCAGGTGTTCCGTGTTGACAAGCATAGACTGCGCACCCGCTTTGATTCGGGAACCGTCGGAAAAATCCAAAAAATATTAAGCGATTTTAAACATAATTATCATAATCCTGGGCTCTCGATTTCCGTGGTAGTTATAGTGATTGCCAAAAATCCTTGCGCTTTGAATTCGATATGGAAAGGTCGATCGGCCTGAAGACTT
>MFIX01000066.1:3118-3274 GCA_001780825.1 Candidatus Glassbacteria bacterium RIFCSPLOWO2_12_FULL_58_11 | reverse complement strand
AGCCGGAGACCAATAAAAACCTCCCAAGCGCAATCAACTTACGAAACGGCGGTTATAAGACTTAATGGCAATCACTCTAATATTGTCAATCTAAATATCAATTAGCAAGGTTTGCGGGAGATATCTTTTTCCAAATTCGGGCTGGCGATAACTCCG
>MFIX01000066.1:2929-3058 GCA_001780825.1 Candidatus Glassbacteria bacterium RIFCSPLOWO2_12_FULL_58_11 | reverse complement strand
GGTCCGGATAGACACGCTTCAGTCGGACTTTACCTCGAATGGAAAGCTGCCGACACTAAACGGCCGCTCCTCTCCGGTGCTCAAGGTCAGGGTGCCGGAGAGCGCCAGACGGTAACGGCCCGGCTCGCG
>MFIX01000066.1:0-2804 GCA_001780825.1 Candidatus Glassbacteria bacterium RIFCSPLOWO2_12_FULL_58_11 | reverse complement strand
TTTTCCCCTTGAACATCACGCTCACCGAACAGCCGATCTCCTTGTCCGGGCCATAGACCGGGAAGCCCTCCGGGCTTTGCCTGTCCGCTTGCCTGAATTCGAAATGGGTCTCGGGAGCCCGGTGCGGAAGCAGCGCCTTGGCCGCGGTAAGTTCCTTTTTCGAGCGCTCGAGCTGTGGGAGAAGGCTGCGCAGCTCGAAGGCCACGAATCCATCCTGCCCCAGCGCTCTGCCGAGCTCGATATTTTTTTGCATTTGCTCGAAAGTTTTCATCTCATAAACTCCCAGGCCGCTGTAATAAGGGACAGCGCCTTTGACCAGGGGCAGGTGCGACTGCATCACCGTGACAAACCGGTCCGGCTCCGTGGTATAGTTCATCGGGCAGACAAAGTCCAGGCTCCCCTCTCCGATCCAGTCCCACCAGACCTGGGCATCGCTGTCGTAAGCCCAGCTGATGCCGGAGCGGGCGGCCAGCGAAACGCAGACATAGGGGTCCAGGGTGTGCACCGCCCGGGCGATCTCCAGGGCCAGGGAGCCGATAAGCTGTCTTCTCCAGTCCAGGTAGGCCTCGCGGTAACGGCCCTCTTTCCAGACCTCCGAGGGCCAGTCGGCAATTGCCAGGCCGCTCTCCTTCTCAAAATTCTTCCGGCAGACAGGGCAGAAACACATCTCCTCGGCGCCGTAGCGCATGTAATCGAAATGCACGCCATCCACATCGTATTTGCGCACCAGCTCCAGCATGGAGTCGAATTCGAGCTTTCGGTTGAGCGGGTTCGAGGGGCAGAGCCAGTCGCGGTTCTGCCTGTAGCCCAGGTTTTTCATCAACTCAGGGTTGCGTTTACCCTCAAAGCTGTATTGGATCCTTCCGGCCTGCTCCATGGCGGTGGTGAACGAGTCCGGGCAGCTGGACATGAACCAGTTTATCCGCCAGACATGCACCTCGATACCATGTTTGTGCGCGGCTTCCAGGCAGAGCTTCAGCTCGTCACGCTGGCTGATCATGGGCAATACTTCGCTGGGATAAAGGGCGGCGCCGCCGGTGCACATGTTGGGAAAGACCATATTGTAGCCGGCCTGGCTGAGCGCGGCCATGGTGGAGTCCCAGTTCGTGTCGCCTCTGGACCTGAGCCCGATCCAGACCCCACGGCCCTCGGCCACGTAATCGAAATCCGGGGCGGAGCTGGATAGTGCCTGCGCCGGACTCACGTAACCGAAATCCAGGCCGGCGGCCAGAAATACCGTAAGAGCTAACCGGATCAGCGAAAGCCTGCGCATGGTATCTCCCTGGATGATATCCGGTGAAATTCGTGTGACCCTGTTTGCGGAACTAAAAGGAAATGTCAAGAAAACAACCGGAGAAAACAGCCTTACAATTTTCGCGGGGATGTCGGACCGGAAAGGAATATTGCTGAAACCGCCCGAAACCGAAAGGATTTTTTTCATCGCGCCGGGAGGCACATGCGTCCCAACGGTTGCATTTTCTGGTGGGTTATTATTCCGGGTAAATCACAAAATACCGCAAACCTCGTAGGGGCGGCCCCCCGTGGCCGCCCGGCGGGCGTGCAGAATCAAGGTGCACCGTGCCCTTACATGAGACGCAAACGGAATTTTTGTGAGTTATATGGGATCCTGTGTTTCTTTCATTTCATCTGCCGCACCCGCACCTCGATATCTTTTGCATCTTTTAGCAGAGCCTGTAGAAGTCCGACATCCGTGCTGCCGAAATGGTAGGGATAGAGCACTTTCGGCCGGAATGCCAGGGCCGCCTCGGCGACCATTTCCGGGGTCATGGTATAGGGCAGGTTCATGGGCAGGAAAGCGATATCGATATTTTTAAGCTGTTTCATTTCCGGCGTGTTTTCAGTATCTCCGGCCACATAGACCCGCTTGTCTCCGAATGTGAGCACGTAGCCGTTGCCATCTCCTTTGGCATGGAACGGCCTGCCATTATCGCGCAGGTGCACCAGGTTATAGGCCGGGACCGCTTCGATTGTCAGGCCCAGCTCCTGACGGGTCTCGCCGTTCTGTATCGCTTTCGCGCCTTCGACCTGGCCCGCGCAGGACCGGCTTACCAGGACCGTTGTGCCCTCTTTCCGCACTTTCGCCAGGGCCTCCGGGTCCAGGTGGTCGCCGTGCTCATGGGTGACCAGCGCCAGGTCCGCCTTGGGCAGCGCGGAATAGTCCGCCTCGCGGCTCGTGGGATCGACATGGATCACCTGGCCCTGGAAAGTGAAATAGAGCGAGGCATGGCCAAGAAAAGTTATCACCAGGGGTCCGCCTTTGGTGGAGATAGTGTCCGCCTGGAATTTTTCCGCTGCCGCCAGGTCGGTGACTGCCAAGAGAAACAGGGCGAGAGTGAAAATGGCGAGAGTTTTCATTTAGCCTCCCTGGGGTGATGTGATAATCCGGATAATTCAAAAAAGCCGCAAACCCTGTAGGGGCGGACCCGTGTGTCCGCCCGTCGTTCGGAAATTACTCGATCGCTGTAGGGGCGACGCATGCGTCGCCCCACAAAAAACGCGAAGAAAAATTTCGATAGCTGAACGAGACAACAGGAATAGCCTTGTTTTTATTATATTCCCCCGAATAGAATTTCACAATCTCCCGTCCGCGAGTTTTTTCTCATTCTCCTTGACTGGAATCAGTAAAAGTTTTAAACATTTTTTAGATTACAATTTTCCATCTAGCAATCTGCAATAAATATATAATGAGCTGTGGAAAGATGGTCGAAGCCAACACAAAATGCAAATATGAAGGAGAAAATTGCCCACATCCCCTATACCACGATAAGGAATGGTGCATTTAC
>MFIX01000065.1:21314-21519 GCA_001780825.1 Candidatus Glassbacteria bacterium RIFCSPLOWO2_12_FULL_58_11 | reverse complement strand
TTCGCGGAGCTCGATTTCGGGCGCCTCGGAATAATTCACCGCGCCGGATTCAGTCTGGATAAAGGTCATCGGCAGATGCGTGTGGCCGAACAATAGAAGTTGTTCCGTGAAAAAGCCGAACTGCGGCCCGGCCTCGTCCTCGGTCAAGAGGTAGCGCCATTCTTTCGGGCTGTCTGGCGAGGAGTGGACCAGGCAAAACTCCTCG
>MFIX01000065.1:20135-21247 GCA_001780825.1 Candidatus Glassbacteria bacterium RIFCSPLOWO2_12_FULL_58_11 | reverse complement strand
AGAGCGCAGCCTGAAAAGCCACCGGATTGAAATATTCGACCGGAGTCAGCTCCACCGCCGCGGCATCGTGGTTGCCCATAATGACAGTCTCACAGCGCCGACTGACCAAGGCGATGCAGGCGGAGGGGTCGCCCCCATAGCCGACAATATCGCCCAGACAGAGTATCCTCTCGATCCCGAGCCGGGAGATATTTTCCAGCACGGTTTCCAGCGCCTGGAGGTTCGAGTGGATGTCGGAAATGATCGCGTAGCGCAAGTCCGCCCAGTGCCTCCGTCAAAACGGGTTATTCAGCCGGCTTTTTCGAGCCGCATTTTTCAGAGATGGAACGGTAGACGGCATCCAGTACGCCGTTAACAAAGCGCGGGGAATCCTCGGTGCCGAACAGGCGGGCCAGCTCGACGTATTCATCGAGCGTAACGACTGCCGGGATATCATCGAAAAAGAGAAATTCGGTGACGGCGAGGCGGATCAGGAGGCGGTCGAGGACGGCCAGGCGCTTGGGGGACCAGTTTTCCAGGTGCGCATCCAGCAGAGCATCCACCTCTGCCAGGTGGGAGTCGAGAGCGGTGAGAAGTGCGCTGGTAAATTCACGGTTCTGCGGGCCGATCTTCCGCCAGGCGTAGAAATCTTCCAGGATTCGGCCGCTTTCCCGGCCGCTGAGCTGCTGGCTGTAGGCGGCCTGTAAGGCCCAGACCCTGTTCTTGGTTCTTTTTTTCATGATCCGGATAGTTTAATGGCATTGGCGGCCCTTGAGAACACGATCCGGACTGTGAAGCCCGGCCCTGCGCCGAAGGATAAAGACCCTGGTCAAAAAGCGCCGCTCGAGTAGAGGCTCATCATTTCTATCGCGGAGAGGGCGGCCTCGGCGCCTTTGTTGCCGGCTTTCGCCCCGGCCCGCTCGAGAGCCTGCTCCAGGTTGTCGGTGGTCAGCACGCCGAAAACTACGGGCACCGCGGCTTCCAGAGCAACCTGGGCCACGCCCTTGGCCACCTCCTGGGCGATATAGTCGAAATGCGGCGTGTCCCCGCGGATCACCGCGCCAATCGCGATCACCGAGTCGAACTTCTGGGAGAGCGCCAGCTTCCGGCACAGCGGACTGATCTCAAACGAG
>MFIX01000065.1:17573-20043 GCA_001780825.1 Candidatus Glassbacteria bacterium RIFCSPLOWO2_12_FULL_58_11 | reverse complement strand
ATCGTTGAACCGGGAAACCACCAGCGCCACCCGCTTGCCTTTGGCGTCCAGCTTGCCTTCGAAAACTTTTGACATATTTCCTCCGCTGAAGAGCCGTTAGGGAAGGATATTCAGTGCCCCTTCGCTCCGTCTATACCATCCAGCTTATCCAGCCGGTGGCCCATCCGCCGCTTCTTGGTTTCCAGATAGACCCGGTTGAAATCATTGGGATCCTGCTCGACCGGCACCTGCTCGGTGACAGTCAGGCCGAAGCCGCCGTAGATAAAGGCATCCACTTTCTTTGGGTTATTGGTCATCAGCCGCACGCTGGTAAGCCCCAGGTCCTTGAGGATCTGGATCCCCACGCCGTAGTCGCGCTCGTCATCCGCGAAACCCAGCGCGAGGTTGGCCTGCACGGTATCCATGCCTTTATCCTGGAGGGCGTAGGCCTTGATCTTTGGAGCCAGGCCGATCCCCCGGCCCTCCTGGTTCATGTACACCAGCACCCCCAAGCCCTCCTGCTGGATCATTTTCAACGCCGCGTTGAGCTGATAGCGGCAGTCGCAGCGCAGGCTCCCCAGGGCATCGCCGGTCAGGCAGGAGCTGTGCACGCGCACCAGCACGTCTTTCTTACCCGCTACTGAGCCGCAAACCAGGGCCAGGTGGGATTCATCCCGGAAAATTGTCTCGTAAAGAAACATATCGAAATTGCCATAGGCGGTCGGCAGGACAGTCCGGGCGGTACACTCGACCACTTTCTCCCTGGACCTGCGGTAGCGGATCAGGTCCTGGATCGAGGCCACGGCCAGGTTGTACTCCCGGGCGAGCTCGAACAGGCGAGGCAGGCGGGCCATCGTACCATCCTCATCCATAATCTCGCAGAGGACCCCGGCAGGCTGGAGCCCGGCCAGACGGGCCAGATCGACAGTCGCCTCGGTGTGGCCGGCCCGGCGCAACACCCCGCCCTCCTTGGAGCGCAGGGGGAAGATGTGGCCCGGACGGGCCAGGTCATCCGGCATGGTCCGCGGGTCGCACAGCGCCTTGACTGTCAGCGCGCGGTCCTGGGCCGAGATACCGGTCGAGGTGCCGGCCTTGGCATCCACGCTGACTGTAAAGGAGGTGCCGTGGGCCGAGGTGTTCGCGCCCACCATCGGCTCCAGGCGCAGATCATCCGCCCGTTTCTCGGTCAGCGAGACGCAGATAATCCCCCGTCCGTGACGGGCCATGAAATTGATCGCCGCGGCGGAAATCTTCTCCGCGGCAATGACAAAGTCGCCCTCGTTCTCCCGGCGCTCGTCATCCACCAGGATTATCATCCCGCCTTTGCGGATCTGCTCGATCACCGCTTCGATCGGCGACATATGGTAATCTTCTTTCACCATTACCCGGCCTTTCCCGCCCTTTTTCAGTAGCCCCAGCTTCTGAGCTTTTCCTCGGATAATTTATCCCCGGCCAGACCAAGCCGGCCGAGCGCACTGAAAACGTATTTTCCGATAATGTCGGTTTCGATATTCACCTTCCGGCCCACCTCCATCAGCCCCAGCGTGGTGTGCGAGAGGGTAAAACCTATCAGCGAGCAGGTGAAAGCCTCGCGCTCCAGCCGGGCCACGGTCAGGCTGACTCCATCGATCGCCACCGAGGCCCGTGGGACGATAAAAGGCCGGAGCTCCTCGATCAGCTCAAAGCTCATCAGGCGGCTCTCGGCCAGCTTTTCGATCCGGGAAACCCGGATCGCGGCATCGACATGGCCGAGCACCCAGTGGCCGTGAAGGCGGCCGCCGGCCTCGAGCGGCCGTTCGAGGTTAACCCGGCTGCCCGGCCCGAGCTCGCCGAGGTTGGACTTGGAGAGAGTTTCGCTGACCGCCTCGGCCTGGATCAGCCCGCCGGTCACCGCGGTCGCGGTAAGACAGACCCCGTTGACCGCGATCGAATCACCCGGCCGGGTGGTTGCAGTGAGAGGACCGGCCTCGATATCCAGCCTTTTGCCCCCTCCGAGAGGGGCCACCGCCGAGAGCGTGCCGAGATGCTCGATAATCCCGCTGAACATGAGTTATTCCAGCAAAAATAACATATTTAGAGCCATAAGGCAAAAATATCCGCCCGGAGCCTCAGAAAAGCCTGCCGGTCAGATAGATATCCGGTCCGATAAATTCCCGCTCCACCTGCCTCAGCCGGATTTCTCCTCCGGCGGCGCATTCAAGCGGAGCGCGGAGCGCCCGCTCCCCGCCCATGATGCGGGGAGCGACAAACAAGTGCAGCCGCTGAACTGCCCGTTCATGCAGAAAGGCGGCGGCAACCTCCCGCCCGCCTTCGACCAGCACGCTGGTAATCCCTCTGCCAGCCAACAGATCCAGGACTTTCCCGACAGACAGCCGGCCATCCCCGCCGCAGGCCAGTGGAGCAAGTTCCACTTTTTTTTCCGCCAAAGCCGCCAACCGGCGCGCGGGAGTCTTGTCCGGATCGTAAATAATCAGCGCCGGGAACTCTCCAG
>MFIX01000065.1:5910-17508 GCA_001780825.1 Candidatus Glassbacteria bacterium RIFCSPLOWO2_12_FULL_58_11 | reverse complement strand
TGAATGGCCCCGGCCACACCCCTGACATTGAGCAGGGGATTGTCGGCCAGCACTGTCCCCACACCCACCAGCACGGCGGAATAGCGCGAGCGGAGACGGTGGGTCAGGCGCAGCGCGGGGCCGGAACTGATCGCGGTGCGGACTCCGGGAGCCGCGGCGATTGCGCCATCCAGGGTCTGGGCCAGCTTGAGGGCCACGAAAGGCCTGCCGGTGGTCATGAAATGGATAAAGCGCTCGTTGAGCCGGCGGGCCTCAGAGGAGAGCACTCCCACCTCGACCTCGATCCCGGCCTTTCGCAGGAGCCGGATACCCCGGCCACGCTCGCGGGGGTTCGGATCGCGCATGGCGCAGACTACGCGGGCGATCCCGGCGGAAACTATCGCCTCGACACAGGGCGGAGTGCAGCCCTGGCGCGAGCAGGGCTCGAGGCTGACTACGAGCGTGGCGCCGCGGGCTTTTTCTCCAGCCCGGCGCAGGGCGAGCACCTCAGCGTGCGCTTTTCCGGCCCGCCGGTGCCAGCCCTCCCCGACTATCCGGCCTTTAGCGCAGACCACCGCGCCGACCAGCGGGTTGGGCGCGGTCCGTCCCCCGGCGCGCGCGGCAAGCTCCAGGGCGCGCGCCATCATCCGGGATTCGAATTCGCGGGATGCGGAAGAGACGGTCAAAGAAAAATCTCCACACCGTGCGGGGAAAAGCCAGGCGCGCCCCGGCCAATCCTCCACCGGGCTTCGCTGACTCCGGGAGACGGCGCAGGCTGCCCCGGCGTTCAGATACGGCGAAACAGCCTTTCCAAGGATGGGAGCGACCGCCGGAGAAAGTAATCAGTATGGTGCCGGGAGGGTCAGTCGTTGTACTTGCTGAAATCTTCCTTGCCTACTCCGCAGGCCGGGCAGATCCAGTCATCCGGCAAATCCTCGAAGGGGGTTCCGGGCTCGATCCCCTGCGTCGGATCCCCTTCCGCCGGGTCGTAAATCCACTCGCAAACATCACAGATCCACTTCTGCATCCAGCCTCTCCTTTCATTTAAAATGAAATTTTGTGCGGTTCAAAGCTCTTAAGTTGGGGATTTTTTTCGTTTCCGCAGATATTCAAACAGCCAAAAGAAGGCCCGGACCAGGCCGAGCCGCTTCGCTATTCTCCCGGTAAAGCTCAGCGCTCCAGCGCCGCGAGAGTCTTCTCGCCCAGTACGGCGAGCGAGGGGAGCACCAGATCGGCGCCGTCAAAGGTCTCGTTGAACAGGTTTTCCACCCCGATCACTTTCATACCGGCGGCTTTCCCGGCCAGCACTCCGGGATGGGCATCCTCGAGCACCAGGCAGCGCGCCGGATCGGCGCCGAGCTTTTTCGCTCCGAGAAGGTAACACTGGGGGTCGGGCTTGCCCACGGTGACATCATCGCCGGTGACCACCGCGGCGAAGCGGGAGCGCACTCCGGTCAGCTCGAGAACCCGCAGAACATAGTCCCGGTCGCCGGAAGAAACCAGTCCGGTCCTGACGCTCAGCCGGTCGAACAAATCCAGGCTCCGCTCAACCCCGGGCATCAGACCGATACCCTCTTCGATCAATTGCATGAAAAAGGCCAGACGCTCGCTGGCCCAACGCTGCGGGCTGATCGACAGGCCCAGACTCTCCACCACCCCCGCCGCGACATCGATCACTCTTTTCCCGTAAAAGGATTTCCGGATATTTTCCGGGATGTCGGACAGTTTACGGCCGTACACGCCCAGGGCCTTTTCGCTGGCCCGGCCGTGTATCGGCTCGGAATCCACCAGCAAGCCATCGAGATCATAAAGCGCCGCTTCGAACACTCTCCTGCCTGCCCCCCGTCTTTTGCTACAGCTCGTTTCCCCACCGCTCCCGGCTTATAACTTTTCTTCCGACGCACCCTGGAATACTTTGGATTATACCGGCACTGCAGCGCGAGCGGAATTACTTGCCTGTTCCGCGCCGGAATGTTAGCTTACCTTCGGCCGGCTGTCAAAGAAGCCTTTTCCATGCGCCTGGCCTTAGTTTAACACTAAACCTCCGCGGGAGTCAATCCATGTATTTCGACTGGGTGACCTGGAGTATCTGGGCGCTGGGTGTGGTCATTCTGATTGTCTGGATTTACGTTCCCATAAAAGAATTCAGCCAATTGCTGCGCGACAGGAAAGAAAGAATCAAAAAGGTCTCATAGGGAAACTAATCCGTCTTTTTCCCGAAAGAGATAATCGGGCTGCGCACGACACGCTCATATTCTTTTTTTATCCGGGACAGAATCGCGTTCATTTCGGTAAGCTTCGCGAATGCGTCATCTTTCTTTTGTATCAGCGATTCCTCGCTGGCCTTTTCAGTCAGAGCCAGGTCCATCTTTTCGAGCAGTAAGGCTTTTTTCCCGTTAAACTCCTGCCATTGCTGCCTGACAATACTTTTTCTTCTATCAATAATCCGGCTCAGTTCCTGTGACATCTGGTCGTCCACACCCCGGGTTTCCTCTTTCAGGATTTCCAGAATCTCTTTGATCCCATTCTTACAATCGGTCATTTCGCTCTTGATATGCACCAACTCTTTCATCATCGAGTTGTAGCTCACCCTGAGGCGGTCGAGATCGGCCTGGTAAGTCAGGTAACGCTGGTGGAAAAAGTTGCGCTGTTTCTTGGAATTGAGAAAGGTGGCCTTTATTTCCGCAACCTGCCGTTGGTGGCGAAATAGCATGATCGCCACGACCAACACGGCCATAGACAAGATAAAAACCGCGACAATGGCCAGACCGTACGACATATCCGTCTCCCGGAAAACCGGCCTCGGCCGCAACCCGCGGCGCCGGCGGTTATCCTTCTTTCGGGAACGAGCCTTGAACTGGATGCTAACTCAGATCATTTACAAATGTATCAGCCTTGACGGCCGCGGATAAGATAGTCTGCGGTCCGGGCCGCCAGGGCCATGACTGTCAGCGCCGGATTCACCGCGCCCGAGGTAGGGAAAATGCTGCTGTCGCAAATATAGAGGCCCGGGACATCATGACAAGCGCACCAGCGGTCCACTACGCTGGTGTCCGGGTCGTCTCCCATGCGGCAGGGCCCCATGGCGTGCGCGCTGCCATCGTCCTGGTAATAGAACTCCCAGTCATCGGCGCCCCCGGCGCGGCAGATTTTTCTGGCGCTCTCAACCGCGTGCCGGAACATATTCCGCTCGTATTCACTGCGGCGATAGAACACCCGGGGCCGTGGGAAGCCATCCTCATCTTTAAGCTCGGGATCCTCGCTGACCCGGTTCTCAGGATCGGCCTGATCCTCGCCGAGAACCGCCAGGCGGATCATCCGGTTATAAGACTGCATCACTTCGGTCAGTTCCGCGCCCCAGCTTTCCAGATACCAGTCGGCGAAAGTGGCCGGCGGGCCAGGCAGAAGGGAGACATAGAGGGTATAGCCGCGCCGGAAATCCGCCCCCGGAGCTCCGTCGTAGAAATCCTGCACGTTCACTCCGCCGCTGATCCCCATGAATCCATTGACCACTTCCGGGAAGCGGACCAGGTATCTTCCGCCGACATGCGTCATCAGGTTCCTGCCGACCATGCCGCTGTGTGCACCCAACCCCCGCGGATGGGCCGGGCCCCTGCTGCGCAGCAGCAGCGCGGGATCAAGCAGAGCGCTCCCGCAGAGCACCACGCATTCACTTTCGGCCTTCTCCCGAAACCCCTCCTTGTCCCGGTAAAGAACGCCGGTTACCCGGCCGCTCCGGCCGGTTTCGATAGCGAGCGCCCGGTGCCCGGAGCGGATCTGCGCGCCATGTTTTATCGCGGCCGGGATATAGGTCATCTCCGGCGAGCTTTTATCCCCGACCATGCAACCCTCGCCGCATTTGGCGCAGTAGGTGCAGGAGGGCCTTCCCCGGAAAGGCCGCGAGAGGATGGACATTGGAGTCGGCGCGGGATGCAGCCCCAGGGCGCGGGCGCCGCGCGCGAAATAGCGCGAGCCTTTGGATACCGGATGGGCCGGATTGGGATAAGGACCGCGCGGCGCCTCGAATATGTTGACAGGACTGCCCGAGGCCCCGGTAAAATTCTCCACCTTCTCATAGAACGGGGCCAGCTCACGGTAGGCTATGGGCCAGTCGGTTCCGCAGCCGAACCGGCTGCGCGTGCGGAAATCATTTTCATGCAGCCGGAAGAACACCCCGGCGTAAAAGACCATGCTGCCACCCACCGCTTTCACCATCATGGGCCGCAGGCTGTCTTTCGCATAAACCAGCCCAATAGGGACACGCCGGGCCCGGCCCTCCCTGAAATCCCTGAAAGGATTATACCAGGGGCCCTCCTCCAGGGCCAGCACTTTCCAGCCCGCGCCCGACAAGGCCTCGGCGACCACCGATCCACCGCCGCCCAGACCCACGACTATCGCATCGAAACGCTCGGCCGCCATGTTTACTCTCCGCTTTCCGCAGACCACAGCGGCTCGGGGTAACCCCTAAACTGCGTGGTCGTGCTGAAACCGGTCCTCTCGAATCCGACCGGACAGGAGTAGAAGGAGCGCACGATTATCCCTCGAAATCTCGGAAAAGCGGCCTGGAAAGAAACCGAGCGTGCCAGCAGGCCGCGAACCAGTGCCTTGCGGGCTTCCAGGCTCAGCGCGCCGAATTTCATCTCGGAGGCGCGGACCGCCTCGGCCTCGAGTTCCCCCAAAGCCGCGGACAGCTCCAGCCTTTCTCGGCTCTCCAGGGCCAGCCAGGCGCGCTGCAGCTCGGTCGCCGCCGGGCCGCCGCGCCAGACAGAGAGGTCTTTGTCGGGTACGACAACCTCGGCCAGCGTAAGAAGGAGCGGAAGGCCTTCCTCCAGCTGCGCGCGCAGTTCGACAGTCAGAGCGGCGGTCAGGGTGGCCCCGCAGGATTCGATAAACAGACGGCGTCGCATAAGTCGGCTCTGCTCCAGGATAAGGATGGTCCGGCTCCGCGGAACATTCTATTCGATAGCCTGGCGCCGGATGACATAGAAACTGTCCGTCTGGACCTCCGGCACGGGATAGAATCGCAGCTCCACGCGGAGCCCGGGCAGGTTCTCCGGTAAGGCGACCGAAAATTTCGCGGTCGAATCCGGCGCCAGCCGCAAGTCCGACTCCCAGATCGGGCCGCCGCCGGCCAGGGCGGCGACTTTCAGCAGGCGGTGACGGGTTTGGGGAAAATAATGCGCGCTCAGCAAGCTGCTGACTGTCACCTGGAGGCTGTCTCCATGCCGGAGCACCTCCAACTCAGCCGCCCCGGACAGCAGTTCCGGGTCACGCGAGCCCACCCAGCGGTGGGAGGCGTGCATGGCCCCGGCTGTTCGCCCGATCCGTGGGCCGTCATCGGGGCCGCCCTCGACCCGGGGCATGTGGCAGGTCTGGCAATCATAGCCGCTGTCACGGCCCCAGACGTGGCATCCGCCGCAGAAAGCCGCGCTTGAATAAATCTTCTCCTGCCTCGTCCAGTGCGGAACATAGCGCTCTTCGCCGCTCGACCAGGCCGTCAGGCTGCTGTCCATGTGGCAGGCCAGGCAGTCCACCCCGCGCTCCGGAGCCTCCGCGCGGGCCGCCGGCTCCCGGCCCAGGTAGCCCGGAGGCAGCGCCGCGGGCGTGTGGCAACCGCACGAACTGTTTCCGGCCGCGGCGGACTCTTTAAGCTTTTGCTGGAAGGCCGGAGAGGAATAGGCCGCGGCATGGAGCGAGGAGCGCCACTCGCCGCTGATTGCCGCATGGCAGGCGGCACAATCCCCCTCGCTGATTTCCTCCGCCGCAGAACTTGATATGAACAGCAGGAGGGCCAGAGACGCTGCAAGGATGCCCGGCAAATTATTCAAGAAAATATTCCTGGAGAGAAATTGAATCGAGGCCGTTCGGAAGTGCCAAGAAATTTTACCTCGCCGTTTCCCGGCTGTCAAGATACATCCTCCCCCGTTGCGGCCCGGCGTGGTCTAACAAAAATTTGACAAAACTGATCCTCGAATGATAGGATAAAAGGCAATTTATACAGGTCAGTCAACTTCTATATCCCGGCTTGGATGGGACCATGAGAATGCCGCGAGCGGCCGGTAAAAAACTTTCGCCGAACGACAAGAATGATCAGAGAAAACTGGTAGCCAGACTGGTAAAATACGAATTATTCTCGACATTTTCCTACGAAGAGATTTCCCTCCTCCTGTTCTGTTCGGAACGCATAAGTTTTCCCGGAAAGGAAGTGATTTTCAGAGAGGGGGACACAGGGGACAATTTTTTTGCGATCCTGGAAGGACGGGTCGAGATACGCCGGGAGACCAGCGGCAAAACCCTGGCTCTGCTCGGTCCGGGCGAGGTTTTCGGCGAGATGGCCGTACTCGACAATCAACCCCGTTCGGCCACGGCCTTGACTGTCGTTCCAACAGAGCTTTTCGCCTTCGATGGGCACCGTCTCCTGGACGATTTCCCGCATTTGAGCGTTAAGCTCCTGCGCTACCTGGCGCGCGAGCTTTCCAGACGGCTGCGGGAGGCGGACATGCTCATTGACCGCTGCTGAATTCCTTTACAACTTTACCACAAGAAAATCAATTGCGGAGAGGGGAAAAATCCGTTATTTATTTACGTTTTAATAGTGTGTTGATTTATAATCTTTTCTGTGCTGATTGAGGAAAATTATATTTAATAAAACTGCGTAAAATTAGAAATGATTTCCGATTGTAAGGGCGGTTCGCGAACCGCCCCTAAAGTGAGGTGGGAAAACCAGCCTCATAGGTTATATTTCATTATACTTTTACCAGCAACTCGCATATTTCTTGTGCAGCGGTTTATTCCCAGGCGCCGCAGGGGATTGGCGTGCTTCGAATGGATGTGTAGCGCAAAAATCGCGCAGATCTTCACTTCGTTCCGGTTCGCCATTCCAGGCCTGGCTACGGTTCAAACCTGTCCCTGCAAATGTTTGTGTGTTCTATTGTTACGTTGCAATATACAAGTATCGTTTGTATCAATCAATTATTAATAATTATAATTCAACGCCCAATTAAACTTACAGCAGCCGGTCCAGAGCAGGTTTTCGCGCACACTCTTTGCGAAGGGTCGTGAAATGTTTCATCATGATGTGTTGAGCAAGATGCGGAAAGAAACCTCGGGGGCCAGAGCCTTGGAATATATACTCAGATTCTGGATGCACGACCGTCTTTCGACTTTCCCCGGTTATCACCGGGCAGCCGCGGCCGCCGCGGAGATCATGCGAGAGATCGGTTTGAGCCGGGTGGAAATCATCGAGTATCCGACAACCGGAAAGAACCTCTTTTCCGATTGGGAGGGCCCGCAGGGCTGGGATGCGATATCCGGCATCCTCGAGGTGACCGCTCCGGACGGCACGACCCGGCGCATCGCCGACCGCCGGGCCGACCCCTGCCACCTGATGCTCTGGTGCGGCAGCACTCCGCCCAAGGGGCTGAAAGCCAAAATCGTCCGGGCCGACACCAAAAAAAGTATCAAGGGCAAGCTCCTCTTTCAGGATACCGTTCCGCTGGATGACAAGCTGCGTACCCGGATCATCGAGCAGGGAGCTCTCGGCGTGATCAGTGATGAGCTGCCTTACTGGCCCGAGGCGCGCGTGCGCGAAGAGAACATGCACCTGGTGCGCTGGCACAACGCCTTTTTATTCCCCCAGAACAGGGAAAACCTGCTCGCTTTCTCGATCAAACCCGTGGATGGGGACTGGCTGCGCTCCCTGCTGGACAAAAACGGAGAGGTCGAGGCTTTTGCCCGGGTCGAGACACGGCTCTACGATGACAGCCTGCCGGTTACTACCGGGGTGATCCCGGGAGTCAAAGAACCCGAAAAGGAAGTCTGGCTGACCCAGCACCTCCACGAAATCGGCGCGCACGATAACGCTTCCGGGGTGGGCACGGCGCTCGAGGCGGCCCGGGCGATCCTGGACCTGGTCCGTCAGGGGAAGCTGGAACCGCCCCAGCGGACAATCCGGGTGATCTGTTCCTGGGAGGTGATCGGTTTCCTGGCGCACCTTACCGCCCACCCGGAAATAGCCAAACAAGCTATCTGCGCCTTCAACCCGGATATGGTCGGAGCGAACCAGGACATCTGCAAAAGCTGGCTCCAGATATACGTAGAGCCGCACAATAACCCCTCGTTCATCGACGATCTGACTATCGACCTGACTCGCGAACTTTACAAAGACCATCCGCGCTGGCACTGGGAAGTAAAACCGTTCATGATCAACGATAACTTCCTGGCCGACCCGCTGATCGACATTCCCTGCCCCTCGCTGATTTTCCTGCGCGACCGCTTCTACCACACCAGCAGCGACCGGCCGGAAAACCTGAGCACCGAGGTGATGGGCGAGATGGCGGGGCTGCTGGCGGCTGGAGTTTATACGGTGACCAACGGAGGCTGGAAAGCGGCTGGAGAGCTGGCGGAGGTGATTTACAACGGCGCCCTGCACGAGCTGGTCGACATGGCAGCCGAGCACAAGGAGAGCCAGGCCTACGATGAGCGCCTGCAGTATCTGATGCCGGTTTTGGAAAAGCGCCTCGATTCGGTTCAGAATCTGGCTTTCACGGCCAAAGAGCGCGGCGACCTCTCCGGAAAGACCAGGTCCCTCAAAAAGCGGCTGGCTCTTTTTGCGGAAACCGCCCGGCCAGCCGGGAAAAAATTCACCCGCAAACCCGCGACCAAGCTGGAGCGCGAGGCGCACAAAATCGTACCGGTGCGCAAGATCTGGGGTTCATACTCGCTGGCGCGGGTCCCGAAAAAGGTTAAACAGCAGCGTAATCTGGCGGATTTCAGCTCCTGGTCCTATGACCACAACATCCCGATCTTCTGGGCCGATGGGAAGCGCTCGGTCTTCGAGATCCAGTGGCTGATCGGCCACGAATCGGGCAAGACCCCGAAACTGGATGAGCTGATGACTTTATTCAAGACCCTGGAAGAATACAAATATTTTTCGCTGAAAAAACGCTGAGCGCCGTTCCCGCTCAGCCATGATACGTAGGATGTTTTTCGTGACGGTCGATTATCCTCCGGATAAACTCGACCGAATGGCTTACCATCAGCTCGTAGAAGGCGCGGCCCTTGGCCGCGGTGGCTTTGGAGGCCAATCCCCAGGGTTTGCCTTCCGCCAGCAAGGGGATAGAGAACATATCCAACTCGATCCGCAACGCCCGCGGGTCGCCATCGATCATCCGGTCTTTGCGGACTACCTCCGGAAAGAGATAAAGCATTACCGAGGTTTCCCGCTCTCCGCAATGCAGCTCGTTGTCGCCCTCGAAGATTTCTTTCAGCCTTTCGGCCGGCACTATCTCCCACGGGTCGATGAATATGGTTTTCCGGCCGGGATTTTTGTAGTTGATTTTTCGCACCGCCGGACGCAGGACGAAATTTCCGCCGTGCGAATTGACGATGACGACGATTTCAAACCCCTGACGGTAGAGGCAGTCCACCAGATCGTCGATTACCGCGGCCAGAGTTTCCGGCATCAGAGTGAGCGTGCCCGCCGCCCCGGTATTCTCCAGCGAAGTCCCGAAGGGGAGCGGGGGCAGAAGGTAGCTGTCAAAAGCGGCCGCGATATCCCGGGCCAGGCGCTCGCTTTGACGTATATCGGTATTGAGCGGCAGAAGCCCGAAATGCTGCTCGCAGGCGCCCACCGGCAGGAAGGCGATCCTGGGCCCGGCCGCGGCCAGTTCCGCCGAAGTGGCATCAGTGTCGATCATTGTCGTACTCCGGAACAAGAGTTTTTATATTCCTGTAAGTTTAGCCAGAGTGCCGCGCCTGAGTGACGGCCGATGGCTGACCTGGCCACGCTGACAGGCGGCGGAAAGAAAATATATCGCTTTTCATTCGGCGGCACTAAATTTTCTTGCCGCCCGGCTCAAGGCCGGCCGACAAAAGCAGACCCTTATGGCTCCCTATATACTTATTATCTTCAGCATCTGCATGTTTTTTAACTCAGTGGTCTTCTCCTCGCTGGGCCTGGGCGGAGGCGTACTGTACACGCCGATCCAGGTGCTGTTCGGCATCGATTTCCACACCGCCGCTACCACCAGCCTTTTTCTGATTGTCGTCTCCTCGTTCTCCGCGACCCTGGTCTTAAGGAAGTCCGGGCTGGTGGATTGGCCCATGTCCCTGGTGCTCGAAGCGGCGACCGCAGCCGGGGCGTTCTGCGGAGGTCTGTTTTCCGAGTACTTCAGCGGCCGCAGCCTGACCGTTCTTTTCGCCGGGGTGCTCGTTTTTGCGGGGGCACTCATGGCGCGCAATTTCCAAAAAGCGGCCGGGCCCATTCAACATGGAAACAGCCTCCTGGCCTGGCGGCGCCAGCTGGGTTCCAGCCGCTACAGCATAAACCTGCTGCTGGCCCTGCCGATCTCATTCCTGGCCGGGGCTTTGAGCGGGATGATCGGGGTGGCCGGCGGGATCCTCAAAATCCCGATGATGGTGCTCCTTTTCGGCGTGCCGATGAGTATCGCGGTGGCCTCCAGTTCGTTCATGGTCGGCCTGACCGCAGCCGGCGGCTTCCTGGGCCACCTGTCCGTGGGCCATTGGGATTGGAAAACCACGGCTGTCCTTGCAATTCTCGTTTTCATCGGGGGACATGTCGGCGCGCGCGTTTCACTGAATTTCGAGCAAGAGAAACTGAAAAGAGGTTTCGGTTGGTTCCTCTATCTGATCGCCGCTGTTCTTCTGGCCCGTCTCTGGCTGTAACTATAGCAATAGCCACAAGTATTTTCAGTTTTTCAATAATCGTCATGGGATAAAGAGCATTAATAGGCTCCCGCGTCCTGGCAATTGCTATAGATCAATATTACTTTGATGCAAACCAGGGAAGCACCAGATTCCCTTTCCATGATACTATGAACCGTGACGGCTATTACTATATTACGGCTGCCGAATGCTGCCGGGATTACTCTCCCGGATAGCCCGGCCTTTCCCGGTCGAATCCAATGTGTAAGGACTTTTGGCAACCACTATTTTGCTGTTCCGCAATACGAGAAATTTCATGTCCATTTTCGGGTAAATTCATGGAACAGCCCTCCACCGGTTTTCCCGCCCGGCCGAAATGAATCCTGACCTGCTTTCAGTTGACGGACAATAAAAAACCCGGCCCTCGGGTCCGGGTGGCAGAACTCCTGGTGCATCGGGGAAGGTTATTTTTTTATCCGGGAGAGCAAGCCCTGGTAGATTTCGCGGAAATTTTGAGCCTGGCCGCCGCCGGTATCCTGAAGACGGGCCAGGAGACGTTCCACCTCCCCGGCATCGCTGATCTCGGAGAGGGTGGTGATGGAGGTTTCAGTCACACCCAGGAGCAGCAGCCGGTCAAAAAGCTTGACCAGGGCGACCGATTTTTTCGGGCCGAGGTGAAACTGCTGTATCACCCTGAAATGTTCCCCCGACGGGACGCCGCTGATCGGCCGCTGCACGAATTTCCGCAGGAAATGCAGGAAAAGAACCAACAGGGCTAGCACGATCAGGGTGTAAGAGATGTTGCGCAGGCTGAGAATCGAATCCGGCTGATCGTAAGTCAGCTTCAGCGGCCCGCTCGATCCGGAGCGCCTGAGATAGTCCAGGATACTGTCCTTTTTGGAGGGCTGGCTTTCCGGTCCCGCAGAGAGCGTGTCCACGGCCGGCGAGTCCTGG
>MFIX01000065.1:5722-5888 GCA_001780825.1 Candidatus Glassbacteria bacterium RIFCSPLOWO2_12_FULL_58_11 | reverse complement strand
CCGGAGAATCGGCGCCCTGGACACTCCGCGCGGAAGTGAAAGCCAGTGAAAGAAAAATCAGCGCTGAAACAAAGCGGGCCGGAAGCCCTGAATAATTAATACGGCGAAAGGACCGGCAGGGCCCGGCGGCTGGATAGTTGAGAACCGTTGGCTGAGAAGGAAAAGC
>MFIX01000065.1:5268-5697 GCA_001780825.1 Candidatus Glassbacteria bacterium RIFCSPLOWO2_12_FULL_58_11 | reverse complement strand
TATCGGCTGAGAAGTGCGCTCCGGCCGCCGGCGGAAGAAAGCATTCGCCAGATGACCGGAACCCGCCCGGGCAGAGCACTTTGCTCTTTTTGCGGCTCAGGCGGACTGCAGCATCTTTATTCTTTCTTCCATGCTGATCAGGTGCGTAATGCGGACACCGAAATTTTCATCCACCACCACCACCTCGCCCTCGGCGAGTTTCTTGTTGTTGATCAGGAGGTCGACGGTTTCGCCGGCCATTTTATCCAGCTCGATTACCGATCCGGGACCGAGTTCCAGGATGTCCCGCACGAGCATTCTGGTGCGGCCCAACTCGATTGAGATATCCAGCTTGATATCCATCAACAGCTCGAGCCTCTCCCGCTCCTTACCGCCCAGGCTGGATATTTCCATAGGACCGAAACCCATGCCGCCGGCGCCGCGCTCCAT
>MFIX01000065.1:0-5227 GCA_001780825.1 Candidatus Glassbacteria bacterium RIFCSPLOWO2_12_FULL_58_11 | reverse complement strand
TCCCCTCCTGCTCTTCACGCTCCATTTCCCGGCCCGCAGCCGCCGTGGCCTGCTGTCCGGCGAGGCCGGCAAGCTCCATATCCAGATCGGCATCCATTCCGGGCGCCGCCGCGGGCTCCGGGGCCGCCGCTCCGCTTGTAAGAGCGGAGGTCGACTCATTTATGACCGAATATGGAGTCAGCAAAGCGAAGCTTCCTTCCCCCTGCCCCTCAATCTGCAGCTCAAAGACAGCAGCGGTCAAATCATCCAGGGTGAGTTCCGCCCCGTCCAGCTTGGCCAGTTTAGCCGAGGAGGGCTGAAAATCGACGGATTTGCCGAGGCGGCTGGCCAGAGAAGTCGCCGCCGCGCCCATCATCTGGTTCACTCCCTCCTGGATCGCATCGATATGGTCCTCGTTGAACTCGGCGGTCCCATCCCCCATCATCATCAGGTCGCTGAGCTTGGCCACCAGGGATTTGTTGAACAGGAAAGTGTTGGTGGCCTCGAAACCGGTAGCGAACGGACAATTGACGAGGATAATCTCATCCGGGAAGCCGGTCCCCAGCTCCCCCGCATCAGCGGCGGAGGTCTTCTGCTGGATTATCTCGATTTTCTTGTCCAGCAGGGTCGACATCACCACGGCGCTTTCCGTAGCGATAATCCCCGCAAATTCGTGCAGGGCCTTTTCTTCCTCGGGGCTCATCGCAAAATTACTCATTTTGAATCGCTCCCTCCTTGATTTCGGAGACTATCTGCACAGCCTTGTGGTTACGGTAGGTTCCAGGTTTGGCCCTGAATTTCGCCGTCTCTCCGATTTGAACTTCCAACATTTGGTCTAACCGGTTATCAAGGCGGACTATATCGCCCGGCTCGAGGTTCAGAATATCGCGCAAGGTCAGCTCGGTCGTACCCAGGTTCACCGAGACCGGCACATCCGCCCTCCTGATCTTGTGCCGGACTATACCCTCATCGTGATGCGATCTCTTCTTCTGGTTGTGGGCTATTTGATGCTGGGCCGAAAGCTTCGGCATCACATCCTCGAGCACGAAATACGGGAAGCAGAGGTTGAGCAGGCTGCTGAAATCTGAAATCTTGACCTCGAAAGAGATCATGATCGCGGTCTCGCCCGGCGGACTGATCTGGATCAGCTGGGGATTGGTTTCGAAATCCTTCAGCTCCAGCGTGAGCGGGGTGATGTTCTGCCAGGCCCGGACCAGCTGCTCGAGCGCATTATCGACTATTTTCTTCATCACGTTCTGCTCGATAATCGTTATTTCCCGGGCCTCCTGAATGACTCCGCCCTCGCCGCCGAACGAGCGGTCGATAATATAGAGTACGAGCTGCGGGCTGATTTCCAGGATAGCATCGCCTTCCAGCTCTTTGATGTTGAAAATATAAACCGCGCTCGGATCGGCCATGGACATGATAAACTCTGAATAGGTGAGCTGATCCACCGAGGTGAGATCGATGTCGACCAGGCTGCGCAGGCGGGTGGAAAGATGGGTAGCGAAACCCCGCGCGAAGGATTCATGAATGGTCTGGATCGTGCGCAACTGATCCTTGGATACCCGGTTGGGGTGCTTGAAATCGTAGAGGCTGACGAGCTTTTCCTTCTGGTCTTCTTCCGCGGTCTCCGCCGCAGGCCCGCCGCCGCCGGCGCCTATACCTTCACCGGATAACAAGGCATCTATTTCATCCTGGGAAAGGATCTTGCTCATAGCCGTTCACCCGTACCTTATTGGATAATATATTTGGAGAATACCACTCTCGGGATTTCCAGGTCCGGAAACTTCTTGGCGAAATACTTCTTGATCACCGCGTTCAGGTCGTCCTTAATCTCTCCGCGCAGGATTTGCTGGTCCTTGTAATCATCCAGCTCATCCATGCGTTTCTGGCTGATCCGCTCGATTATCACGCTGCGGATCTCCGGTTCCAGGTCCTTGAAAAGATCCTTGTATAAAAGATTAACATAAATATCGATCGAGACATTCAAATACCTCTGTCCGCCGGTCTCCGCGGGATTGACAATCACATCCGCGAGCGGATAGGTAACGTAGTCGCTCAAATCATCCCCGCTGACTGCCTTGGCTTCCTCGGTCTTCTTGTCCTCCGGCACAGGTTTGGTTTCCGGCAGCTTGGGTTCGATGACTTTAGAGACGATGAAATAAGCCACAGCCACTTGCAGCAACACCAGGGGCAACCCGATCAGGATCAGGGTTTTTATGGAAAGCTTACTTTTAGCCGGCCCTTGCGCTTCCCCTCCGCCTTCTTCCTTTGTTTCCTGTGGTTCTTCGGCCATTGTCAATTCTCCATCAATTACACTGGTTTGCCAAGTTATGCAGAGCTAAGAATATTCTTTTAAACCGCCTGATTTCTATTATTTAAACGGGTTTTCGTTTTCCTTCTTGTACTCCATCATAATCTCGATTCTTCTGTTTTTCGCCCGGCCTTCCTCGGTAGTATTGTCGGCAACCGGCCGGTATTCTCCGCAGGCCACCGGAGCCAGGCGGCTGGGATGGATCTTAGAGAACTGGACGGCGAACTGGACCACGCTCAGGGCGCGGGCGAAAGAGAGATCCCAGTTCGACTCGTATTGCGCGGACTCGATCGGAGTATTGTCCGTATGCCCCTCGACCCGGATTACGTTAGGCCAGCCCCGGGCAATGTCGAAAACTTGGGACAGCAAAGGGTACATGTCCGGTTTCAAGTCCGATCTTCCGCTGTCAAACAGCAGGGGAGCGCTGATACTCAAGGACACACCTTTGTCCGAGATCACGACCTTGACATCATCCCCCATTTTCCGGCCCTGGATGAAATCCTGAAGGTTCGAGACCGATTCATCGACAATCGCCCGCTGGATATTTTTCAGAGTCGGCATAGGAGTGTATCCCAGGCGGATCATCGCCGGATTAGAGCTCATTACGCCGAAAGCCCCCTCGAGACTGCCCCGGGCCACATAGTAAGCATCTTCCCGGATGTGGCTCATCGAAACCAGCAGCACGAAAAAACAGAGCAGCAGCGACATCAGATCGCTGAAAGTGGTCAGCCAGGCCGGTGGACTATCCGGGCATTCGCATTTACTCTTACCCATACGCTTCCAGTCCCCCGATTCATGAAATTACTTCTCTACGATCACCCGGCGCAGCTTGGGCGAGACGAACGAGGTAAGCTTCTGCTCCACGATCCGCGGGTTATCTCCGGACTGAATGGAGAGGATCCCCTCGATCATCATCTCCTTGACCAGCAATTCCTCTTCCGAGCGCCGCTTGAGCTTCTTTTCCAGCGGAATGCAGATCAGGTTAGCCATCAGGGCTCCGTAAAAGGTGGTAATCAGGGCCACGGCCATGTTCGGTCCGATTGTCGAGGGATCGCTCATGGTCTTCAGCATCAGCACCAGCCCGATCAGGGTCCCGATCATGCCAAACGCCGGAGCTAGAGCGCCCAGAGTATTAAAAACCAGCTGGCCGCTGGCATGGCGTTTTTCGACATAGTCCAGCTCGGTGGTCAGGATGTTGCGCATCAGCTCCGGCTCGGTCCCGTCGACCGCGAGCTGGATCCCCTTGGCGAGGAATTCGTCTTCGATTTCCTCCATGTGCCGCTCCAGGGCCAGGATTCCTTCACGCCTGGCTCTTTCGGCAAAAGAGACCAGCGTGGCAATAGTCTCGCTCACCGGCGGGGCCTTGGTGAATACGGTCTTCTTGGCGACTCCAATCACCCCGACCAGTTCATTGAGCGGGAAACAGATGATTGTCGCGGCGAGTGACCCGCCGACAGTGACAAATACCGAGGGCAAGTCGATAAAGGTCACAATGCTGCCGGTCTGCTCGATTCCAAGAACGACAATTGAAAACCCAGCAATTAACCCTATCAGGGTTGTCAGGTCCATTTGCTCATCCTTTTATATTAGCATCTTAAAGTTATAACCTCCGGTTTACCCGCTTCACTCCATTCAGACCGGCAGCAGGTCATTTGCTCATGCCGTCAGCGACTTTCCGCCAGAAAGGGGGCAGTTGCTGACGGTACTGGATGACCTTTTGAATGATCTCCTCGACCGTGTCCTTGACCATGAACTTTTTCCCGGTAATCAAACCGATTATCGTATCCGGAGTTTTTTCCACGGTCTCGATCAGCTCGGCATTTACCACTATGGTCTGGCCGTTAAGCTTGGTCAGGGAAATCATGTTGTCACCCCGCCTTTAAGACTTCCGCGCCATACCCAATTTAATAATTCGACAGTGCGGCGGAATTAATAAAGAAAAAAAATATCTCAGCCCCAGTCCGGCAGCCTTGTTTTTGAAGAGCTTAGCGCTGCCGGGGTGAGACGCCGCCTGAAATCGGCTACCTCCAAGTTGGCAAAAAACATACCATCCACTCTATAGAGCGGCGGCTGGATTGTCAAGGAGCGCCGGCCGGCCGGCCGCAAGATCGCCGTTTGGCGTAACTTCCTGCAATTTATACACTTATTCTCTAAATCAATATATTCCTATTATTATTCAAAATCAAGAGCGGCCGCCCTGCCGGAACATTGTCATCATGCTTCCGAAGGATTCTTTTTCCGCCTCCTCTGCGTTTTTTAAGCCGCCGGCAGCCGGGATGTGGCCCGGCCGACAGGCAAAAGACTTCCAGCTTCGACCGGGCGCAACCCTTTTTCCAGTGGAACCTGCCGGCATAACCTCGGCTCACTTTCACCCAGTCTAAAAAACAAAGGGGCCCGGCCCCCGGACCCCTCTGATTTAAAATTAAGCATTCAGTTCAAGATTACCGGGCCAGATTGACTACCTCTCCCAGCAGGGTATCGGTAGAGGTGATAATCCTGGCATTGGCCTGGAAGCCGCGCTGGGTGGTGATAATATTGGCGAATTCCTGAGCCAGGTCCACATTCGAGCTCTCGAGGAATCCGCTCGAAATGCTTCCCTGGATGTTGGTTCCCGCCTCGCCGACTACAGCCACGCCGGAGTTGGCCGATTCCAGGAAGTTATTGTTGCCTTCCTTGCTCAAGCCGCCGGGGTTGTTGAAGCTGGCCAGTACCAGCTTGCCCAGGTTCTTGGTTACACCGTTGCTGAACACGCCGGTGAAAATGCCTGTTTCATCGATCTCGAGCGAGGAAAGCTTGCCGGCCGCGAAACCGTCCTGGCTCGAGATGATCGCGGTGGAGGGGCCGCGGAACTGGGTCAGACCATCGAATCCGCCGATAGTGCCCATATCCAGAGCCACTTCCATCCGGTCGGCGCCATTGTTCGGATCGAAG
>MFIX01000064.1 GCA_001780825.1 Candidatus Glassbacteria bacterium RIFCSPLOWO2_12_FULL_58_11 | reverse complement strand
AGGCGGCCGAGCTCGACTCGCTGCTGCGGCAAACCGAGGAATTGTCTTTTATCAAGCTGGAGCTGGACCAATATCTCGGCTCCTTAAAGGAAACTTCGGAGTCCCTGGAGTTGTGGAAAAAACAGTGGTCCCAGGCTGCGCCGCAGCTCAAGCAGTTGTTTCAGCCGGCCGACAGCGGGAGCGCTGGAACGGTGCCCGGAGTAAGCGGCCTGCCGGAGGTTCTGGAAAACAATTTCGAGCACTTCAAGCTTTTGGAAACCAGGCTGGCCGGCCTGGAAAAATCGGTCGAGGCGGACCGGCGGACTGTCAGCGCTATGGTGGACACTCTGCTCGCCGGATTGAAAAACACGCTCATGTCCCCCTGCTCCTCCATGCTGGAGATTTTTCCCAAGATCGTCCGCGAGCTTTCCCGGGACCAGGGCAAACAGGTGGAGCTGCAGCTCCGGGGCGGCGAGGTAGAAATCGACCGGCGGATCATGGAACAGATCAAAGAACCCCTGATCCATCTGGTGCGCAACTCCATCGACCACGGCATCGAAAAGCCCGAGCTGCGGGAGCGGCTCAATAAACCTTCCCTCGGCCGGCTGACCATGGCGATCAACCAGCTTAAAAGCAACCAGATCGAGATACTCGTGTCCGATGACGGCGCGGGGATCGACCTGGAGAAGATCAAAAAAGCCGCGGTGAAAAAAGGAATCATCTCCGAAAAAGAGGCCAGGCGTTTGACTGACCAGGAGGCCCTGGCGCTTATTTTCGAATCCAATATTTCCACCAGCGCGATCATTACCGATATTTCCGGCCGGGGACTCGGCTTGACCATCGTGCGGGAGAAAGTGGAAAAAGTGAGCGGTTCTGTCGCGGTGGAAACCTCTCCAAATGCCGGAACCACGTTCAGGCTGGTCCTCCCGATTACCCTGGCTTCTTTCAGGGCGGTACTGGTCAAGGTGAACGGACAGCCCTTCGCGATTCCCACGATGCAGGTACTCCAATCCAGGAAAATAAACAAAGAAGAGGTAAAAACGGTTGAAAACCGGGAAACTATTTCAGCGAACGGCTATACACTTCCCCTGGTGCGATTGGCGGATGTGCTTGAGCTTCGGGAAAGGAGCGAAGAAGAAAGATCCGGGCCGGTTTCCGCGCTGATCCTCGGTACGGCGGATAAGCTCGTCGCTTTCAGCGTGGATCAACTCCTTGGCGAACAGGAGATATTGTTAAAGAGCCTCGGCAGCCAGCTTTCCAGAGTGAGGAACATTACCGGCGCTACCATCCTGGGCTCGGGCCAGGTGGTTCCGGTGCTTAATGTGAGTGATTTGATAAAATCGGCCAGGCAGGCGACCGCCGCTCAGTCTGAGGCGCTTATCCCGGCGGCGGAAAAAGCAAAGAAAAAATCAATTCTGGTGGTCGAGGACTCGATCACGGCCAGGATGCTGCTGAAGAATATTCTGGAGTCGGCCGGCTATGCGGTCAAAACCGCAGTGGACGGCCTGGATGGTTTCACGCAGCTGCGGACCGCGGATTTTGACCTGCTGGTTTCGGACGTCGATATGCCGCGGCTGAACGGTTTCGACCTCACTTCCAAGGTACGCGGCGACCGGAAACTGGCCGATTTGCCGGTCGTACTGGTCACCGCTCTGGATTCCCGCGCCGACCGCGAGCGCGGCATCGATGTCGGGGCGAACGCCTATATCGTTAAAAGCACCTTTGACCAGAGCAACCTGCTCGAGGTTATCCAAAGACTCATTTAATACATAAGGATATATCCCTTGATTAAAGTTCTTATTGTCGAGGATTCTTTTGTAGTCCGTGAAAACATGAAATTTATCCTCGAGCAGGATCCTGAATTAAAAGTGGCCGGGATGGCGGGCGATGGACAGGAAGGGATCGAGCTGGCAAAACGGCTCAGGCCGGACGTGATAACCATGGATATAAACATGCCGAAAATGAATGGATTCCTGGCCACCCGCCGGATCATGGAGACCTGCCCGACTCCGATTGTCATCGTTAGCGCCAGTTGGGAGCCGGACGAGATCAAAAAAACGTTTCAGGCCCTGGAAGCCGGAGCGGTCTCTATCCTGCGGAAACCGCAGGGCCTGGGCCATCCAGACTACGAGAAGAGCGCCCGAGAGATAATTCAGACCGTTAAACAGATGTCCGAAGTGAAAGTGGTGACCCGGCGGCCTCGCCTTCAAATGGCTAAAGACTCCGCTGCGCTGCTCTCTCAGGCCGCGCCGCCGGTGAGACGGACCGGGATAGAGCTGGTCGCGATCGGCGCTTCCACCGGCGGCCCGCTCGTCCTTCAGACAATTCTTTCGCTCTTGCCGGGCAATCTCCCCGCTCCGGTTATCATTGTGCAGCATATTACCGAAGGCTTTATCGGGGGTTTGGTGGACTGGCTCAATCAAAGCACCGGCTTTCCGGTTCACCTGGCCGCCGCGGGCGAGTATATGTTGCCCGGGCATGCTTATCTCGCTCCGGACGATTTTAACATCGGGGTCTCCCGCAGCGGACAGATAACGCTCAGCCGGGATGAAAAAGAGAATTTTTTCCGCCCTTCAATCTCCTACCTCTTTCGCACGGTCGCCCGCAATTATGGCCCTAGCGCGGCAGGCGTGCTGCTGACCGGCATGGGCAGCGATGGCGTGAAAGAATTAAAAATGATGGAAGAGCGCGGCGCGGTGACCCTGGCGCAAAACAAAGAATCCTGCGCCGTTTTCGGTATGCCGGGGGAAGCCGTAAAATTGGGCGCGGCGCAATTTGTTCTGCCTCCTGAACAAATCGCCCGGGAGCTGATCAATCTGGTGAGCAAAAAGAACACCGGCCAGTGAGAGGCCCGGAATAAACTGCGCGGGGAAAAATATTCCCGCTTGACAGGTAACAGGCAGAGAATTAAAAAGTTGATGCACAGTCGGCCGCTGATCGGCTGGTGATAAACAAGGAGTCCATCGATGGTGAAAAGCAAAAAAAATGACCATCACATCGATATTCTAGTCGTTGAGGACAGCCCGACTCAGGCGATCAAGCTGCAGCATTTCCTGGAACAGAATGAGTACAGCGTTTCAGTCGCTTGCAACGGCCGGGAGGCGCTCGAAGAAGTCCGGAAGAAAAAACCGACACTGATGATCAGTGACATTGTCATGCCCGAGATGGATGGTTTCGAGCTCTGCCGGATAATCAAGTCGGATGAACACTTCAAGGATATTCCGATTCTGCTGCTGTCGGCCCTGTCGGACCCGGAAGATATTATCCGCGGACTCACCAGCGGGGCGGATAACTTTCTCACCAAGCCTTACGAGGAGAAAGCGCTCCTATCTCGTATCGAGTACGTTCTTGTAAACCGCAATATCCGGAAAAACCAGACTTCGAACCTGGGAATAGAAATATTTTTCGCCGGGAAGAAACACCTGATAAACTCGGACCGCCTGCAGATTCTGGACCTTCTTTTTTCCACTTATGACAATGTCATCCAGAGAAGCCGGGAGATTGGGCGCAAGAACCAAGAGCTGGAAAAAATGCATGCGGAGCTGAAAGCCTTAAATGCGCAGCTCGAGCAAAAGGTATTGGAGCGGACTTACCGGATCAGGCTCCTCAACAGCATTATCCTGGCCGTCAGAAACGTCAACCAGCTCATCTGCCGGGAAAAGGACCTCAACCGGCTGATTAACGGGGTATGCGACACTCTGATTTCCACCAAAAGCTTTTCCAATGCCATGATTATTCTCACCAGCGAACCGGGCAAGCTGGCCGGAGCAGCGGACAGCAGCCTGAGGGAAAAGTTCCTTCCTCTGCTTGAAAGCTTAAAGCCGGATGATTTGCCCTCTTCTTTCAGAAAGACCCTGGAGCAGGAAAGGGCCGTCTATCTCAAAGGCCGAGACGCCGGTTGCGAGGGCTGTCCTTTTATTTCGGTCTGCGGGAAGAATTCGACAATCTCCTCCAGGTTGGAGCACGCGGGAGTTGTCTATGGTTTGCTTATAGTCACCCTGCCCGCCGGCGAACTGCTGGAGGATGACAGCCTCGGCATGTTGAATGAGGTCTGTGGCGACATCGGCTTTGCCTTGCATGCCATAAATCAGGAAAATAAGCAAAAGATTCTGCTGGAAACCATTAAAGAGAGCGAACAGCGCTACCGCATATTATTTAATTCATCGTTCGATGCGGTCATGGTGCTTGACAGCAATGGTTTCCTTGATTGCAACGAAAGGGCGCTTGAGATTTTCGGGTGTACATCCAGAAAGCAATTCCTTGCCAAGCACCCGTCGGAATTATCACCGGCCTTGCAGCCGGATGGGAGTGATTCGCGCCAGGCCGCCGATGCACATATTAAAAAAGCATTCGATAACGGAAGCGACTTTTTCGAATGGACGCACTTGAAACAGAATGGCCTTCCGTTTGTCGCGGAGGTGCTGCTCAGCCGCTTTACTTATCAGGGGAAAATCTATCTGCAGTCCACGGTGCGGGATATCACCGAGCGCAAGAAAGCGGAGGGGGCGCTGCGGGAAAGCGAGGAGCGGCTGAGGTTGGCCCTCAAGGCGACCAATGATGTAATATGGGACTGGGATATTGTCAATGATGCGCAGCGCTGGAATGAAGCTGGATCAGTCGTTTTCGGCTGGACCGACATCGTGGAGCACTCGCAAACCGCCGCTTGGTGGGTGGAGCGTATTCATCCTGAGGATCGGCGAAGGGTTGAAGTAAAATTTTTTGCTCTTACGAATAACCCAGCAGACAAACTTTGGAACGACGAATACCGTTTCCGGAAGGCCGATGGAAGCTATGTTCTGGTCCTAGACCGTGGCTATGTCCTTCGCGACGCGCAAGGCAAGGCAGTGCGCATGATCGGTGCCATGCTTGACATCACCGAGCGCAAGAAAGCGGAGGAAGCTCTGCGCGAAAGCGAAAAGCGCTACCGCGAGCTCTATGACGATGCGCCGGTGGGTTACCACGAGGCGGACTGGGAGGGAATCATTATAAGAGTCAACCGCACCGAGGCTGAATTGCTTGGTTATACCGTTGAAGAAATGCTCGGACGGCCTGTGTTCGAATTTATCGCCTCCGGGGAGAGGGAAGATTCCCGAATATCTTTCAAAGCTAAAATGTCCGGCAGGAAAAAGTTCCAGCCAGCCGAGCGCAAATTCATTTGCAAGGACGGCCTGGCGATCGACTGCCAGATAGATGAAAAGCCGGTTCAGGACGACACCGGAAAAATCCTTGGAATACGCACAACCATAAGGGATATCTCCGAGCTGAAAAAAGCACAGTCCGCCCTGAAATACAAGCTTCGTGTGGAGGAGCTGGTCAGCGCCTGCTCGAATATTTTTATTACCCTCTCTTACGATGATATCGACCGTGGGGTCGACCGCGTGTTGCAGATGCTCGGGGAATTCATCGGGGTGGACCGCAGCCTTGTTTTTCTGTTCTCGGATGATCTGATAAAAGTGGAGAACATATATGAATGGCGCGCCAGGGGCATAAAAGTGCAAATTAAAGACAGGCAAAATCAGCCTTTGAATACCTTCCCCTGGTGGTTTGAGAAACTCAAGCGCTTCGAGCCGATAATAGTATCCAGTACAAATGACCTTCCCCTTGAAGCCGCAGCTGAGAAAGAGTTCATGAATACGATGGGTATTCAGTCTCCGGCCGCCCTGCCTCTGATTTATGGAGGCTCGCTGGCCGGTTTTATCGGCTTCGACACCTTGCGGGAACAGAGGACTTTCGGGGATGAGGAAATCCGGCTGCTGACCCTGCTCGGCGAAATAGTAGTCAACGCCCTGGCCCACAAGCGCGCCGGAGAGGCTAGACGCCTGTTCGAGACCGCGTTCGAGCAGACCGCGGAGGCGGTAATCATCACCGACCCGAAAGGCAATATCATCTATACCAACCCGGCCTTTGAAAGGGCTACCGGTTATTCCAGACCGGAAGCCCTGGGCCAAAATCCCAGCCTGCTGAAAAGCGGCCGGCACGAGGAGCGCTTCTATAAGGAGCTCTGGGAGACGATAACGTCGGGCCAGGTCTGGAAAGGCCGCCTGATCAACAAGAGAAAAGATGGCTCTTTGTACACCGAGGAAGCCACGATTTCCCCGGTAAAAGATGCCGCGAGCCGGATCACAAATTTCGTGGCGGTCAAGCGCGATATCACCCAGGAGCTGGAGCTGGAAAACCAGCTCCGCCAGGCGCAGAAAATGGAATCGATCGGTCTCCTGGCCGGCGGGGTGGCCCACGATTTCAACAACATCCTCACCACGGTGCTCGGCTATTCCTCCATGATGGCGCGGGACCAGGGGTTGTCGGAAAAATACAGAAAAAGGGCCGGCGAGATCGAGAAGGCGGCCCAGCGGGGCGCCGATATCGCCAAGCAACTGCTCACATTCAGCCGCAAGAGGCCGCCCAAGCTGGAGCCGGTGGACCTGAACGAGATTATCAAACAGTCGCTCAATTTCCTTAAGCGGACTATCGGTCCGGCTATCCCCATAGACACTGCGCCAGGTCAGAACCTGCACCTGATAGAGGCGGACAGCACCCAGGTCCAGCAGATCCTGCTGAACCTGGCGGTCAATGCGCGGGACGCGATGCCCGGGGGCGGGAAGATCGTCATCCGGACCGAGAACATCGAGCTCGACCCGCACTACATCCAGAACCACATCTATGCCAAGCCCGGCTCCTACGTCCTGCTCACTTTCAGCGACAGCGGCTGCGGAATGGACAGCGAGACGCAGAAGCGGATTTTCGAGCCGTTTTTCACCACCAAGGAAGTCGGCAAGGGCACCGGCCTCGGCCTGTCGGTGGTCTACGGGATAGTCAAGAACCACCTGGGATTGATAAACGTGTACAGCGAGCCGGGCCGGGGGACCACTTTCAAGGTTTATTTCCCCCGCTCCGCCGGGAGCGCCAGGGAGGCGGTCAAAGATGAAGCCCGGGTCAAAGGCGGCACCGAGACGGTCCTGGTGGTGGATGACGAGGTGATGATCCTGAACCTGGTGGCCAGCATTCTGGAGGACTACGGCTACAAGTGCCTGACCGCCGAGAGCGGCGCCAAAGCCCTGGAGCTCTACCAGGAGCAACAGTCCGGGATCGCCCTGGTGCTGCTGGATATAGTGATGCCCAGAATGGGCGGGCCCGAGCTGTTCGAAAAGCTCAAGGGTCTCAATCCCGGGGTGCGGGTAATCATGTCCAGCGGTTTTTCGGTCCAGGATGAGGATGAGCTGGCCTCGCGGGGCGTAAAGGCTTTCGTGCCCAAACCTTACCAGGCGAG
>MFIX01000063.1:13362-15272 GCA_001780825.1 Candidatus Glassbacteria bacterium RIFCSPLOWO2_12_FULL_58_11 | reverse complement strand
AGCCGCATCGACAACCGGGGAGATCATATCCACGAGGCCGCTGAAAATCCGGCCGGGCAGCATCTCGCATTCGATCCGGGCCTTGTTTGCGAGCTGGATCCGCGCCATGTCTTTTTCCGGGACGAAGAGGCGGATCAACAGCTTCTCAGTATCGGCCAGCTTGAAAAGCACCGTATTTACCCGGATCATGTCGCCACGGTCGACCAGCCTTGAAGTGATTATCCCGGTGAACGGCGCGGTGATAGCGGCGTATTCCAGGTTCAGCTTGGCCCGCTCGTACTGTGTCTGGGCGGTTTCAAAATCATACTTGCTCTTATCGACCAGCTCCTGGCTGGTCAGCTCCTGCTCCAGCATCTTCCGGCTCCTGTCGTAGATGCTGCGGTTGTTTTCCCGGCGGGCCGAGACTTCCTGAAGATTCAGTTTCAGTTCCGATTTTTCCAGCTCCGCCAGCACCTGGCCTTGCCTGACCAGGTCGCCTTCCTCGACCGGCAGCGTTTCGAGCTGGCCGTTGACCCGGGCGATAATTTCCACATCGCGCAGAGCTTCGATATTGGCATTGCCGAAAACAAAGCTTTCCAGATCGGCGCGGAATGGCCGGGCTACCTCGACCGGCACGACCTCCTCGGCGCCCCAGTTCCCCAGACCCTGCCTGGCCCACTGTCCGCCGTTCGGCCTGCGCCGTCCCTCGCTCTGCCCCTCGGCGTTGGATGAGCAGCCGACAGTTAAAACGATCAATCCCAGAAACCCGGTCATCAGAGCTAACATACGCCTGCTGTTCGACAATTTATTTTCCTCGCTTAAGTTGCGGTTATTTTAAGATTCCAGTCCGGAGAATTAATACCTTCATGATATACACGGCTAAAACAATATTGGTTACATATTTTACCGGTCTGGCCGCCCGGCCGGATGAGGCTTAAGACAAAGCCGCTAGATGTAAAGTGAACTTTTCCGTCCAAAATATTCATTAAATCTGCTAATTTTATTCCCCGGCTTGGAGGCCGGAGTCCCCCGGACTCCAAAAATCACGCCGGCAATTTCCACTCACGGCCAGTGGCGGCCGGCTCGAGTGGCGGCTGTCCTGCGTACCGGCCCTTAAAAATGTTCCTCGATGTAAGCGACCGCGGAATCCAGGTCTTTGAGGATTTTGGTGCAGAAACGCACCATCCAGGGGTTGCATTCCACGTAAGGCAGAGGGCTGAAAGCGATGACGAACTTGCCGAGGTTGAAAGAGGCGTGGAACACCTCCATCGCGGTGCCGATAGAGGGCTTGCTGTAGTTGACCAGCACGATGTCGCAATCGGCGATATCCTGCAGGTCGAAGCTCACTATTTCATTGGCCGAGTCCACCTCGCGGTCTTTGAAATTGCGGCGCATTGGGTCGAGCAAAACGATCCTGGCGGAGAAGAGCTTTCTCGCCCGCTCGCGCCAGGTGGCGCTCTCCTCCGGCTCGCAATCCATTATCGGTCCGCAGAGATAGACGGTCCGCTCTTTTTTCCGCACCTTCAAGCCTTGCGCTCCCCTGATCCGGTCCCTCTTGCACCGGGACGGAAATCTCTTAAAGGCATACCGGGAAAACCATCCGGGGTAATTTAAAACCGGAGCCGGAGAAGGGCAAAATAAATCGGGTCGCTCTGATTCCCCGCCGGGGGCCGGAAGAGCGGAAAGAAGAAGAATATTTGCGGATAACATGAGGTTTTGCCAGGCCGGCGCGGGAGGCGTAATCAGCCTTTTCCGGCCGCCGGCTTGCGGGAGCTCACATTTTTGCGGTTATGGCCAGGAACAGCACGGACTCCCCGATCTGCGGGCCGGCGATAATGAACGTGCCTCCATCCGGGATGCGCAGGGGCATTTCGAGCTTTTTCCCGCTCGAAGATTCCGGTGAAAGCACCACCTTTAGCCGGATTTTGCCC
>MFIX01000063.1:12224-13333 GCA_001780825.1 Candidatus Glassbacteria bacterium RIFCSPLOWO2_12_FULL_58_11 | reverse complement strand
TTTGTTCGATACGGAAGGTGGAGTAGGAGAGCTTGCCCAGTTCCTTTTCGAGGTCTTTAAGCCCGCTCGCCAGGCCCCGTCCGGTGTTCTCGGCCACGATTTCGCGCACCGTAATCTCGCACAGCCCCTCCTGCTGCGCGAATGCCGGGCTGTAAAAGAGCCCGCCGGGGACTGCCAGCAGGGAGAGGAAACAGACAAATAATCGGGAGGGGGATGGAAAGGTTTTCATTTTAAGCCTGCGCTCGCTTGGGTTAAGGGTTTAAATCACAATATCCGACCGCTCAGTTGCCCTGGTCATCGATCCAGATAATGGTGACCCCGTTGTCGGTGGGCGGACTTATCAGCATGAAACCGGCATAGGAACAGTCGATAGACTCGATCTCCAGCGCATTGCTCTGGACTTTCTGGAATGGAGCGGAGAGCAGGACCAGCACCACCGCGGCCGCCGCCGCGGCGCTCAGCCACCAGGCCGCCCGTCGCCGGGGGGAGGCTTTCCGGCGGTCAAGCTTGAGGGCAATCGCCTCCCAGTTGCGGCGGGTGAGCAGCTCGTCCGGCTCGCAGGAGCCGCCCAGATGGCCCAGCGCGCCGCTTACCTGCGTAAAAAGCCGCAGTTGCTCGCGGGATTCGGGAGACTCTGCCAGGCCGGCTTCCGCCGCTTTGTGCTCCCGTTCCGTGAGCTCTCCATCATAGTAGCGCTGAAGGGTTTCATCGGTAAGCCCGAACTTTTCTTCCCGCATTTTCAACCTCCGGCAGAGCCGATGGTCACCCGTAACAAACAGATCGTTCCGGCCCTGATCGTTGGGGCAGCGGGCGATAGCCGCCCGGAGCGGCTCAGGCGCCGGGCTCGATCACGTTCCAGCGCAGCAGCAGCTCGGCCACTTTTTTTCTGGCGTAATGCAGACGGCTCATCACCGTGCCGACCGTCACGCCGGTGACCTCGGCGATCTCGACATAGCTCAGCCCGTTTACCTCGCGCAAAACCATCACCCGCCGGTGTTCCTCGCTCAGGGCAGCGAGCGCTTTACGCACCAGGCGGGCCAGCTCCTTGCGATAGAGCACGCCCTCCGGGCCATCCTCGGCCGGAGCGGCAAGCTGAAACGCTCCGCCAT
>MFIX01000063.1:0-12201 GCA_001780825.1 Candidatus Glassbacteria bacterium RIFCSPLOWO2_12_FULL_58_11 | reverse complement strand
GGCCGGTTCCGCCTCCTGCGGGCCTCTTTCCGTCGGTAATCCGTGGCGGCGTTGAGCGCGATCCGGTACAGCCAGGTGTAGAATGAGCTCCGGGCTTTGAAACGGTCCAGAGAATGGAAAGCGCGGACAAATGTCTCCTGGACAATCTCGCTGACATCCTCCCGGGACTCGATCAGCGAACCGACAAGACGATATATTTTCTTCTGATAACGGTCGTAGAGCGCGCGAAAAGCGCCCTGAGAGCCTTTCAGGGCCAGCGCGACCAGTTGTGTGTCATCTTCCTGCCCTGCAAGGGTCTGCTCGGACACAATACACCCGTTGAATTTTTAGACGGCAATCCGGAACGCTTATTCAAAAAATCTGCGGCCGCCGCGGGTTATCAGCGCACTTTTTTTGCCGCTTTTTTCCCGTACTCGGTCTGCGGGTAGCGCTGCGCGAGCTGCTGGTAGAGCGAATCGGCCAGGGCGGAATCTTTTGCTTTACCCTCGGCCAGCTCGGCAGCCTGCAGCAGGCTGCGGGGCGCCAGGGGACTCTCCGGGGAGAGTTCGGATATTTTGCAGTAAGCCCCCAGCGCCGCCGGATAATTCTTGAGCCTTTTTTCCTGTATGTCGCCGATACTGGAGAGCGCCTCGAGGCTCCTGGTTTCCTGCGGATATTCCTCCACCAGGCGCTCATAGGAAGCCACCGCCTTCTCGGGGTTATTCAGCCGGTCGAGATAGAGCCTGGCGCTGCGGGCATAACATTCCATGCGGATTTCCGGAAACGGGAAGCGCTTGGCTGTATCCTCGAGCTGCACCACCGCCTGGCCGTAATGCTCCTCGGCCTCATCCACCTCGGAAAGCGACACCGAGGCGCGGGCGGCGGCCAGCTCCGCCGGATATTTGTCGAGCACCTCATTATAGACCCTGCGGGACATCTCGTAGTTCTTGAGCGGCTTAAGGTACACTCCGCCGGCCTCCAGCAGGGCCTCCGCCACCGCATAGCCGTAAGGCACGAGGATCTCCGCGGTGCCGTATGCCAGGAGCGCACCGCGCCAGTTCTGCTGAAGCTGGTACATGTTGCCGATCAACAGGCAAACCCGGTCCGGCTCCAGGTCATAATCCAGGCGGTAGAGATAGTGCCGGCCTTCATCGATGGTATAACGGGCCAGGTCTCCGATTTTGGCATCCGCGATCAGCTCCAGGAAATCCAGGTATCCGCGCATGCCCCCGGCTGAAGTCGTTCCCTCATCCACAATTTTTCTGGCATGGTTTTTCAACAAAGTCAGGTTGTCATCCGCGAAAATCGCGGTAATCCCTTTTTTGCGGCTCTCAGCCAGGCGCTTGACGTTCTTCAGGGTCTCCGGGATCAACGGGCTGGAGGGGTAAACGTAGACCAGTTTAAGGTAGCTGGCCAGCGCCGCCGCCTCCATTTTTTTCTTCTCGAAAAGGGTGGCCCGCAGGAATTCGAGGCTGTCGCTTTTTTCGGAGCGGGGATAGAGGCCGCGGAACACGCCAAATTCCTCTAGGAGCGCATCGGCGTAATTCTCGCTCGAGGCCGTGTAACGGCTCCGCAGCAGTTCCCAGTAGGCGCTTTCCGCCGGCAGCGCGCCCTGCGCGGCCACCGGGAGCAATAACGGCAGCAAGCCGGAGCTTAAAGCAAAGAGAAATAATCTTCTGTATTTCTGAAAAACGGCAGACTGCATCAGACCCTCCTCTTATCTGGTTTCCTCATTCCGGATTGAACCCTTGTTATAGGTTTCCGCGGCCCGCGAAAGCGGGGACGGCGGACCCAGCGGAAAGCTGAAAGTAAAAACCGAACCGCTGTCAACCGTGCTCTTGACATCGATCTGTCCGCCCAGCAGCCGGGAGAGCTTGCGGGCGATAGTCAGCCCGAGGCCGGTTCCCCCGTAACGCCGGCTCAGGGAGCCGTCCCCCTGGCGGAACGGTTCGAAGATGTAAGGCAGTTCCCTGCCGGGTATGCCCGGCCCGGTGTCGCTGACCGCAATCCACCAGCGGGAATTGTCCCGGTCCAGACCGGAGCGCAATTTGACCGTGCCGCTCTCGGTGAATTTGACCGCATTGTCCAGCACGGCCTGCAGGAGCTGTCCGATGATTTTCCGGTCCGTGTTCACCTCTTTGAGCTCCCCCTGGACCTCCACTTCAAGATGGATGTCTTTGTCCTTAAGCTGCGGCTCGAAAACCGGAGTCAGTTCGGCAAAGAGCTCCGTGATTTTAACATTCCGGTACTCCGGCACCACTTTTTCGAATTCCAGCTTGGCGTAGTCGAGAATCTTGGTGATCCGGTCGAGCAAGGTTTTGCTGTTGTTGTCGATAATTTCAATACTTCTCAATTGTTTTTCATTGAGCGGCCCCTGGCGTTTCTCTCTCAGCAGGCGGCAGAAGCCGAGGATCGAGTTGAGGGGAGTTTTCAGCTCGTGAGAGAAGGAGGCGAGGAACTCGTTTTTCAGCCTGGCCGCCTCTTCGAGACGGACTTTGCTGAAATGGAGCTGACGGTTGAATTCCTCGAGGCTGCGGGTGCGCTCGGCAACCATGTTTTCGAGCATCAGCGTATTCTGCTCGGCCCTGCGGCGCGCCTGGATGATCGAGGGAATCCAGAGGAAGAAGCCGTAGGCCAGGCAGAAGAAGCCCAGCAGACGGCAGAATATTTCCTTGAAAAGGTTCTGCGCGGAAGGGCTGATGCCTTGGAACAGGTGGCGCGTCAGCGGATGCTGGATCGCCAGGTCGATCAGGCCATCCAGCAGGATCAGGCTGAACCCGGAAATCAGGAAATACCAGCCGCGGCCCTGGATTTCCGTGTGGCGGGCGCTGTTGGCCAGCAGAAAGGCGAGCACCGTGACCATAATCACGACCCGAATAAACACCAGGGTCAGCGGCGATTCCATGATCGAGAGGAAAATGTCGGCGAAAATCAGCGCATTAAGGATCAGCACCAGCAGAAAGACAAAACTCAGCAGGCTCAACCCCAGAACGTGTTCCCTGTCGTTACGGCTCAACTTCACGGACCGCCCCTTTCACTGCCGCGCCGGGGATAGTTTCTGCCCGGGACCAGCTCTCCCGGCTCTTTGTCTGTTCTATAATAATAATCGCCGGCCGGGTTTTTATCCACCCCCGGCTGTCCCGGCAGCGGATTGACGGACATTCAGCGACCGGGGGCTTTCCGGCGCGGGCGGTTGATTTTTCCCGCGCTCCAGACTATACTGGAATAGCAGAGTGTTGAAGAAGTCTCAAATTTTGTATATTTGGCTGTCAAGGATGCGCCGAAGGCCAATGACCTGCCATTGACAGCCAGAATAGCAATAGATTTCACTTTTGAGGCCGTTGAAAAAATTTTCAACGCTTCCTAAGGCTGCAAATTTTAATTGCAGGTCCAGCCCATTAAATCCGGGAACTAAAGTTAATATGTCCAAATTTAAGGTCTCCGGCGATATCAGCCGGACAGTGATCCTGGGCATGCTGGCCCAGCGGCAGATGCACGGTTACGAGATCAAAAAGCGGTTCGGCGAGGCCCTGGGCGAGAGCGCGGAGATCAATTTCGGCTCGATCTACTACGGCCTGAAAAGTCTCACCGATTCCGGGCTCGTGGACCACCTGCGCGATGAGCCGGGCCAGGGCAGCCCCGAGCGCTCGATTTACAGGATTACCGCCAGGGGGCGCAGCCGCCTGGCCGAGCTGATCGAAGCCAGCCTGGGACAGGCTGCGGCTCCGCTGCATCCCCTGGAGGTGGGTCTGCGCTTCATGGACCAGCTCCCCCCGGCCAAGGTGCGCGAGATTATCGCCAAACGCTACGCCGGACTGAAAAGAGATTACGACAGCGCTCTGGCCGCCGAGGTCCCGAAAGATGAGCCCGCCTGGGCCGCCGCTGTCCGCGAGTACCGTCTCTACCGCCTGGGCGCCGAGGTCCTGTGGCTGAAAAATTTACTTTCCACCCTTAAGGCTGAATAGTCTCCGCCGTCTCTCAAGCGCCCCGGATGAATTTCAGGATCCGCTGGTAATACTCCTCGCCCAACAACTGGTCCAAATCCAGGTGTCCCCCGCCCTCCACCGGCCAGAAAGTGACCCTCGAGGGATCGCTCTGAGCGGCCAGCCGCTCGCCCAGCCGGAAAGGCACCACCTCATCCCGCGTCCCGTGGATTATCAGTACCGGAACCGCGACCCGCTTCAGGGACCGGGCAATTTCCCAGCGGTTTTTCATCACCAGGTGGACCGGCAGAAACCCGAAAAGTTTTGCCGCCATCTCCTTGCCCTGGCCGAAGACGCCCTCGAGCACCAGACAGCGGGACTCTCTCTCGCCGGCGAGCCAGCTTGCCGGGGCTCCGCCCAGGGAACGCCCGATAACCACCAGATTGCGGGGCGGGATTCCCTTCCGGAGAGTTAGAAACTCCCAGACCGCCAGCGCATCCTCCCGGAAAGCGATCTCGCCTGGCTTTCCGCTCGAGAGGCCGTAGCCGCGGTAGTCGAAGAGCACAGCTCCCAGGCCCGACCTGATAAAAGGGGCCAGCCACTCGAGACGGTGGGAGATGTTGCCCGCATTGCCGTGGCAGAGCAGCAAAACCGGCGCTTCCGTCTCCCGGGGCCTGAAATACCAGCCGTGGACCGTAGCGCCGGCCGCCGGACAGAGGCGGATTTCCTCGTAGTCCAGCCCGAAATCCTCGGGCAGGGATTCGAATTCGTGCCAGGGATAAAAGGTGAGCCGGTTCTCCAGCAGGCGTAACAGCAGTGCCAGCGCCGCCAGGACAAAGGCCGCGGAGAGAAAGCCCAGGGAAAGACTCTTGAGGAGTACCATCCGCTTGAAATCCTTGACAAAATGAGTGATTTGTAATTAATCAAAGGTGATCGCCGCGCAAAGCATCCGACTGATTTGCGGTACGGAAAATCTCAGCGTTGCGGCGCAGCCTTGAATAAGCCGCGTTCCTTGATCTTTATCCGACCGGCAGCCGGAGTTTTTTGCTTTATTATCCTGAATCCGGCATTTCGAAGATAATCTTCTACCAGAGTTTCGGGCAAGGGAAAGCGGCGGAAGATCATAATCCCGAACCGTAGTTTGATACATTTACCGCACCAGCAAAGGCGGAGGCAGAAATGGGCGAGAAACGCGGCGGCAAGATTCCCAATCGTCAGAAGAAAGATCACGCTTTCACCTCGCGGCCCGGCGGGAAACGTCCGGATTTAAGGCCGGGAGCCAGGAAAAAGTAAGTCTGTCAGGCTGTCCGGCAGGCGATCTCTGCATGCCGGGCGACCATCGAACAGAATCATCCATTACTTGAGCGGTTCTTGTTCTCCAAGGAGCGGATCATGCGATTTTTTAAACCGGCGGCAGGCCTTCTTTGGATCTCTGTCTGGCTGATTTTCTCCATATCCGGCTGCGGCAAAAAAGAGGGAGGGGCAATGGAAATGTCGGCAGAAAAAAAGCCTGTCGCCTACCAGGTGACCAACGACCTGGACCGGGAAGGCCAGCACGTGGTAGCGCTCGAAAGGACAGGCGAGGGGGCCCGGCCGCTTAAGGCTGAAATCGTGGTGACAGCGGGCGCCAACCTGATCAGCCTCAATTTTGACGGCCGCGAGCTGCTCCGCGGACCCGACAGCCTGGCCGGGTTTACCGGCGCCGCACCCGGCTCGCCGGTACTCTATCCCACCCCGAACCGGGTCGCCGGCGGCAAGTTCTCCTATGATGGCCGCACTTTCGATTTCGGCTTGAACGACGGCGACCGCTTCCTTCACGGCCTGGTCCGCGCTGTGCCCTGGGATTGCGAGGAGCCGATGGCCGACAGCGATAGCGCCTGGGTCCTGACCTGGATCGATTTCAAGCCCGGCACCACGCTTTACGAGAAATTCGGTTTCGACCACCGGCTGAGCCTGCTCTATGTCCTCGACAGCCGGGGGCTGCGCATCCACTACCGGGTGGAGAACCGCGACAGCCGCAACCTGCCCTATGGGATCGCCTTCCACCCCTATTTCAATTTCCTCGGCTCGCGGCAGTCGGCGGTCCTCTGCGTGCCGGCGCAGTGGCACATGGAGGCGGTCAACCTGATGCCCACCGGGAAGCTGGAACCGCTCGACGGGGCGCCGTTCGACATCCGCCAGCCCACGCCGGTGCCCGACCTGGTGCTGGATGATGTCTATTTCGGGATGACGCCCGATAAGCCGGCCTATATCGAGTACCGCGAGGCCGGAATCCGGCTGGATATGGCCTCTTCGGCGGAGTTCACGCACATGGTGGTTTACATTCAGCCGCAAAATAACTTTTTCTGCGTGGAAAACCAGACCTGTTCCACCGATGCGCACAACCTGTATGCCAGAGGTCTTGTCGAGCAGTCGCACCTGCTGTTCGCTCCGGCCGGCGGAGTGAGCGAAGGCTGGGTGCATTATATTCTCGGGCCGCTGAAATAAACCGGACTATCGGAGTGGATTTACGGCGGGGCGGTCTGCGGACCGCCCTTTATTTTGCCCCGCGGCGCTCTGTTTAAGGCGCGCTTTATCCTTATTCTTGACACTCCGGGCCGGGTTATTTATATAATTCCTTCCTTCGAAAAAAATTATTCCAAAAGCCTCATTTCCCCCGGGGAGCATTCTAATGAAGAAATACGAAAGCAAAGATATCCGGAATGTCGCTGTGGTGGGGCATGCCAGTTGTGGGAAAACCACCCTGACCGGCGCCCTCTGTTTTGCCGCCGGCTCTTCAAAACGGCTCGGCAGCGTAGCCGAGGGCAACAGCCTCACCGACTACAGTCAGGATGAAATTGAAAGAAAGATTTCGATCAACCTCGGGATCGCTTTCGCCGAATGGGAGCGGGCCAAGATCAACCTGGTGGATGCGCCGGGTTACCTGGATTTCAGTGGTGATGCTTACGCGGCTCTGCGGGGGACGGACAGCGCGCTGCTGGTGGTGCATGCCTCGAGCGGCGTGGAAATCGGGACGGAGCTGATGTGGCGTACCGCCGCGGAGCACAAGATGCCGGTGGCGGTTTTTATCAATATGATGGATAAAGAGCACGCCGACTTCCAGAAAGTGCTCGAGCAGTTGCGCAAGAGCTTCGAGGGCCATTTCGTACCCTTGACCCTGCCGGTTGGCGAGGGTGAGCATTTCCGCGGCGTGGTGGACCTGACCACCAATAAAGCCTGCCTCGGCGTGAAAGATACGCTCAAGGGCGAGTACACGCAGGAGGATGTCCCGGCGGATATGAAAGCGGAGGTCGATCAGGCGCATAAGGAATTTATCGAGTTTGTCGCCGAGCTGGATGAGTCCCTGATGGAGAGATATTTCGCCGATGAGAAGCTGAGCGCCGAGGAGATCGCCGCGGCTCTCCAGCGGGGAGTCAGGAACCGTGAGATATTTCCGGTTTTCTGCGGCTCGGCCGCGAACACCTATGGTATGCAGCAGCTTCTGAACGGCCTGGTCAACGTGCTGCCGGACCCGACCATGTTTCCGCCGCTAAAGGCCAATCCGGTCGGCAAGGAGGCCGGGGTGGAGGTCCAGCGCAGTTCGGGCGGCCCGTTGGTGGCTCTGGTTTACAAAACCATTACCGAGCCGCATGTCGGCGACCTGAGTTTCTTCCGGCTGTTTTCCGGAGTGCTCAAGAACGGCGATGAGGTGCTCAACGCCAATGGCGGTCATATCGAGCGACTCGGCCATCTCAGTATCATGCAGGGAAGAGACCGTTTCGAGATCGAGGAGCTGATGGCCGGCGATATCGGCGTGGTGGCCAAGCTGAAACACACCCATACCGGCAACACGCTGTCGACTAAGGCAGTTCCGGTGGTTCTGCCCGAGATCGACTTCCCAAAACCGGTGATAAATGTAGCGATCGAGCCCAAAACCCGCGGAGATGAGGATAAAATCTCCACAGGGCTGAAAAAGCTTCAAGAGGAGGACCAGACCTTCCACAGCTACTTCGACGGCACCCTGCACCAGATGATAGTTTGGGGCATGGGAGAGCTGCACCTCGAGGTGATCCTGCACAAGCTCAAGCGAAAGTTCAATGTGGACGCCGAGTACGCTAAGCCCAGAATCGCCTACAAGGAGACGATCCGCTCCTCCAGCGAGGGGCAGGGCAAGTACAAGAAACAGAGCGGCGGAAGGGGACAGTACGGCGACTGCTGGATCCGCCTTATGCCCCTGGAGCGCGGCGGCGGGATTGAATTTGTGGACAAGATTGTCGGCGGAGCGATCCCGGGCCGGTTCATACCCGGCGTGGAGAAGGGGGTCCGGGAGGCGGCCGGTAAGGGCGTGCTAGCCGGGTATCCGGTCGAGGACTTCCGGGCGGAATGCTTTGACGGCAGCTATCACACCGTCGATTCCTCGGATGTCGCCTTTCAGGTCGCCGGCAGCATGGCCTTCCAGAAAGTGGTCATGCAGTCGACCCCGATCCTGCTCGAACCGATCCTCAATGTCGAGGTTATCGTGCCGGAAGAATATATGGGTGATGTAATCGGCGACCTGAACAGCCGGCGCGGCAGGATCCAGGGCATGACCACCCAGGGCCATTTCCAGAAGGTGACCGCGCAGGTCCCGCAGGCCGAGCTCTATAAGTATTCCACCAGCCTGCGCTCGATTACCCAGGGCCGGGGGGTTTTCAAGAGCGATTTCTCGCATTATGAGGAAGTGCCCAGGGATCAGGTTGAAAAGATTATTCAGGAATTCAAGAAAGAGAAAGAGAAAGCCTAGGAAATAACGCTTCAACCACTTGGTATTTAAAAAATTACCCCCCGCAAAAGGAAAGTGAACACTTTTGCGGGGGGTTTTCTTTTTGCGCTCCGCTCCCTGCGGAGTAAAAAACGGGCTTTGGGATCTGCAACTCCCAAAGCCCTGCTGCACATTGACTTCCGCGAAGAAGTCATTACCGGGGGGTCGGTAACGATGAAGCTGTTTGTGCAGAGCCCTTTCGGGTCATTTTAGTTATCGGCAGGGAAAAAAAATACTTTAAAAAACCTGAATTTGCAGCACCTTAAATAATAATCTCTTAACTTCGCTGGCGCAGGCTCCGGCCGGGTAGGTCGCGAAAGTTCCGGGGCCGTTCCGGCAACCTTGAACCCGAAATTTTGCTTGTCCAGTCTAAAATCGCCGTGACATAATCACGCATGCAGGTAATAACCATGAGTTGCAGGGGCAACGTATGCGTCTCCGCAGCGGTAATTCCACTAATTTCATGCAGCTAAACCGGGTCATCCGCAATATCTGCCTACCGTTTTGAATTTCCTGGAATATGTGGATTTTTTAACTGCCCCTGCAGTGACTGGAAAAAATCAGGCACACAGGAAATACTTCGACACGCTTCTGAAGGCGGACAATCTTTATTGTTATTGAATGAATTGGCTATTCATTCCCGTTCGGGCTTGAAAAATAGTCCGGCTTATGGTAAGCTCTTGCAGAACAATTAAAACGCGGGTAAAGCCAAAAAAATGAAAAAAATCGCGGTCATTTCCACCAAGGGCGGAGTAGGCAAGACCACCACCTCCTTTAACGTGGGCCACGGCCTGTCGCTCAACGGGAAACGGGTGATCATGCTTGACTGCGACCCCCAGAACAACCTCGCCGAGATTTACGACATCGAGAGCGATGAGGGAGTCAATGCGCTGCTGCTGGGCAAGCGGGCCGCGATGTCGGAGGTGCGGCGCAACCTGTTTGTCATCCCCTCGGGGGGCCGCAGGCTGCTGGAGTGCGAATGGGAGCTGGTCAAGCGCAAGGATCGGGAGAAGCAGCTCAGCCGGGCCCTGGAGGACCTCTCGAACTGCGATTACGTGATCCTCGACTGCAGCAGCTCGCTCAACCTGATCAATATCAATGCGCTCCTTTTCGCCGATCTGGCGATTATCCCGGTGGCGATGGATTATTTTTCGATCAGCGGGCTCAAACAGACTTTCGAGCTGATCCGGGAGGTCTGCCAGCAGACCAACCACCAGCTTCACCTGATGGGTATCCTGGCGACCCAGTTCGATTTGCGCACGCGGATCAGCCGCGAGATTTATTCGGTACTCTGCAAGCTGTTTCCCAGGGAAATGTTCAAGACCGTCATTCACCAGAATACCAAACTGAAGGAATCCCCGGCGTTCGGCAAATCGATTTACGAGTACGATATCACCAGCAGCGGGGCCCGGGATTACATAAAATTGACCGCGGAGATTCTGACCTATGAAAAATAGTGCCTGTCCGCCGCGTGCTCTTACCGTAGCGGGCAGCGACAGCGGCGGCGGAGCGGGAATTCAGGCGGACCTGAAAACTTTCCAGTCATTCGGCTGTTTCGGCATGAGCGCGATCACCGCCCTGACCGCCCAGAATTCGGTCGGCGTGCAGGGCGTGTACAAGGTGAGCGGCGAGTTTGCCGCCCGGCAGATGGAGTCGGTATTCGGCGATATCGGCGTGGATGCCCTTAAATGCGGGATGCTGGCCGATGCGGAGATTATCGCCGCCGTGGCCGGGGTGCTGGACCGTTACCCCGGAGTGCCCCTGGTGCTCGATACCGTACTGGTGGCCAAAAGCGGCGACCCGCTGCTGGAGCCGGAGGCGGTCGGGGTAATGGTCGAGAGGCTGTTCCCACGCTCGCTGCTGATCACGCCCAATGCGGTGGAAGCCTCTAGGCTCGTCGGCTTTCCGGTAGAGGACCGCCGGAGCATGGAGAAAGCCGCGGAGGCCCTGCAAGGCATGGGAGCCAATGGCGTGCTGGTTAAGGGCGGTCACCTTAAAGGGGAGTGCCTGATCGACCTGCTGCGGCTGCCCGGCGGAGAGCTCAAAATCTTCGAGAGCGAGCGGATCGACACGCCCCATACCCACGGTACCGGCTGCACCTTGAGCGCCGCGGTTACCGCCGGTCTGGCTCTGGGCCTGCCGTTGGTGCGCGCGGTCGAGACGGCCCGGGAGTATGTGCTGAACGGCATCCGTAAGGCGCACCCGACCGGCAAGGGTTATGGGACCCTGCTGCATGAGCCGGTGGAGAAAAGAGACGGGTAAGAGCGCGGTATCCTGAAAAAAATACGCGCAGCGTAGGGGCGACGCATGCGTCGCCCCTACGGTAATATTAGTTTTCTAAGAGTATTTTGTAATATTTCCTGTCTGGTCGATTATTCTTCAGCACTGCCGGGGCGGTCCGTGAACCGCCCGAATTTGTGGTTCGGGAACGGCATGCCGTTCCCCTACGCCGTCACAATTTTGAATCGAAAGAATTGTAGGGGCAGGCCCCTGAGCCTGCCCTGCCTTATCCAGGCGACGCATGCGTCGCCCCTACATGAATATATGAAAAAAGGGGCCGCCCGCTTGCGGGACAGCCCCTTTTTTATTGATCTGCGAAATCCTGCCCATTTTCAGGCCAGGTGCGCCCTCCAGCCGCCGTCATCCACGTAACCCTCGCGCAGGTAATCCAGGGTCAGCGGCGTGGCGTTGGGGGCCAGCCTGTCGTTCCAGTACTTCATCTCTTCCTTGGTCATCGGCTTGAAGCTCGAGGCCAGCTTGGCCGCGGATTCCACCTGCTCCAGCGTGCTCATGCCCAGGATCACCCCGTGCACCGGCAGGCTGTAGGCATAGCGGATCAGCTCCAGTCCGGGCGCCTTGTCCGGCTCATCTTTTTGCTGGATCAATCTCCGCTGGCCGGTCACCTTGAAAGCCCAGATGCCGATTCCCTGCTCGAGCCCCAGCGGTATTGCCGCATCCTCGAAGCTGCCTTCGGCCGGTCCAGCAAATTCATCCAGAAAGTGCATCCGGGTGGCATTGGTGGCCATGGAGACCGAGTCGAACTGGAAGCGCTTCATTGCCTCGACACAGGGGATGGGCCGGTGGTTGGTCACCCCGATATGCTTTACCACCCCCTCCTCTTTCAGCTTGACCAGGGTCTCCAGGGCGCCGGAGGTAAACATCAGCTCCGCATCGGTCGGCTTGGTCAGGCCGTGCATGTTGGCGTTGTCGAGGTAATCGGTGCGGAAACGCTTAAGCGAGGTTTCGAAATTTTTCCTGATCTCATCCGGCGATTTGCTGGGGGAGTACTTGGTGCTGAGGTAAACATCCTTGCGGTAGGGCGCGAGCGCCTCGCCGAGGCGCATCTCGCTCTTGCCGTTATCGTAATCCGAGCCGGAGTCGAAGTAGTTGACGCCTTTGCGGCGGGCCAGGTCGATCAGGGCCAGCGCATCCTCATCCTTCTTGACCATCGACAGGGCGCTGCCCCCACCCAGGGCGAGGATCGAGACATTCATCCCGGTCCTGCCCAGCATCTTTTTC
>MFIX01000062.1 GCA_001780825.1 Candidatus Glassbacteria bacterium RIFCSPLOWO2_12_FULL_58_11 | reverse complement strand
GAGAGCTCCCCGCCCAACGCAGTAGATCGCTTTATGCAAAAAAATCCGTTTGTATTTCCCGTAGAGGCGGCGCGTGCGTCGCCCCTACACTCGCCCGGCAAGCCCAAACGCTCACCTCTACTTGGTTAGCAGCGTTCTGTATTAATCCGGAGCATACGAAACAACTTTTGTAGATCGGGCCGGGCGCTGTATGCACCTGATCTTATGCTGAGGTATGGGTCCTCTTTTTTCGGCTTGAGCCGGATCAATGTGTCGCCTGACCCCGGCCCGATCTTTTTCCCTGTTTTCACTTTTGCTCTGGCCACAGACTCGGCTTCAGAAGCGCCAGTTTATTCCGGCGCGGAACCTGTCCGCTCCCTCTTTGGGACGCCAACCGCCGTAAATCTCGAACCTTTCCGTGCTCACTCCCCCGAGCATCCCATCGCGATCAAACTCCAGTTTCAGCGCGCGGACTCCTCGGGGGAGGACTGGTTTTTTTCAGGCTGCATTCCCAGAATCTTAGCCCCCTGGTGCGAGGTCAGCCCGCGGCTCAGGCCATCGGCAAAACCCTGGCCCAGCACGCCGCCCACCCCGGCGCTAGAGATTCCGCCGATCGCCCACTGGACCACCTCGGCGGGGATATTCGGCCAGAAATTGTAGAGCATCAGCACCAGGCAGTTTCCGACTATCGTGCCGAGCAGCATGATTATTTTCTTCGACATTCAGCTCTCCGGTTCAGGTTACAGAATGAAGGACAAAACTTTCCGGCATTTTCGGTGCGGCCTCCTGCGGTCCGATTTGCAGATGCAGGTGCTCGCCCAGGCCATGGACTTCGTGCACCAGCGCGGTTCTGGCGCCCGCTTTGCCGCGATAGGAGAACGTGAGATTGAGCCATTCCTCCCAGAGGCGGGAGGTCTCCGGGCTCAGCCCGAGGGTCCGCAGGTCGGCGGCGCGGCCGAACTCGTGGGGCGAGCGGAAATCCCGCCGGTCCGGGTAGATCGCTTTCTGCTCCTCCGGCGTCCGCAGAAGGCAGGTGAGCTCGGCCGGCTTTCCCAGGGTGCGGTAATGCCAGTGGGCCGCGGCCAGCACAACCACATAGAGCGCCGGGTGAAGCCCGACTCCCTTTTGCGTTCCGCCGCCGGACCACTCACTCTCCAGCCGGGCGCTTTTGAATACCAGATACGGGGTGCGGTACATTTCTCTCTCTCTTCTGATGCGAAATTGTCTCTCTCCAGGTTGCGCCTAAAAATAAAAGCGGGCCGTCCCTTTATCCAGCGAGGACAGCCCGTTTAGTGCGCAATATAATAATATGGCGTAAAATTTTTATTATTTAATCGCTTTTTATTCGTTTTAATGGTGAGTTAGCATATTATTTATCCTTTGTGGACACTTTTATCGATTGAGCTTGATTTTTCTACCGGAGCGGATCGGAATGTTCTGAGCGGACAGCGAAAATGAAGCGGTTGAGCGGAGAGAAAAGTGCAGGCCGGCGCACCCATATCAGCGAGCGACGGGGCGCCCTTTATGCGGGATTTCTCCCGCCCGGCCCAGGGCAAACTTGAAGGCTACTGGTCCTACCAGCTCGAAGATCGCCACGGCCCCGATAACCAGATTCTTGAAAACAACTCCAAGTGCTCCAAAATTCTCGGCGACTACCACCGCGATACCCAGTGTAATTCCGGCCTGGGTGATAAATCCCAGCCAGAGGTTTTGTCTTATTTTTAGTTCTTCCCTGGCCAGAGCGGCTCCGGCTGAGGTGCCGAGCCAGAAGAAAAAGATGCGGCTGGCCACCAGGATAGCCACCAGCTTCCAGCCGCTTGAAAGAATTTCCAGGTTGATACTCGCCCCGGCTATTGCGAAAAAAATCACATATAGGGGGAGGGACCCCTTTTCGATTGCCCGGATAAAATCCTCACCCCGCCTCGAGAGGTTGTTTACCACCAATCCGGCGACCATGCAGACCAGCAGAGCGTTAAAATGGAGCGCCTGCGAGGCCGTGGAGCTGCAGAAACTAAGGCCGATTATGAAAAGCGTCATCTCGGCGGAAACGTACCTCATATAAGCGATAATACCCATTCCGAGAGCCAATCCAAATAAAATCGAGCCGCCGATTTCCCAGGAAAGCCGTGCCAGCAGGTCAGGCTGCGCTGTATCAGTCAGATTTTGACCGAGGATTTGTCCCGCCGCTCCGAGAGTCAGAGCAAAAGCCACTATTACCAGGATATCTTTGACTATCGTGATCCCCAGAACAAGCTCGCTGAGTGGTCCTTTGGCTCTGGTTTCAACTATTACGGCTATTGTGGCGCTGGGGCTTGTCGAGATCGCGGTGACCGCAAACAGCGCAGATACCGCGAGCAGCCCTTTAAAGCCAAGAGAAAAAACCTCATGGAAAAAATGCAGCGCCGCCAGCATTAATAGCAGGACTCCGCTAAATGTCAGCACTACCTGAGTCGAGGTGATCAGCAGAAAAGAGACGAGGCGTTTCCTGATCCTTCCAAGATTGACCTCGCCCCCGGCGGTCAGGGCGATCAGAGTCAGGGCGAAACTGTTGATCAGAGTCAGATCAGCAATCGCCTCCTGTTTGAGCACTCCGAAACAGGAGGGTCCCAGGGCCAGTCCGGCCAGCAGGTATCCAGTAATCCCCGGCAGGCCGATCCGGTTGCCCAGCTTGCCGCAGGCAAAGGCAGCCAGCATCAGGAAACCCAGCAGCATGGAGAGCGGCGCGCCGCCTGTCGCCGCGGGCAGGGACACCAGCAGAAACATCAAGAGAGCCAGGGCCAGCAATCCGAAAAGTCGGCTCATTCTGCCTCCTCCCGTTCCCCGCCGGTAACCGCTAACCTTGCGGCATAAGCTCCCAGCGCCTCAGCCACCACGACCAGCGCCAGAGCCAGGCTGATTGCCAATGGTTCAGCCGCCGCGCCGAAATGGATCTGGTAACTGGCTACCAGGGCCACGCTCATCCCGCCCTGGCCGAGCAGGGCCAGCCCGGCGCTCCACCCCGCACCCTCGAGCTCGTTCCCCAGCCACCTGCGCCAGAATGCCAAAGCGCTCAGCTTGGCCAGCGGCTGGACCGCCAGGATCAGCAGCAGCAGCCCGGCCGCGGGAGCCAGGCGCCCGGCCGGGATGGGAGCCCAGTTCGCGCCTACCAGCACGAGCAGTACGATCAAGACCGGCCTTTCACGCGCCGCCAGGACCCTGAAAATCCTCTCGCTCGAAGGCAAAAGGTTGGCCAGCACGACTCCGGTCACCGTGCCGATCAGCAGGCTGGATAGGCTCAGATAGGCGGCGATCCCGGCGCTGAATACCGTAAAGGCGATAATCATCATGGTCAGCTCGTTCTCGCTGTGACGGTGCCGGGCGTAGGAATTGAACAGCAGGCCCAGCACTATCCCGAGCATCAGCGCCGCGGCAAGCCATTCCAGCGCCGCGGTCATCCCGCTCCCGGCCCGGCTGTGGAAATAGCCGATGGTCAGGCCGAATAAGATGAGCGGCGGCAGGGAATCCAAGCTGTTGACATAGTGGGCCAGGCGGGCGAATTTGCGCCTTACGGAAAGGCTGGCGGAAACTGCCAGGGCGGTTTCCACGGGGCTTCCGGCAGCCCCGGCGAGAGCCAGCAGGAGAATCGCCGGCCAGCGGCTTCCACCCGCTGTACCCGTGTGGTCCCACGCCAGCAAAACCGCGGCGCCCAGCAAGAGGATGGTCCAGAGCGACTGGGAAAGGGTGAGCCAGGCGAAACGGCCGCGGTAGCGCCGCAGACGGCGAAGCTCGAACTGCAGGCCGAACAGCAGGCCGGTCCAGCCCAGGGCCAGCCCGACCACCGGCTCCAGGTTACCCAGCATACCGCGGCTCAGCAGGCCCCAGCCGCGCTCTCCCAGAATAAATCCAAGCGCCAGATAGGCCAGGCTGGTAACCCGGAATAGCGTTGACCGCCCCCGTCTGCCGAAAATGAATCTCCCGCCGACCAGGGCGAATAAGCCCACCAGCAGGACCAGCAAGACTGTCCGCGTGCTCTCGCTCATCGGCCTCCCGGCGTTTCATCCCCTCAGGAAATACGCAAAGCGGTTCCGCGGGATTTATACTATTCTGTCCCCCGGCTTGGCAAGGGAAAAGGCCAGAGAGGCATTAAATAGAATGATTTCTCAAGGGGCTTTTAACTGGCAGAGTAAGTCTTGAAGATCGGTATAAGTGGCTTGATTGAAGGAAATGAATCTTCCGTGAGGGTGATGCTGCAGGCTGAGGGGACGGCTGGTTCAGTCCAGTTTCCGGTTCAGCACTCCGCGGGCATCCAGCAGCGGCAGGGCGAAGACGATCCCGTTGCCCGGGTCTTGCAGGCTGCCGCAGACATCCTCGATCAGCTCGACCGCCTTCTCGTAGGTCTCCCGGTCCGGCAGCACGGAGAGTATCGTCTTGTTATGTGGCCTTCCTCCGGCGAGAGCCCCGCGCAGGCCGGCGAATATCGGGATATCGAAAGCCAGGACCCGGCCCATACCCATGCTGTCCAGGATTGTCGCTCCGCCGATACCGATCTCCAGGAAACCGGCGAGGACCTCCTCCAGGAGCTCCTCGTGGTTGAGCACCAGGATCATCAGTAGCGGCTCAGCCCGCGTGTTTGCCATCTTCCTCGGCCAGTATTTTAAGAATGTCCTCGGCCGTGACGGCCTTTTTGATCGATTCGACGAAATTCGTATGCTGAATGAGGCGGCTTATTCTGGCCAGGGTTTTCAAGTGTATGCTGGCCTCTTCCGGAGGGCCGACCAGCAAAAAAACGAAATAAACCGGGGCGCGGTCTAGAGATTCGTATTCCGCTCCCTCGGGAATCCGGCCCAGGATAATCGACTGATCTTTCACCTCGGGGCTGACCGCATGAGGCACCGCGATTCCCCGGCCGATACCCGTGGTCATTATCTTTTCGCGCTCGAGCAGGCTTTTCACCAGGGGCGCCGGGTCGCCGATCTTGCCGCAGGTGTGCAGCATCCCCACCAGCTCGGTCAGGAGCTCTTCTTTGTTGCGCGCTTTAATATCCGGGGCCACGTTTTCCCGGGAGATAAAATCCATCAGTCGCATAGGCAGCGCTTCCTTGTGTGATGCTTTGACTTTATGCCGCTCTGAAACGAATCAGGACCAGATATTCCAGTTTACCTCTAGATCGCGCGTTTTCTCGACCCGCTCGAAGAGGGCCTTTTTCACCTGCTCGACATCCGCCGGCAGCTCCAACGGCTGGTTGGCATAGCGCGAGGAGACTTCCGGCAGACGGCTTTCGTGGTACTCGGTCTTGAATCCCGCGAATTTCAAGCCGTGGGCCGTCGAGATCACCACCACGCGGTCGGTGGGGCGAATCTCGCCGCGTTTGAGCAGCTTGAGCGCCACTGCCAGCGCCACTCCGGTATGCGGGCAGTTGAACAGCCCCGTAAGGTCGGCCATCGCCGAGGCATTGGCCAGCTCGTCCTCGCTGGCCTGCTCCACTATTCCGTTGAACTTCTTCAGGGCATCGATGGCCTTGTTGATCGATACCGGGTTGCCGATCTGGATCGCGCTGGCCAGGGTCTTGCCCGCCTCCATCGGCTCGAACCTGCTGAACCCGGTCAGATAACTCCGGTAGAGCGGGTTGGCCTTGGCGCTCTGGGCGCAGACTATCCGGGGCAGCTTCCGGATCAGGCCCAGCTCGTACATCATCGAAAAGCCGCCGCCCAGCGCGCTGACATTACCCAGGTTGCCCCCCGGAATGATCACGATATCCGGGACCTGCCAGTCGAACTGCTGGACGATCTCGATCGAGACGGTTTTTTGCCCCTCGATCCGCAGACTGTTCATCGAGTTGGCCAGGTAAATCCGCTTCTCTTTGGTCAACTCCTTGACCACCGCCATGCAGCCATCGAAATCCGTATCCAGGCAGAGCGTGATCGCCCCGTTGGCAATCGGCTGGATCAACTGCGCGGTGGAAATTTTTCCCCGGGGCAGGAGCACCACCGAGGGTATGCCGGCGCAGGCGCAATAAGCGGCCAGGGCCGCCGAAGTGTCGCCGGTCGAGGCGCAGGCCACCGCCCGGATATCCGCGCCCCCGGCGATCATCTGCTTGACCATCGAGACCAGGACAGTCATTCCCAGGTCTTTGAAACTGCCGGTGTGGCTGTTCCCGCAGAGCTTGATCCAGAGGTCGTCCAGCCCGATCAGATGGCCCAGGCGCTCGGCCCAGAACAGGTTGGTCCCGCCCTCGTACATCGAGACGATGTTATTGTTGTCCAGGGCCGGGCAGACCCATTCCTTCTTGCCCCACACCCCGCTCCCGTAGGGCCATTCCGCCGTCTTGTAGCGGCGCTCGAACAGCTCGCGCCATTCCTGGGCGCTGCGGCTGCGCAGGGCGGCCATGTCGTGGGCCACCTCCAGCAGGCTCCCGCATTCGCTGCAGCGGTAGATGACCTGGTCAATCGGGTACTGCGCGCCGCACTCGGGATTGATACAATGGAACCAGCAGCGGAGATTCATAATAGTGAAGTTTCTTTAAATATGGAATTTTCTTGGCTTTTTAAAGTCCGATGGAGACAGTCTTAAACCGGGCGGTCCAGCTTGGGGAAGTTAAATCCGGGTGGAGGGGTAAGTCAATAAAAACCTCTACCTGACCGCCAGCACGATGGCCGCGATCAGGCAAAACATCAGGACCAGGTTGAAATAGAGGAAATACCAGTTCTGGGCGCTCAGCGGCGGGTTGACGACCTGCTCCGCAAAAGCGGCGTTTCTTTTTATCAAAGCCCGGCGCCCGGCGGGTAAGGTACTGGAAAAGAGGGTCTCGAGACTGTTGTTGATCTCCCGGGCCACCTCGGGGTCCGCCCGCTCGATCATCTCCAGCGCCATCCGCCTTCTGCGGATGATGTTCTGCAGGCGCTTGTTGCGCTGGCTTTCATCGATCTCCCGGGCTGTCAGGCCGGCCGCAGGCTGCTTGACCGAGGAATGGTCGTAGAAACATTTCATGATCTGGAGGCGCTCGATCAGCATGTTGCGCTTACGGGTATTTTCGACCCGCTGCCGAATCGTCTCCTCGCAGATCTCGGTAAATTTCCGCACCCGCCATTCGATCTGCTCGTCATCGAGTTCACGCATCCGCGTCTCCTCGATCAGATCGTCCACGGCTGTCTTTATTTCGTTCATGTATCTCGGCATAAACCCGCTGGTTCTGCGCCGGCTGAAACCAGGGACATTTCGGGCCGTTCCGGCGCTGCTTATTATATTATACCCGGCCCTGAAAATACTGTCAAGAATGAACTCGCCGCCCCCGGACTATCTTCTCCGCTTTACCCGGATGCATTTGCCGCCCGCTCTTCGCCCGCTCCCTG
>MFIX01000061.1:5774-10385 GCA_001780825.1 Candidatus Glassbacteria bacterium RIFCSPLOWO2_12_FULL_58_11 | reverse complement strand
GCTCGCGACATGGAGCAGGCCAAGCAGGAGTTCTCCTCCCAGATCCAGTTGTGCAAGAAGTGCATGGAGGCCTTCGAGCTGGATTACGAGGTAGCGATCCGCTTTGTGCGTGACTTCCGCGACCAGAACTCCGCTTTCGCCGGGCAGCTTATCGAGCTGGTCAACCAGCCCTCGCTGATCGAGGTCTGGAACGAGCGTTTCTTCTATTTCGTCACCAAGCTGGAGTTTAATTTCATCGACGCCCAGGACAAGGCAAGCTGCCTGTCCACGATCCAGATCGATGTCGAAAACTGCGAGCGCTTCGATATCAAGTATGTCGATGAGAGCGGACAGGACAAGCATCCGCTGCTGCTGCACACCTCGATCTCCGGCTCTATCGACCGGGTGCTTTACGCCATGTTGGAGAACCAGGCGATCCGCATGAGAAAAGGTGAAAAAGCCAAATTTCCGCTCTGGCTGGCCCCCACCCAGGTACGCCTGGTGCCGGTGTCGGAAAATTTTAACGGGCACTGCGAGAAGCTGATGGCTTCCCTGCCGGCGCGAGTCGACCTGGATGACCGCGACCTGACCGTGGGCAAGAAAATCCGCGAAGCCGAGCGGGAATGGATCCCCTACGTGGCGGTGATCGGCGAGAAAGAGGTCGAGAGCGATACGCTGAGTGTCCGCACCCGCGACGGAGCGCAGAGAGTACTCAAGGCCGCGGAGCTGGAGGCGGAAATCCGCGGGGAGACCGCGGGCAAGCCTTTCCGCCGTGTCAACGTGCCGGATCATCTCTCCAGAAGACCGATTTTCGTAGGTTGAGCGGAAGCCCGCATTTAGCCAGGAGGCCTTGCCGGTGTGCATGGTTTAAAGCCGGGAAGGCCTTTTTTGTCTAAACTATTCGGTTTCCGGTGACGAATCTACTATTGTACGCCTGAAAATGCATTTATCAGACTCAAGGGAACATATGAAACTATCATTCACGGCCAGATACAGGGTCAAAAGAAGCGTTGCGCCATGCCTGGCGTTTCTGCTGCTGTACCTGAGCGCGGCCGGCTGCTCCAAGGATCATAATCCCCTGGCGCCGGGCGGCGCGCAGCCCCTGCCGGTGGAGTTCGCCTCGCAGCTCGAAGGCCGCTGGGGCAGCGTAAATATTTTCGCCGGGGGACTGCCGGTGACCTATCTGCTGATCCCGGCGTTCGCCGCGGGACGCAACGAGGCCCGTCTGAGCGCCTTTGACACTGACCTGGTGGTAAGCGTCACTGGCGAAAAGAGCGGCCTGTTCTCCCTGGAGTCCTCGGCCACCGCCGCGGACACGGCGAACCCCGATCACACCGCCTCCGGAACACACCAGGCCTGGGGCGGATACTCAGTCTCCACGGATGGGAGCCTGGATATCACTCTGCGAGGCGATAACTCCGGCGCTCTCAACCCCGCGCAAAGCTACTCGGGGACCGCCAGCCTGACCGGAGACACCCTGATCCTGTCTTTTACCCTGAGCGTCCCGCCTTCCAAAGCGGTCCCTTTCCTGCCGGATACGACGGACTTTATCGCTCGCCTGGTCAAACGCTGAAATGACAACCGCCCTTTATTGACGAATCCTTCTGTCTCACGGGCTTTTAATCCTCAAATCCGCACCCCAAGCCATTCTCAACCTGGCCAATTCCATTGACAAGGCTTCCAGCCAAAAGATATATTGATAGACTTGACTTGACGGCGCCTGATAGTGGTCCGGGCCCGGTCCATTGCCGGGTCTGGAAAAATCATCGGTGTGGAGGAAGACAATGGATAAGAAAGCCCTCGATCAACTGGCGGTCGATACGATAAAAATCCTGGCCTGCGAGGCAGTGCAGAAAGCCGATTCAGGCCATCCCGGCATGCCGATGGGCATGGCTGATGCGGCAGTTGTGCTCTGGAGCCGCTACCTGCGCTTCGATCCGCGGCATACCGACTGGCCGGGACGCGACCGGTTCGTGCTCTCCGCCGGACACGGCTCGATGCTGCTTTACAGCTTGCTGCACCTGGCCGGGTTCGACCTCAGCCTGGATGATCTCCGCTCCTTCCGCCAGCTCCACAGCCGCACTCCCGGCCACCCGGAACGCGGGCGCACCGCGGGAGTGGAAACCACCACCGGCCCCCTAGGCCAGGGTTTCGGCAACGGAGTCGGGATGGCCATCGCCAAGCGATTCATGACCGCCAAGTTCAACACCCCGGACATAAAACTCTTCGACCACAAAATCTTCGGGATTGTCAGCGACGGCGACTTGATGGAAGGCGTGTCCTCGGAGGCCGCCTCGCTGGCCGGACACCTGGGCCTGGGCGATATCATCTATCTCTACGACAGCAACCATATCTCTATCGATGGGAACACCTCCCTCTCCTTCGACACCGAAAATGTCCTCAAGCGCTTCGAGGCTTACCGCTGGCACACCCAGGAGGTACAGGGGGATAACCGCGAGGCCGTGGCCCGGGCGATAGAGGCGGCGCTCGCGGTTACCGACCGGCCCTCGATCATCCAGTGCAACACGATTATTGGCGCGGGCTTACCGACCAAGGCCGGCAATGCCTCGATCCACGGCGCGCCGATCGGCAAGGAGGAACTGGCCGCTCTCAAGCAAAAACTGGGCTGGGCGGACAAACCGGATTTCTATGTCCCAGCGGAAGTTTACGATTTGTTCAAAGAGCGTGTTGCCGTGCTCGCCCGGGAGCGCGCCGCCTGGAATGACACCCTGGAAAAGTACCGCAAGAAATACCCCGAACAGGCCGAGCTGCTGGACCGCTTCTACAATCCGCAGGTGCCATCGGACCTGACCGACCAGCTCCTGGCCGCGGTGGCCGGGGACAAGCCGGCCGCCACCCGTAATACCGCGGGCAAGGCCGAGCAGGTGATCGCCAGGGTCTTCCCCAATTTTATCGGTGGCTCGGCGGACCTGGCCCCCTCGACCAAGAACCTGATCGACGGCGAAAACAACCACAGCCGGGACTGCCCCACCGGCCGGAATATGCGCTGGGGTGTACGCGAGCACGGCATGGGCTCGATCCTCAACGGGATGGCTCTCTACGGCGGTCTGAAAGTTTACGGTTCCACCTTTTTCGTTTTTTCAGACTACATGCGCCCGGCGATACGTATCGCGGCGATCACCCGGCTGCCGGTGACCTATGTTTTCACCCATGACAGCATCTTCGTCGGCGAGGACGGCCCAACGCACGAGCCGGTCGAGCAGGCGATGGCCCTCCGGGTGATCCCCAACCTCCTGGTCATCCGGCCCTCCGACGCCACCGAGAGCGCCGTGGCCTGGGAGGTGGCCGCCCTCTCGAAGGACCGGCCGGTGGCCTTGCTGCTTACCCGCCACAATATCCCGGTTCTCGACCGGAAAAAGTACGCGGATGCCCGGAACCTGAAAAGGGGCGGCTACGTGTTGAGCGAGGCCGCGGGCGGCAAACCCGAGCTGATCATTATCGCCACCGGCAGCGAGGTCTGGCTGGCCCTGGCCGCCCAGGAGAAGCTGGCCGAAGAAGGCCGGAGAGTCCGGGTAGTCAGCCTGCCCTGCCGCGAGCTGTTCGAGGAGCAGTCCGCTCAGTACCGGAACAGCGTACTGCCGCCGGAGATCGGCAAGCGCCTGGTGGTGGAGGCCGGGCAGAAACTGGGCTGGGAGAAATACGCCGGCGACAAGGGCCTGATCCACGGCCTGGACACATTCGGCGAGTCCGGCGCTTGGGAGGACCTGGCCGAGCATTTCGGCTTCACGCCGGAAAAAGTGACCGCGCTGGCCCGCAAACTTCTCGAAGGCTGAGCTTAAACCGTAATCCGCATTTGATCTGGTACTGAAACCGCCGGACCGGGCCGCAAGGCCCGGCCCGGCTTTCATTCCCTCTTGCAGAACAACCCGCCTCCTGGGAGAGCTCGATGTCCCGGCCCGCAGAATCCAGTCTCTATTGTGCCGCCCTGTTACTTTCTCTGCTCCTCCAAATTGCCGCTATCCGACCGCTGGCCGGACAGGCGCACTGGGGCGCCCCGTTCCTGCGTCATCCCGCGCCAAGCCCCGATGGCAGGCTGATCGCCTTTTCCTATGCCGGGGACATCTGGCTGGCCGCCAATTCCGGCGGCGCGGCCCGCCGGCTGACTGTCAACCCGGGGCGGGACGCCCACCCGGTATGGTCGCCGGAGGGCGGAAGGATCGCCTTCACCAGCGACCGCGAGGGCCACAGCGATATCTTCGTGGTGGACACCGCGGGCTCGGTTCCCTTGCAGCTTACCTACCATGGATCGAGTGAAAGACCGGTGGACTGGACCCCGGACGGCCGCGAGGTGATTTTCCTGGATATTCGGGACCTCAGTCCGCGCAGGATACCTACTCCATACCGGGTGCCCGCGGATGGCAGCCGGATGCCGGCCAGGCTCTGGAGCGTGCTCGCCTCAGATGTCCGGCTCTCCGGCGATGGGAAAAGGTATGTTTTCACCCGGGGCTGGAACCCCTGGTGGCGCAAGGGATACCGCGGCAGCAGTAATTTTGACCTCTGGCACTACGAGCCCTCGCGAAACGCTTACAGCAGGCTTACCGGTTCGCCGGCCTGCGAGCATACGCCGATGTGGGCCCCGGACCAGCGCTCGCTTTATTATGTAAGCGAGAC
>MFIX01000061.1:0-5603 GCA_001780825.1 Candidatus Glassbacteria bacterium RIFCSPLOWO2_12_FULL_58_11 | reverse complement strand
CCCGGAAGAGCCCCGCAGGCTGGAGGTCAGCCTGCCCGCCGATTCCCGGGAGAATCCGCTGGAATGGAAAACCTTTACGGCCGGGGCGGAGAGTTTCGCGCTCTCTCCGGATGAAAAACAGGCTGCGCTGACTGTCCGCGGCGAGCTGTTCGCAGTCGAGAACGACAAGGAGGGGGTCACCCGCCGGATCACCCGGACTCCCACCCGCGAGAGCGCCCCGCGCTGGCTGCCGGACTCGCTGAGCCTGGTGTTCACCGGGGACAGCGCCGGCAACGGCGACATCTATCGGGTGGCCAGCGCCGATTCCGCGAACCGGCAACTGTTCCGCGCCGCAAAGCTCAAATTTACCCGCCTGACTGATAGTCCACAGGAGGAGCACGGCCCCCTGCCCTCGCCGGACGGGAAGCTGATCGCCTACATTCGCGGGACCGGGGACATAATGCTAATGGACGCCGAGGGCGGCAACCAGCGGTTATTGCTCGCCGGCTGGGATGAGCCGCGCCTTGCCTGGTCCCCGGACAGCCGCTGGCTCGCTTTCAGCCGCAACGATATCGAGTTCAACGAGGATGTCTGGATCGTGCCCGTGGATGGTTCCGCCGCTCCGGTAAATGCCAGCCGCCACCCGGACCTGGACTCCCACCCGGTCTGGAGCGCGGATGGACGCAAGCTGGCCTTCTTAAGCCGCCGCAGCGGGGAAAACAACTCGGACATCTACTTCGTGTTCCTGCGCCGGGAGGATGAGGAGCTGAGCCGGGACCAGCGTCGCTGGCTGGCCCAGGAAGCGGAAAAAGATAAAGACAAAAATAAAAAACCCGTGGTCCCTGAGGTCCGGGTCGATTTCGAGGGCTTGCACAAGCGCCTTCACCGGGTGACCTCTCTCCCCGGCGCTGAAGGCTCCCCGGCTATTTCCCCGGATGGCCGCACGTTCGCCTTTTCCGCGGAAACGGAGGGAGAGAATGACCTCTACTCGATCTCCTGGGAAGGTAAGGACCTGGAGCGCCTGACCACCGGCGCACAGTCTCCGACAGGTATCAGCTATTCCGCCGACGGCAAGACGATCTACTACCTGCGCCAGGGAGGCAAGCCCTCCAAAATAACGCTTGCCGGGAAAAAGGCCGAACTTCTGCCCCTGTCGGCGCGGCTGGAGATCGACCTGTCCCGGGAAAGACTCGAGGTCTTCCAGGAGGCCTGGCGGACCCTTAACTCTTATTTCTACGATCCGCGTTTCCACAGCGCGGACTGGGCGGCAATCCGAGAAAAATATCTTCCGGCGGTGGCCGCGAACATCCCGGACCGCGGGGATTTCGATGACCTGGTGCGCCTGATGACCGGCGAGCTCAATGCCTCGCACCTGGGGATCTCGCCGCCGGGCGATGGAACGCCGGCCGTGCCGATCGGCGCTCTAGGAGTGCGCCTGGATGAAAATTACTCCGGCGAGGGCTTCCGGATCGCTTACGTTTTTCGCCGCGGCCCCGCGGACCGTCCCGAAAGCCGGCTCTCCCCCGGCGAGGTGATTGTCTCGGTCGAAGGCCGTGCGGTCAGCCCCGGCGACAACCTCTACCGCCTGCTCTACGACCTGGCCGGCAAGCCGGTCCTGCTCCAGGTGCGGGCACGGGACGGCAAGGCGCTGCGCGAGGTGCTCCTCCGGCCGGTGGACACGGCAGCGGAGAGCAACCTGATCTATGAGGACTGGGTAGAGCTGCGCCGGGCCCTGGTGGATTCACTGAGCGGCGGCCGACTCGGCTACATCCATATCCGGGCCATGGGCTGGGACAGCTTCGAAAACTTCGAGCGCGATCTCTACAGCGAAGGCCACGGCAAGGAGGGCCTGCTGGTCGATGTGCGCAATAATCCGGGCGGCTGGATCACCGATTACCTGCTGGCGGTCCTGACTGTCAAGCGCCATGCCTATACTATTCCGCGCGGGGCCGAAATCAGCGGCTATCCCCAGGACCGTCTTCCGCTATACAGTTGGGTCAAGCCGGTGGCCGCGCTCTGCAACGAGCTTTCATTCAGCAACGCCGAGATTTTTTCCCACGCCTTCAAGACTCTCGGCCTCGGCCCGCTGATCGGACAGACCACGAACGGCGCGGTAATCTCCACCGGAGCGACGGCGCTGATCGACGGCTCGGTTTTCCGGGTGCCTTTTCGCGGCTGGTTTGTCGAGGGCAGCGGGATCGACATGGAGCGTGAGGGCTGCGTCCCGGATATTATCGTCGATGAGCCGCCCGGCGAGGAAGGCTCGGGCCGGGACAGCCAGCTCGAGCGGGCCGTGCTGGAGCTGCTGAACCTAGTCGAATAAGCCGGGCAGCCGGCTTACCGTATAATTTGCCTATCGCGCCGGATTACGCCCGGGAGAATATCAGGGAGCCTGACCGATGAGTCCTCGAGCCTGGATATTCATACTTTTGCTGTTTGTATCACTGCCGGCTTTATCTTCCGGTTCCGCCGGCGCCGCTCTCGATCTGCCGCTGACCGCCAGAGAGTACGGCGGCTATGCGCGCCGTTCCGAGGTGGCGACTCTCGGCGTGCCCCTACCGCGCGGAGCGGTGCCCGATCCGGAACGGCTGGCGGTGCTCGATCCCGCGGGCCGGCCGGTGCTCTCCCAGTTCGAGACCACCGCGGTCTGGCCCGACGGCTCGGTACGCTGGGTCCTGATCGATTTCAGCGCCGACTGCCCGGCCGGGGGCAGCGCGGTTTACCGCTTGCGCGACAACGGGGCCCGACCGGCCGACCTCCCGGTCCTCAATGTATCAGAGGATTCCCTGGGAGTGACTGTCGAGACCGGCCTGCTGCGCTGCCGCCTGGAGCGCCGCTATTTCGATCTGTTCAGCGCGGTGTACCTGGACCACAACCGGGATGGAGCTTTTACCGAAGACGAGCGGGTAACCTCCCGGAATAACTCTCCCGGGGTCCGGGCTCTGGATGCCTTGGGGAGGGAGCTTTCGAGCCGCTGGGGATCGGCCAGAAGCTTCGAAGTCGAGGCGGCGGGACCCTTGCGGGCGACTGTCGCGGTAAAAGGCTCGCTGTACGAATACGAATCTTTCCAGCGCGGCGAGCCCTGGATCGATTACACGGCGCGGCTGCATTTCTACGCCGGCAGCGGGCTGGTGCGGGTCTTTTTCAGCCTCGAAAATCACAACTCTACCCTGCCGCTTAAAGATGAGGACGGCGACCGGAGTCACTGGGTGCTGGGCCGTCCGGGGAGCTTCTATTTCGAGGACCTTTCGCTGGAGACCCGGCTGGCTTTCGAGGGGCCGGTCCAGCTTTCCGTGGGCGACAGCGCCGCGGAGATCCTCGACCGGTTGGTACTGACCAGCCGCGGCGGCGTGTACCAGGAATCCTCTGGGGGCGAGAACTGGTTCAGCCGCAATCACATGAACCACCTGGGAATTATCCCGCTCACTTTCCGCGGAGCTCGCTTCTTTCTCGACGGCACTGTCGCGGCAGAGCGCGACCGGCCAAAGGCCTGGCTGCAGGTCTGCGACCGGAAGTACGGGTTGGCTGTCGCCGTGCGGCATTTCTGGCAGAATTTCCCTAAATGCCTTTCGGCGGACCCCGACGGGACCGTGCGGGTGGCACTCTGGCCCGAGGAGTTCCCGGACCGGCACGAGCTGGAGGGCGGCGAGATCAAGACCCACGAGGTGGCTTTCCTTTTTCATACCGGCCCCCAGGGCAGCTCTCCGGCCGAGAACCGGATCGCCACCGCCCTGGGAGCGTTCCAGCACCCGCTCTATGTCCGCGCGCCTGCGGCCTGGTACCTGGCCGGCGGCTTTTTCGACGATGCCGCCACCTTTGACCCGCAGCGTTTTCCGACCTATGAGAACCTGATGAGCGGCGCCCTGAACAACCCGGACAACAACCTGATCCGGGACATCGAAACTATCGATGAGTATGGCTGGCGCAATTTCGGCGACACCTGGGCCAAGAACGAGATCGACCAGACCGCGGGACCCAACACCGGCCGCATCGTTTTGAGCCACTACAACAATGAGTACGATTATGGCTACGGGATGCTGTTCCAGTCCCTGCGCACCGTGGATGGCGACCCACGGACCAGTTTCAAATGGTGGGAAATGGCTGCTGCGGCCAATCTCCATCAAAGCGACATCGACCTCTATCACGCCAAAGATTCGGCCAACCAGGGCGGAGTTTACAGCGGCGGCAAGTTCACCCACACCCAGCACGGCGTGGAGGCTGCCCTGGCCGGCCACCGTGGCGGTCCGCGACTCGCCTGGTCCGGATCGCTGCGCTGGCCCTGGGGCCAGGGCTCGAACCCCGAGTCCGGCCATTTCGACAACCGGGGGATGCTGGCTTACTACTACCTGACCGGGGACCGGCGGGTCCTCGAATCGGCCAATGAAATCCGCGACCTGGTGTACTGGAAAATCACCGAAAACAGGTTCCCCCAGATCGAGCAGACCAACCGGGATGCCGGCAACAACCTGCAGATCCTTACCGATGCCTGGCTCAATACCTGGGATGATAAATATCGCCTGGCGGCCGAGAAGATCCTTTTGACCACCCACCCGGACAGCCAGTGGTACACCTCGGAGCAGGGCCGGCAGGCCAACCCGGACAAAGCGGTCTCCGGTTTCTGGTCCGCCGCGATCTGTATTGACGCCGCGGCGCGGTTTACACGCACGGCGGAAGAAAAAGACGGGAAACCTTACCGGCCTGGCCGCGATTACGTGATAAAGTACGCGGATTTCATGGCTGCATTTCTGGCCGCCGGGCCGGAGATCGGCTTTTTCTCCGAGTGGTCCCCGGCCCGTGGCGGAGGGAAGCGGGGATACGGCCCCTGGACATACCGCCTGAGCGATATTGTTATGTACGGCTACCGCTATTCCGCCGACCCGGCGTTGAAGCGGCGCTGCCTCAAGGCCGCCGTGGATGCTTTCGCCTGCATGCGGAGGCAGTACCCGGGGCCCGGCCCGATATATACGGACTCCAAGGCTAACACGATGTTGACCGGCGGCGGCCACGAATACACTTCGTACCTCCAGAACGGCTCTCTGCCTGAGTGAGACGGATTAAATCGTGGCATAATCCGCCGATCTTGATTATATTGATAACCTGTTGAATGTCTGTCACTTCGCAGGGTTTTTCGCAATTCAATCCAGTCAATATATTTATCCGGGCAAGATTTCCAATTAGATCGCCGGAAATTTTTCCCGTTGCCAGAATTTCCAGCCGGAAAGGAGTTTTTTTAATGGATAAGGTCCGTATCGGGATGGTGGGCAGCAAATTCGCGGCGGATTTCCACGCCGACTCGCACTCCCGGAACCCGAAAGCCGAGATTGTCGCCGTGGCCGCGATTGACAACCTGGAAGAGTATTCGAGCAAGTGGGGCATCCGGGAAACGCTGACCGACTACAAGGAGCTTTGCCGCCGCAAGGATATCGACGTGATCGATGTCTGCGTGCCGAACTTCCTGCATTACGAGGTGGTAATGGAGGCCGCGGCCAATAAGAAACAGATTATCTGCGAAAAGCCCCTGGCGATAACGGTCGAGCAGGCCAGCGAGATGGTCGATTTTTGCAGGAAGCAGGGAGTCAAGCTGATGTACGGCGAGGACTGGGTTTTCGCACCCGCCCTGAAAC
>MFIX01000060.1:12907-17531 GCA_001780825.1 Candidatus Glassbacteria bacterium RIFCSPLOWO2_12_FULL_58_11 | reverse complement strand
TCTCCCCGGCCATCACCAGCACGGCATTCTTGATCCGGAAGTCCAGGACCAGCGGCGGATTGAGGTTATCGCTGCGGAAAGGCTTGAGGGGGTCTTTCAATAAAAGCTGGTTCGAATCCGAATAGCGGTTGAAAAAGAGCTGGGGCACATCGCAGCCCTCAGCCTTGCCGAAAGCCGTGGGCGGAATCTCCCAGCCGGTGCGTTCCTTGAGCTTGACATATATTTTCCGCGCCTCGGCCAGGGGATCATGGATGATTTTCCCCAGGCGTGCGGTGTAGTTGAGCAGCGCGGACTCGGCGCGGTGAAGGTCGGCGCCTACATAGGATCGGGGGTGCGAGCTATAGATATTATGGATCCGCTCGAGCATAGAACAAACTTTACGCGCCAGGACATACTTGACTGTCTCGCTGCCCGACTCGCTGTTTTTCAAAATCCGCCGGCCCTCGCTATACTGGCCGGCCGGGTCCTTACCCCCGCCATAGGCCAGCGCCACATCCCGGCAGAGGAGGATCTCGCGCAGCTTTACCTTGCGCTTGGACCGGTTCACCTGCTGCGATTGGAACTCAAACAGGCAAGCGGCATCTACAAATTCCCGCTCATCCGGTTCGAGGGTTTCGTAGTTCTCGCGGTCATGGCCGGAGAGTATCGCCCGGCGGGCCTCTTCCCGGAACTCCTGATAGGTCTTCTTCAGCGCCTTGCCGTCCGCCTGTTCCTCCTCGGCGGCGGCGCTTTCCTCGGCCTGTTCCTCATCCTGGGGCTGTAAGACGATTTCATCCATGAAAGTTTTCCGGGAATGGGTAGAATCCGAAAGAGCTGAGGATTCGGCCCGCGGGAAAAAGCTAACTTATGAACTGCAAAATAAATACTCTTTCCGAGAGCCAAAAAATTATAGCACACCGGGGAAAATATTTCAATTAAATAACTTCTATCCGAATTCTATCTCCGATTTATTTCGCCGGCTCGTATCCGGAGAAATTCGAATTCTGTATCGCCGCCTGACAACCGCAGAATATATTGCCTTCAAGCCCTCACATTTTCAGCACAATCCGCTCCGCTTTTTTTATAAACTCCCGGTAGAGATTTCTTATCTCACTGTCACTAACTGTCGAGCGCTCCTTTTCCTTCGCCCGCCGCTCCAGAACCTTCGGCAAGCTGGCCAACGCCCCGATAAAGGCGGCCGGAGAAACCAGATCGAGACGCAGTACGCTCAGCGGAAGGGAAAGCAGCAGGAAAAAAAGATGCTCGGCCAGAAAACGGCTGTCAGTGAGATTCTTCCAGTGGAAAAAGAGACGGTTGCGGCGCGAGATATAATGGACGCGCCCTGCCCGGAAGGCGCCCCCGGAGATCGTGGTGCTCGGCTTATGGTAAACGATGCTCAGCGGTTCATAAACCAGACGCCAGCCTCGTTTCAGGGCCCGGTAACAGATATCGGTGTCCTCCCAGTTAAACGGCGAGAACAGCTCATCCAGCCCGCCCAGCTCGGACCACTTGAGGCAGTCGAAAGCCGAGAACCCGCCCGGACAGTAAAAAGTGAGCAGCGGCTTATCGGGGTCCGGCGTATCTCCCGGGCAGTCATAGTTCCGCCAGACCCGCCAGAAGCCCCGTTTCCATTCACCTACCTTGCCCCCATCCCGGAAAGTCTCCCGGTCCCAGTCCAGGCTCCTGGCACATACTCCGAAAACCTGCGGCTCCTCGAGCCGGCGGACCAGAGGCGCGAGAAAATTCTCATCCACCTCCACATCATTGTTCAGCAGGACGATCCGCTCATGGAGCGCCTCGAGCACGCCGCGGTTGACCGCCGCCGCGAAGCCGGAGTTACGGTCGAGATGGACCGTCCGGACCGCTGGGAAATTATCACGCAGAAAGCCAGGAGTCCCGTCCCGGCTGCCGTCATCGACCACCAGCACCTCTCCGCCGCCGGGATAGCGCGCCAGGGCCGCCAGCACTGAGGGCAAAAACCGGCCCAGCAGCTCCCGTCCGTTCCAGGTCGGGATCACCAGGCTGACCGGTTTATCGGGGACTATGCCGCTCACGCTGTTACTCCGCGGGAAACAATGTGACTGGAAAGTAGCGGAAATATCAATTTTTTAGCCATGCATTCGAAACGCTGCTGGAAAATAAGCCGGCCCCGGTAAAATTCAAGAAATGAATCAAAAAAACGGCCCTCCGGTTTCGAAGGGCCGTTCGATTTTACTCTCCAGTCCGATTCACCCGTCTAGGGCGTTTCAGGATTGTCGTGCGCGATCTTCTTGAAAAACGTATCGTAGTCAAAAGCCTTATACGTCGGTGACTGACTGTTATGGCACTTCGTGCAATCTTCTTTCTTGGGCAGAGTCATGCCGGCCGCCGTCGCCAGAGCCTTGTCTTTCATGACTTTGATTGGTGAATAATCCTCGCCGGGGCCGTGGCAGCTCTCGCAGCCGACACCCTCGGTCTTGTCGTACTTGGCGCCCAGTTTCGCCGCCGGGGCATCCCAGCCGGTGATATGGCACTTGATACAGGCCGGGTTTTCGGCCGGGTTCTTGCCGCCCTGTCCGGCTTTCTCGGCCACCGCCTTAGCTTCCGGGGTAGTCAGCACCTGGTAGGCCTGGGCGTGTTTGCTGGCCTTCCAGACACCGAACTGGTCGCCTTTTTTCGCGCTCATATGGCAGACCCGGCATTTCGAGGCGCCGGTGAAATTGTGATTGTAATCCGCCCTGGCCGGCAGGGAAAGCAAGAATACCAAGGTTATCGCCGGCAGGAGTGATCCAGTTAATCTCTTCATGAAAGCCTCTCCTTAGTACGGTTAATAATGAAGCATAGTTTGACAGACAATTGTTAAACTCTAAAAAAGCGAAAAAGTTATACTCTAATTTATCAGACGCCGCTTTTCGGCATGAATTCAAATTTCAGCCGCTCAGTCGGATTTCACGCGCTGGGCTTCGAAATCCCAATAAACGGAGTTCCCGCTGGCAATCGAGAGGTTGACCATGTGGGCAACCGAACAGGCGCGGTGCCCGACCTCGGCGCTCTCCTCGGGCGCGGTCCGGGACTTTATCGAGGCGAACCAGCGCTCCAGGTGGGCCTTGGTTGCGTCATCATCACCCACCATGATTACCTCCGGCTGCCTGGCCGCTTCCTTGGCCCGGGCTTCCTGCAGATAGGCGACCATCTTCGGGTCCTCGAAATATGCCTTTTCCATGGCACTGGGCCAGCTTCTCACTACCCAGCTCGGGTCCTCGACCGGCGTTTCCGGGAAGAAAGTGAGCTTGCCGCCGACTTCCAGGCTGCCCTCGGTGCCCAGGATCTGGAAACCCGCTCCGCTGCTGATCGTATTGTTGAACGTTCCGGACATGTTGACCATGAAACCCTCTTTGTATTTCAGCGAGGCATTGATCGTGTCCGGGACATCGCGGCTTTCTTTCCAGCGGTAGAGGTCGCCCATGCCCATGACCTGCGACGGCGCCTGAACGCCCATCATGAAATGGATCGAGGTGCAGAGGTGGACGAAAAGATCGGTGGCGATACCGCCGGAGTAGTCTTTATAGCAGCGCCATTGGAAAAAACGCGGCAGGTTGAAAGGCAGCTTGGGCGCCGGGCCGAGGAACATCTCCCAGTTGACAGTCTGCGGGTTGGCATCCGGCGGAATCGGGTAAATCCAGGCGCCCTCGGCAGTGTTGCGGTTGAAATAGGCGCGGATCATGGTGATCTGGCCGAGCTTGCCCGAGGCGATCACATCGCGGGTCTTGCGCTGGATATCGCTGGAGATGCCCTGGCTGCCCACCTGCAGGATGCGCTTCGTATCTTTCACCGCCTTGATAATCTCCAGCCCCTCATCGATCTTATAAGTCAGCGGCTTCTCGATATAAACATCCTTGCCGGCCTGCATCGCCTCAATTGCCATCGTCTTGTGCCAGTGGTCCGGGACGGCGATAACCACCGCGTCGATCCCCTTGTCCTCCAGGATCTTCTTATAATTGTCCACCGCAGTCGGCTTGCCGTTGCAGCGTTCGATAGAGCGGGCTACCCGACCCTTGTAAGCATCGCAGACCCGCACAATTTCCACACCCGGGATCAGGAGCATCGAATCCATGATCTGCTGGGCCCGTGCACCTACGCCGATAAAGCCGACAGCCATCCGGTCCGAGGGAGGCACCGCGCCGAAAAGGCCGGAAGTGCGGGTGGCGATAAGTGCGCCGAGTCCTGCTCCGGCCGCCGTTGCGCCGTTCCTGAAAAATGTGCGCCGTGAAATACTCTTCTGCCTGGATGACATGGAGCCCCCCTGCGGTTGATTGGTTGAATCGACACGCCCGTCGAGGCAGCGCGGATGCGTGTTTAAAGTGAATGCTCGAATTGAGCTGCGGATGATCAGGCTCTTGGCTATTGTCCTGCGTCCCGCTGGTGACATTTCCACAGTCTCAGCACGAAACTTGCATAACGGCCGAGGTGCGGGTAATTAATTTCTTTTTTCGTCCGGTCCTAACGGGCCGTAACAGAAGGCGGATTTCCGGCAGATTGCGGTCAGGCCCTGACTTATACTTGCAGAAGGAATGAGCTGCTCACCGGGCATTACAGATAATACGGCATTCAGCTTAATGTCGACCGCAGATAATGTCAATACCTTTGCGAGAGCTAAAATTACCGG
>MFIX01000060.1:0-12891 GCA_001780825.1 Candidatus Glassbacteria bacterium RIFCSPLOWO2_12_FULL_58_11 | reverse complement strand
GATAACCCCGGCAGGGCAAAGCACTTCTTTCACGTCCCTGTCCCAGCCCCTGCCGGCCTGGAGCGCTGGAAAGAGCCAAAACGATTGAGTAAAGTGGATAAATGTATTAAGTTGGCTTATCCCGAAGAGGAACGAAAACAGGCCCCGGCTCGTATAATCATCCGGGGATGAATTTCTAAATCAGCTCTTTAACTTATCGAAGATATATTAATGTATTTTAGAGCACTTGGTATCTTACTTTGCGCGGTCTGCCTGACCCCGGTCCTCTCTTCAGGCGCCGACTTTACCAATCTGCATTCCGCGGCTGTGCCGCCTTACCGGCAGAAGCACTGTCTGTCATCCCCCAATCCCGATGCGCCGGCTTACCGGGCGTTCATGGCCGGGAATCCGGCCGGGGCGGGGCTTGCCGCCGTCGCCTGGCCGCTGCATGTGCGGGTCGGGGTGGTCCGGGTGCAGTTCCAGCCGGATGATAACCCTGCCACCACCGGCAATGGGACCTGGGGCGATATCCCCTTCTTTACTTTCAGTGACTCCTCGAGCGGCGTGGTCGTCCAGGACCCCACGGTGGATTCGAGATCCAAGGCTTACATCCAGCGCAACCTCCTGTTTGTCTCCGAGTACTACGAGGCGGTGAGCCAGGGCAAAGTGCTGTTCAGCGCGCCGGACTCGTTGACCGATATCTCGGCCATCTACACCCTGCCTCAGGAAATGGCGGAGTATGGTAAGAACGATGACTATAGCCTGCGCACCTCCAACCTGGCAGTGGAGGCGATCAAGGCCGCGGATGCCGAAATGGATTATTCGAAGTACGATGTGGTGCTCATCTTCCATGCCGGCTGCGGCGAACATACCGATTACGATGGGAAATCACCGGACGATATCTATCCGGTGGAGATAAACGGCGCCCTGCTGCGCGAAATCCTGGCCGAAGGGGACCCCTCCTACCAGGGGATCGCTACTAATGACCGCAATCCGGACGGGACCGCCTTTTACGTCAGCGAGCTGGAGATTTTCCCGGAAACCGCGATCCAGGACTACGATCTCCCGCCCGACCAGAACGGAGTCAAGCCCAATCCGCAGGGACCCCTGCAGGGCCTCCTGGGCGTAATGGTCCACGAGCTGGGCCATTATTTCGGCCTTCCGGACCTCTATGATACCCAGGTCGGCACCCGGCCCACGGTCGGTTTTTTCGCCCTGATGGCGACCGGCTATTACAACTCGGTAAGCCGCATTCCCAGCCATCCCTGTGCCTGGAGCAAGGTCTATCTCGGCTGGATCGATCCGGTGGTGGTGACCGGCGATTGGGCGAATATCGTTCTCCGGGCCTCCGAGCTCTGGGGCGGGGGCACGCAGGTGATCAAGGTGCCGATTTCCTCGACCGAGTATTTCCTGCTGGAGAACCGTCTGCGGGACACGAATTTCAACGGCAAATTCGACTTTAACGAGACCGGAGGGAATTTTTTCCCGGACATAATGACCGACGACTACCGTCTCCCGGACGGCTCATTCGCCGAGTTCGACTGGTCCATCCCCAATGTGCTGGCTGACAACGACACCACCCTGGCCAAAGTCCCGGGCGCTCCGGAACAACTGGGCTCGGGAGTGCTGATCTGGCATATCGATGAAGAGGTGATCCGGCGTAATTTCAATTCCGACCTGACTCTCAACTCGGTAAATACAGTCCCGCAACACCTTGGTGTGGCTCTTGAGGAAGCGGATGGAATCCCCCACATGCTCGAGGCTTTTCCGGCCACGCTCGATCCGGGATACGGCAGCCCGTTCGATGTATTCGGCGGCGGAGTGCCGGGGGCGAAAAGCCTCGAGCTGGGCAACCTGAACCTGCTGTTCGGGCCCTATTCCAACCCCAACTCAACCAGCTATACCGGGCTGCCTTCCAATATCGAAATCTCCGGCTTCCGCTCGGTGTCCGTGGCTCCAGGGGAGCCGCTGGTGGACAGTCTGCTGGCTCTCGACATCCGTTTCAACTCGGTGGCCCAGGGTGCTCACCTGCCACATCCTCTGAGCGGCTGGCCGCGGATTATCGGTACCGGAACCAACGGCTCGAGCCCGCTGGTTATCGACCTGGATTCCGGCGCGCCGGGCAGCGATGTCGTGCAGGCCACGGATGACGGCCGGGTGTACGTAGCCGACAGCCGCGGCGCTCTGACCCTGATCGCCGCCACCGGCGATTCGATCTCCGGCTCCCCGGCGGCGGGCGATATAACCGGCGATAGTGACCCCGAGGTGGTGGTGGCCGGGACCAATGGCTCGGTTTACGCCTTTACTCTCGAAGGCGCCGCCTCGTTCAGCCTCCCCGGCTTCCCGGTGCACCTGGCCGGCCGGATCGGCGCCTCTCCGGTGTTGGCGGATGTGGACGGCGACGGGGTGCTGGATATCCTTATCGGTAACCGGGTTCAGCACACCGGCTCGCAGCTCTATGCGCTCACCGGAAGCGGCAGGCCGGTTTCCGGCTTCCCGGTCGAGGTGGACGATGAGATCGCCGCTGCGGTCGCGGTCCTTCACGGGGTCTCCGGCCAGGCCGTGGGAATTTATGCCGGGACAATCGCGGGCAGCCTCTACGCTTTCAATTCACAGGGTGGACAGATTTTCCGCCGGGACCTGGGCGCGCCGATCCTGTGCGCCCCGGCGGCGGGCAGGCTGGGCCTGCCGGGAGAGAACGAGTCGTTCAGGATTTGCGCTTTCACCGCCGATGGCAATATCTGGAGCTTCGATTCGCTCGGCGCTCTCCAGCCGGGCTGGCCGGTCAGGACCGGCGGGAGCTGCCTAGCCGGCGGAGCGATCGGCGATGTGGACGGCGACGGGTTGAACGAGCTGATTGTGCCGGTGGATTTCCCGGACACGACCGCACCCGGGCGGCACAGGCTGTACGTGCTGGATTACAACGGCGCCTCGCCGGCGGGCTTTCCCCTGTCCCTGCAGGCCGCGCAGACTTTCAGCGAGCGGCGTTACTTAAGCGCCCCCTCGCTGGCGGACCTGGATGGGGATGGGAAACAGGATATAATTGTCGCCACCCGTGGCAGGCTGGCTGTCGCCTTTTCCGGCGCGGAAGCCGCCCCGCCGGTGGCCCGGTTCATCCTCGGTTCTAATTCGCTGGCTTGTCCCGTCCCGGCCGACCTGGACGGAGATGGCCGGCTGGACCTGCTCTGCGCCGACGGCGAGGGATACCTTTACGCCTACTCGACCGGCTCGCCCGACCTGAGCCCGCAGTGGGCCGGGCTGGGAGCCGGGCCCCGGCGCACCGGCCTGAGCCTGCGGGTCCAGACCGCCCCAGGGCTGAGTGCAACCGGCGAGGTCCTTCCGGACAGGCTGTGCTATGTCTACCCCAACCCGGTACGCGGCGGCGGCCAGGCCCACCTGGCTTATACTCTTGGGAAAAAAGATGTCCAGCGGGTGACTGTCGACATTCTGACCACCAGCGGCGAGGCAGTCGAAAGCCTGGCCGGCGGCACGGCCGCGGCCGATGGCCTGACCAATGAGGTAACCTGGGATGTGGACAGATACGCCAGCGGAGTCTATCTTATACTGGTGCAGGCTTACTCTTCCTCCGGCGGCACGGCCCGCGTGATCCGGAAAATGGCCGTGATAAAATGAACATTATAAAAATTATAACCCCAAAAATAATGGCCCATGCCATAAAATTTACCGGCGGCAGGCTGACAATTGTCCGGCTCGGGCTGGCTCTCGGCCTGCTGGTATCGACGGGAGAATCCCGCGCGGTTTCCGCGGATGCGGGAACCACGAGCCTGAATTTTCTCAAGGTCGCGGTGGGCGCCCGGGCCGCAGCTCTCGGCGGCGCTTTCTCGGCCATTTCCGAGGATGCCAGCGCCTGCTTCTGGAACCCGGCCGGGCTAACCTCAACCCCGCCCAACGAGCTCTTTTTCATGCAGAACCGCTGGATCGCGGACATTTCCCAGAGCGCGGCCAGTTTTACTTTCGATGTCCCCCGGGTGCGCATGGGAGTGTCGATGAATTATTTCGGCATGGGTGACCTGGAGCGCAGAGGGACCAACTCCGTGTTGCCGGATGGCGTATTTACGCCGTTCGACCTGGCGCTCGGCGTGAGCGCGGCTTACCAGATCAACCCGGACCTTTCCGCCGGCGTGACCGCCCGTTATGTCCATGAGTCCCTCGACTCGGAAACCGCCGAGGCCACCCTGTTCGATATCGGCATCCGCTCCCGCACGATGATCCCCGGGCTGACCGCGGCGTTCACCGTACGCAATCTGGGCACCGAGCTCAAGTACGAGTCGAAAGGCTACCCGGCTCCGCGCCTGGTGAGCCTGGGCGCTGCATACCATCGGCTGCTGCCATGGAAGGGCAGCTCGATGCTGGTGTGCGCCGAGCTGGAATCTCCGAACGATAACGATGCCCGGATCGCCCTGGGCGCGGAATACGGCTTCCGGGAATTCATCTACGGCAGGCTGGGCTACCGCTCCGGGCTGGCCTATGAGGCCTTCTCCTACGGGTTCGGCATCGACTACCTCAAGCTCCGCTTCGACTACGCTTTTGTGCCCTATTCCGATATCGGCAATTCCCACCGCTTCAGCTTTTTCTACGGGTTCTGATTCTTATGCCCCCGAGCGCTCCGACTCTTTTTCTGTTCGATATCGACGGCACCCTGCTGTCGACCAGCGGGAGCGGCTACCGGAGTTTCACCCGCTCCTGCAAGGAAACCCTGGGGATCGTGGATCAGGTGGAGGGAATCAACATGGCCGGAAAACTGGACCGGATGATCTTTCAGGAGATCGCCGGCCGTTACCGGCCGGAGCTTGCGGGCGAGGAACTGGCCAGACGCTGGCTGCGTTTCAAGGCTAATTACATCCGCTATCTCCAGCGCGCCAGCCGCAATCCCCGGGGCTGGAAACTGATGCCTGGGGTAGAAGAGCTGGTCCGGTATTCCAGTGAACAAGGCAAGCTGGCGCTCCTGACCGGCAATGTGCGCGATGGGGCGCTGATAAAGCTCACTGCTTTTGGCCTCGCCGATTACTTTCCCATTGGCGGGTTCGGCGAGGACAATGTGACTCGCGATGAGCTGGCCGAGCAGGCTTTCCGGATTGCGTGCAGCCATTACCGGGTCGAATTCCCCCGGGAGCGCACTTTCGTTTTCGGCGACACCACCCACGATATACGGGCCGCCCGCGCTATTCAGGCTAAATCGGTCGGTGTGGCCACCGGTACGGTCAGCGCCGAGGACCTGGCGCGAGCCGGGGCCGATCTGCTGGTGAGCGATTTCCTCTCCGGCGCCGAGGCAGTGCGCCGCTTTATCTCTCAATAAACCTCCCGGCCCTCCATCCATACTCCGCTGACACCGGTTCATTGCCTCCTGATAGACTTTTCGGAAGTCCCGGAGCAGGGGGCGGCGCGCGCATGAAAACCATGCGCGCCGGGGGCGCCGGCAACACCGGCGGCCCCGCCTGCGCAGCCTTGCGCAGGCGCCGCCCCCAACGCGCCTGACATCCGCGCCCCGGTATCTCGCGGCGCGCAAGGTCCCGCGCAACAGTTTTTTCGCTTTAAAGGTCGCAAAGCACCTTTAGCGATTTTTTCATTTGAGCAAAATTTCGATGGTTTTCCCCCTCCTCCGGCTTGAAAAGCGGCATTTTCTGCCCCGGTCCGGAAAAATTTCTTGTTTCTTGACATTTAAGCAGTTATTCGGCTTTTCACGCTAAAGAGATTAATTATCTCTGCCGATAATAGGATTAAGTGATGATGCCCCCGGCATGCAGCCTGGGGGAGTGAATTCAGCCACCGGGAGACCCTATGCCGATAACAGAGATTCCCAACAGTGGCTATGCTTACCGGGTAACGCCCCTGGATAAAGACCAGGCATCGCAGGATTATTACCGGCGAGAAAAAAAGAAAAAATCCGACGATAAGTCCAAGAGCCAGGAATCCTCAGAAGAAAAAGCCTGGAAAGGCAAAGGAGGAGGCCGGATAGACCTTATTGTCTGAGATGCCCGGTAACTTGCCGCTCTTAAGCAGTCCGGAAAAGTTTTTACCAGAGCCGCAATAAAAAAGCCGTTCCCCGATATACGGAGAACGGCTTTTCGTTTTCAGATACTCAAAACGTTCGGACCAGCCAGTCCAGGCAATCCCGGAGCACTTTGACCGGCTTCTGGTCCGCATTGACATAGTGGATCAAGTTCGAACTGTAAGTCATCTGCCCGTTGTAGTTCGGGTCGTAATAAGAGAGAATCTTTTCGGCATTGGCATAGAAAATGTCCAGCCTGTGGCCCACCGCTTCCTCATCCTGATCGTCCTTGCGCCCTTCCAGGCGCGCCCGCCCGGTGATCCGGGCCACGGCGATCGCCCGGGAGGCGGTTATATTGAGAATCGCCCGAACCTCGATATAGGCGTCGATCATTTCGGCCTGGGCCCTGTCGCGCGGCAGCCCATCCAGCAGCAGGACACCCGTTTCAAGTTTAAACCTGCCATCGTGAACCTCTTTTTCCAGGTGTTCGCGGGCCAGGTTTACCGTGGTCTGGTCATCCACCAGACCGCCGGATTTCATGGTCTTATCTATGCGGCGCTCCAGGTCCGAGGCGGTCCCCTCGCTGACCCGGGCGGCCAGGTGCCGGAACATCTCTCCGGTGGAAAAATGGAGGAAACCGGGTAGTGTTCCCACCGCCTTGGCATTGGTCCCCTTACCGATTCCATTGGGACCGAATATTAAGATCGATTTATACTTCTGCATGGCCTCTCTCTTTCTATTAAGCGGTTGGTGGTTTGTCATTGCCCTGAATATTTACTTCCATGAGTTAAGTTACATTTCGGGGAAGGAATCGTTAATTGAAGGATGGTGCAATGATACGCGATCCGCAGCATTTTTTCAAGTCTGTTTACCGTGAGTGAGATGTTTGTTTATTGACAAATAAAAAAAAATCGGATATAATATAATGCAATATATCTCAATGTTCCCCCGTTCAGGGTTATATAAGGAGGCCGCCTTGTCCGAAAGCAAGACCCAAATTACCACCTATATCCTGGTAAGCCAGAAAGAAAAATTAAAAGCACTTTCCGGTAAAACACGAGTCCCGATCAGCGAATACCTGCGGGAGGGCATCGATCTTGTTCTGGACAAGTACCGGGAAGAATTGCACATTCAGAAGTTCCTGCCGCTTGAGTAGCCGTATTCTTTTTTAGAACGCCGGATTTTATGTGCCCGGGAAAGCCAGATAAATATTACCTGGAGGCTCGCCGATGCCGGAATTCAACGATTTGCTGACACACCTCGAACAAAAGCTGTCGACAATCAAAGTGGTGTACGACCTGCTGTACGCCAAAATGGGTGAGGATGCCGCGGCTCTGGACAAGGATACGATAGTCCATTTCCGGGCCAGCGAGGTGGAAAACCTGCTGATCACCCTGGAGAATTTTGTCGAGGAACAGGATGCGCTGATTCAGGATTTTATCGAAAACCACCGCAAGAGCACTCATCTCGAACAAATTTCAAAATAGACCTTCATGGCCCTTTGCGGCCGCTGCTACAGCTTGGAAATGATTAGAAATCAGCTTTGCGGGATCGAGGCGAAAGGCAGAGTTCCTTGAAAAAGTGATCCGGAAGAGTAAAATCGGTCCTCGATATTCGCCGGTCAAAGGATGTATCTGATAATATTACAACGGAATATGGCTTTTTCACATATTATTGCAGTTTAACTACCAAACCATATTCGGCTGATTTGGAGCCGGTGGCGAGCTGGAATAATGAAAATTAGAAAAGGACTTCCAGCCGGATATACGGCCATCGCCGAGGAGCTCAAGCCGTTGCTGGCTAAAATCCAGAAGCTCGATCCCTCGGATCTCGGAGAGCTGGATGCCTTCATCGACTACCTGCTTAAAGGCGCGGATAAAGTCGAGGAGGCCAGCCAGGATAACGGCAGCTCGAAGAAAATTTATGAATTTATGAACGGTGGCCTGGAATCCGGCCCCGCGCAGGATGAGAGTCCCTCAGGGCCGGAGGCCTGACCGGCGCCCGGACCGGCCGGTTTTTTTCGACCAATTCCCCCCCGGCAGTCCAATTGTTCTCCTTCAATTCCATTCCCGCACATCAGGATTGAGTTTACCGAAAAAGTATATCGGCCGCATCTGATATTTATCCTTGCGCCGGCCCCGCTGACCGGGCTATCTTCGATCCCGGCTTCATGTCCCGGATGGCTTTAATCAGGGTCGGGGGCCGAGCTTTGCCGAAACAACGGACGCACCGGAAAGCCTGCGGCGGAAAACGGCCGATCAATAACTGCAGCCGAACCATTACCTCTCATCAGGGAGCGGCCAGATGAGCGAAACAGAATTCAAGCCTTTCGTACCGGCGGAGACCGGACTCAAGGAATTCACCCTGCGGGCCGTGCTGCTGGGCATCCTGATGGCGATAGTCCTTGGAGCGGCCAATGCTTACCTGGGCATGAAAGCCGGGATGACTGTCTCGGCCACCTTTCCGGCCGCGGTGGTGGCGATGGCGATCCTGCGGGTATTCCGCGGCTCGATCCTTGAGGAAAACATCACCCGGACCACCGCCTCGGTCGGCGAGGCCCTGGTGGCCGGCGCGATTTTCACCCTGCCGGCTTTCGTGATCTCGGGGGTCTGGGATGACCTGAATTACTGGGATTGCACACTGATTATGTTGGTGGGTGGAGTGCTGGGCGTGCTGTTTGTCATCCTGCTGCGGCGGCCCCTGGTCGAGGAGGCGGGCCTGCCCTTCCCGGAATCCCGCGCTTGCGCCGAGGTGGTCAAGGCCGGCCAGCATGGCCAGACCGGCGCCAAGTACGTTTTCGGGGCGATGGGCCTGGCCGCCCTGTTCGAGTTTTTCAAGAACGCCAATGGGATTCGCCTGATCCGCGAATATGTCACCGCCTATTTTCCCTTCAAGACCAGTAATATCGATCTCTTTCCCGGCCAGGATGCCTCGCATGCCGGGGCCTATGGCGGCGGGATGCTGGTACAGAGCCCGGGGGCCTCGCCGGCCCTGATCGGCGTGGGGTACATTATCGGCCTGAAGCTCAGCTCCTGGGTTTTCGCCGGCGGAGTTCTGGGCTGGCTGGTATTTATCCCGGTGGCGATCTTTTATAACGGGGGCCTCGAGAGCTACCACACCGCCGGCGTGGACTGGCCGGATATCGCCTCCAGCGTCTGGCGCTCCCAGGTCCGTCCTTTCGCTGTCGGCTCGATGCTGGTGGCCTCGATCTATACCTTGTTCAAAATGCGCAAGCCTCTGGCGGATGGAATCGGCAAAGCTTTCAGCGATTTCCGCCTCAGCCAGAAAGGCGAATTCACCCCCAGCCGCCTGGAGCGCGACCTCAATTTCAAATGGGTCATCGGCCTGGTGATAGCGCTGATAATCCCGATCTCGATCCTTTACTGGTATTTTTCCGGCTCCCTGGTCAGCGCGATCGTGGCCGCGGTGGTGATGACAGTCGCCGGGTTTCTGTTCTGCGCGGTGGCCGGCTACCTGGTCGGCCTGATCGGCGGCTCCAACAACCCGATCAGCGGCCTGACCCTCTCGACCCTGATCGTGGCGGCGGTGCTGATGGTGTGGCTGGGGACCACCGGGACCAAAGGTATCGCCGCGGTGCTGGCCGTGGCCGGCGTGGTCTGCTGCGCCACCGGCGTGGCCGGAGACATGCTTCAGGACCTCAAGGTCGGCCATATCCTGGGCGGCACTCCGCGGCACATGGAGATCACCGAGATGCTGGGCGTGGTCGGCGCCTCGCTGGTGCTCACTTTCCCGCTCATGCTGCTGCACAACTCCACTCCCGGCGGGATCGGCGGCGCCGAGCTGCCCGCGCCACAGGCCGGGCTGATGGCCCTGATGGCCAAGGGAATTGTGGGCGGAGACATGGCCTGGCCGCTGGTGATTATGGGCGGCTTTTTCGCGCTCGGCCTGATCCTGCTCGGCGGCGGCTCGCCGATGCTGGTGGCGGTCGGGATGTACCTGCCCTTCAACACCACTTTCGCGATCTTTACCGGCGGGGTGATCAAGGCTTTCCTCGAATTCCGCCTGCGTAAGAAGAGCGAGCGCAGCCGCCAGGCGGCGGACAACAACGGGCTCCTGCTGGCCAGCGGATTTGTCGCCGGGGAGAGCCTGACCGCGGTATTGCTGGCCCTGTTCTATTTCTTCAACATCGGCTTTACCACCGACCCGTTCTACAGCGGGACCCTCGAGGTCGGCAAGCGCCAGGCCGCCGCCTGGTACCAGGCTTTCCTGGACAGTTCCGGGCCGCTCATGCCCTGGTTCGCCCTGGTCATTTTCGCCACCCTGATCTGGGTCCTGATCGCTGTCCCCAGCGCCAAGGCCCGGGAGGCTGGCCGGGAGTAGCAGGCCGGAGCGAAGATCCCGGATAATATTCGCGCTTATTTCTGAAGTTATTACTGAATGTATTAAATCGAGGTTAAAATGAGCACTCTTAAAGATGCCGCGATGAACACAATGAGCGGCTGCATGGCGATCAGGAAAGGTGAGACCGTGCTGGTTATCTGCGATGAGCCGGAGCGCAGGATCGGCTTTGCGTTGTGGGAGGCGGCGAGGGAATTGGGCGCCGAGGCGATGCTTCTGGAGATAATCCCCCGAAGCTCTAACGGTGAGGAGCCGCCGGCGGCGGTGGCCGGCCTGATGAAATCCGTGGATGTGCTGCTCTGCCCCACCTCCAAATCGCTGACTCATACCGATGCCCGCCGGGCGGCCAGTGCGGCCGGAGTGCGGGCGGCCACTCTGCCGGGAATTACCGAGGAATGCATGATCCGCACCCTGGTGGCTGATTACAATGAAATCGCCGCGCTGAGTGTCCAGACCGCCAAAGTCCTTAGCGCGGGCAAGCATGCCCGGGTCACCTCTCCCGCCGGGACCGATATCGAGTTTTCGATCGAGGGCCGCGTCGCGCACCCGGATACCGGGCTGGTGCACAAACCCGGCGATATGAGCAACCTGCCGGCCGGCGAGGCTTACCTGGCGCCGGTGGAGGGCAGCGCCAATGGGGTGATTGTCTTCGAGGCGGCGGTCGCCGGACTGGGCAAGCTGGGAAACGAGAAGATCCGGATCAAGATCGAGAAGGGCTACGCGGTGGAAATCACCGGGGGCGCGCCGGCCCGGCAGCTCGAAAGGCTTCTCGAGCCGCACGGCAAGGCGGCTTACAACCTGGCCGAGCTGGGCGTGGGCACCAACGACAAGGCGATTATCAGCGGCAAGATTCTCGAGGATGAAAAAATCCTCGGCACCGTACACCTGGCCCTGGGCGACAACAAATCGATGGGCGGCAGCGTCGGTGTGGCCAGCCATCTCGACGGGCTGCTGCTCAAGCCCTCGGTCTGGATCGACGGCAAGCCGCTGATGGAAGCGGGAAAGCTGCTGGTCTGAGCGCAATCATGGCTGGAACCGGCCGCCGGAATCCGGGTATTGTTCTTATACGTCGCCGGAGCGGGAGCGGTACAGGCATGCTTATTGCTATGCCTCGAATTGCATCCTGAATTATCCACTGGAGTTGGAATATAATGACCGGAACACAGGCTGTGGGAAAAGGAAAATCGGAATTCCCCCGTCTGCGCAAGGATATCGACCTGATGCCCATGCGCGGCGAGGATGGGAAAACTCTTATCGTGGTGCGCGACCCGCTGGAGCTCGATTCTCGGGGGCCGGCGGCTTTGAGCACCGGGGCTTTGCCCCTGCTTTCGCTGTTGGATGGGGCGCACAGCCCGGAACAGATCCGCCTTCACCTGGTCGAGCAGACCGCCCGCGCCGGACAACTGACCGCGATCCCGCTCGAGGTGGTCGAGTCGCTGATCCTGGGGCTGGACGAGGCATATCTTCTGGATAACGGCCGCTACCGGGATGCCCGCACCCGGCTGGTGGAGAATTTTATCGCTCTCACCGACCGTCCGCCGGCCCTGGCCGGCAAATCTTACCCTGCGGAAAAGAGCGAGCTGCAGCAGTTTATCGCCGGCCTGCTGGGTTCCGCCGGCGAAAACCCGAAATTGGCCGAATTAAAAGACAAGCCGGTCCTGGCCCTGGTCACACCGCATATCGAGCTGAGTGTCGGCGAAAAAATATACTCCGCGGGTTACGGGCTGCTCAACGGCCGCTCCTATGACCGGGTCGTAGTCCTGGGCGTAGGACACAGCATGGAGCGCGGCCTGTTCTCGCTCACCGCCAAGGATTACCGCACTCCGCTCGGCAGGGTGCCGACCGAACAACTGGCGGTTTCCCGCCTGAAAAAAGCCGCCGGTCCACTCGCGCTGGAAGATGATTTCGCCCACCGCAGCGAGCATTCGATAGAATTCCAGGTTCTATTTCTGCAGAGCGTGCTCGAGGGACCGTTTACACTGGTCCCGGTGCTCTGCGGCTCGCTCTACGGTGACCTGATCCTGGGAGATAAAAAGCGGCCCCGCGAGATAAAAGAGCTCTTGCCGGCCCTCGATTACTTAAGCGAGCTGCTGGCCGACTCCTCTAAAAAAACCCTGCTGCTGGCTGGCGTGGATTTCTCGCACGTAGGCCCCAAGTTCGGCGACCGCAAGCCGGCGATCCAGATCACTTCCGGCTCCTCCTCACATGACCTGACCCTGTTGCGGCACCTCGCCGGCCGCGATGTCGAAGCTTTCTGCGCAGAGGGCAAAGGCGTGCTGGACCGTTACCATGTCTGCGGGTTCAGCGTCCTGTCCCTGCTGCTGGAAGTCCTGCCGCCGGAGGCCAAAGGTGTCGAGCTGGGCCACCGGGTCTGGCACGAGGCCCCCACCCAGAGCGCGGTCAGTTTCGCCGCCGCCGCGTTTTACATGGATTAGCTCCTGTTTTTCCCCTTGTTGGCCCGCTAGCTGCACACTCCTGCCAAGCAATCGATCTCACTAGCTAAATCAATGATTTTCGCACACCTATTTTGACAAAAAAAGTAC
>MFIX01000059.1:8025-8105 GCA_001780825.1 Candidatus Glassbacteria bacterium RIFCSPLOWO2_12_FULL_58_11 | reverse complement strand
TGTGGATGAGGACGCCTGGGGATTCATACCCGCCGGCCGCACTGGCAATGATTTCAGGAACGGGTTCGGAGTCGAATGGG
>MFIX01000059.1:0-8016 GCA_001780825.1 Candidatus Glassbacteria bacterium RIFCSPLOWO2_12_FULL_58_11 | reverse complement strand
GCAACACCCCGGTCCCGCAGTCTCAGCGTACCCTATTGCTGGTGGACAAGATTCCGGCCAACAGCACCGATACCGCGCCCGTCCGCCTGTGCGTCAGCGGCCAGATCATCGGCCTGACCGGCGGCATGCCTCCGGTCGGCACGAAGTTTACGCTGATCTCGACGTTCGGAACCTGGAACAGCGACCGGACCTCTTTCACTCAGGTTCCCGATCCGCCTTACCCGGGAGACAAGTGGAACGTCAAGATCACGGCTTCGACTCTGAATGACGACGACATCGACCTGAGCAAGGTCAAAGTCGTACCCAATCCTTACATGGCGTCGTCGTTCCTCGATCTTTCGCCCAACCAGCGCCGGATCGAGTTCACCAACCTGCCGGATCGCTGCACGATCCGGATTTACACCCTGGGCGGCAACCTGGTTAACGTGCTGAACCACGTCGGCGCCAACCGTTCCGGTTGGGGCGACTACACCGACTGGGACCGCCTGAGTGTGAATCAGCCGAAAGTTCTGACCGGATACGACAACCACAGCGGTACCGAACCGTGGAACCTCAGAAACCGCTTTGGACAGACTATCGCCAGCGGCTTGTATTTCTTCCACGTGTCGGATGCGCGGGGAAAGACATACACCGGTAAATTCTATGTCATCAACTGATATGCCTGAAGTCATATTATTAACCGGAATTATGAATTTCCTCGCTGATTAATTTGGAGGTTAAATATGTTAAAGAATTTGGCCATACGAGCCTGGTTGACCGCCTGTGCGATCCTGTCGTTTTCGGTTGTGCCGCTGCTGGCACAAGGTGTTTCCAGACAGGACTACACCGGGCTTGATAAATATCTGGGTCAGGCAACGCCGGATAACTCCTCCTTTGTGGGAGTCCGGGCGGCTGAGTTCCTGACGATTCCTGTAGGCGCCCGCGGTATCGGTATGGGCAGCGCCTACTCGGCCATCGTGGATGATATCTCCTCGATCTGGTGGAACCCGGCCGGTCTGGGATTCCTCCAGCAGCCCGAGGTGATGGTCACCGTGGTGGACTACACCCTGGATCTGACTTACAGCTACGGCGCCGCGGCGATTCCTCTGGCCGACGGCAATGTGGTTATCGGCGGATTCTTCGGCTATCTCGATATCCCGGATATGGAGATAACCACCGTCAGTTCACCCGATGGAACAGGCAGTTATTTCAATGCCTACGACATGCAGATTGGCGGAAGCTTTGCCATCAACCTGTCCGACCGCTTCTCGGGCGGGATCAACCTCAAGTATGTCCATCAGGACATGTGGGGTAACATGGGGGCCAACGCCTTCGCTATCGATGCCGGCGCGATCTACCATACCGAGCTGCTGGATCGCGAAATCAAGTTCGCTTTCTCGATGCAGAACCTGGGCACCAACATGACCTTCAACGGTCCCAACCTGCTCCGCTCCATCGGACCGGAGACCAGGGGCGGGAGTTTCCCGGATGGTTACTCGGATTTCACCGGGGACCCCTATGCCTTCTCGCGCAGGGATGACCGTACGGTCCAGTTGAGGACCCATACCTATCGTCTGCCCACGGTGGTCAAGATGTCACTGGCCTATTCGCTCTTCTCGAATGAAAAGGCCAACTGGCTGGCCGCCGGCGAGTTGTGGCGCCCCAGCTACATCCCGATCTCCTATTCGACCGGGACCGAGCTGAGCTACAACTTCAACCCGACTATCGCCGCAGCCGTGCGCCTGGGCTGGATGATCCAGACCGATGAGTACACGGAGGGCTCGGATCAGTTCGGGTACAGCTATCTGGGCGACGATCCGACCTGGCGTGGTCTGAGTGTCGGCGGTGGTCTCCAGCGTAATTTCGCCGGCAAGGTCGTCCGCTTCGACTATGCCTACCGGAACAAGGGAAGGCTGACCGCGGATAATTTCTTCACGGTCTCCTTCGGCTTCTGATTCCAGGTCAACTGGACTGGAAATTTAAAATCCCGGCCCTCAAAAGAGGGCCGGGATTTTTTTTATACCTGTTCTGGCACAAAAAAGCTGCCGCGAAAGCGGCAGCCCATTTTAGCCCGTTTAGAGTGATTGTAAAAGTATATTCTTTTTCGAACTGCCGTTTGAGTTTTATGAATCTTCGATTAGCCAGAGTATTTTGGCAATCACTCTAATACAACACATCTTGAATGGATGGCCTTTGAGTCTCAGAATCGCCTTTTCGGAATCCGATTACGCTTGAGAGGTTTTTATTTGTCTCTGGCAGCAAAAGGCTGCCGGGATGAGTCTTCAGGCTAGCCGGCCTTTCCAGATCGAATCCAAAGCGCAAGGACTTTTGGCAATCACTATGATTCGAAAAAAATCGTTTGCATTTCATGCAGGCGCACGGTGCAGCGTGCCCCTTGTACACTGCCATTGGTTCCCGATTACCGTAGGGGCGAACCCGCGGGTGCGCCCGCATTTCTTGCCAAACCTCTTACTGCTTGCATAGCTGGGAATTGGAACCCGCTCCAACGCGCATTTGATTTATTATCCCTAGAGTATGTTCCGGGGAATTCTTTTCGATTAAAATAAGGCCGCCCCAAAAGAGGCGGCCATTTTTCAGCATATTGATATCTATCGTTTTTTTTGGGGCACAGCATGCCGTACCCGACGAAATTCAGCATTTGTGCCCGCCCTTATTTTCGCCGCAATCTCACACCACCGCAAATCTCTCCAGGCCGGGGTGCCGCAGACGGTTCCGTCCGCCGGTCCGCAGCCCGGCGATCTCCTCTTCGGAAATCGGCGCGGTCGCTCCTTTTTTGCCGGCGGCCAGCGCTCCCAGCAGGTTACCCAGCTCGCAGCAGTGCGCCAGGTCTTTACCCTCTAGCCGGGCGTGAATAAACCCGGCGCTGAAAGCATCCCCCGCCCCCACCGTATCCGCTACCTCCACCGCATATCCGGGCAGGTAGATCAACTTTCCGGCGCGCTCGGCGGCCAGTACGCCTCCCGCTCCCAGGGTCACCAGACAACACTGTAAGGAGAATTTTTCGACCGCTTTTCTGCTGAACCGATCCACTTCGAGCTCCTCCCCGAAAAGCATGGAGGAGACAGTCCGCACCTCTTCGGCATTGAGCTTGAGGATATCGGCTTTTTCCAGCGACCAGCGGATTGTCCGCTCGCTGAAACAGTCCTTGCGCAGGTTGATGTCCAGGAACTTGAGGCTGCCCGCTGCGGCCTCGAGCAGAGCGGCGAGAGTTTTTCCGGCCTTTTCGGAGCGCTGGGCCAGGGTGCCGAAACAGAAAACCGCGGCCTTGCTGCAGAGCCCGAGGAGCTGATCGCTCACCTCGATATAATCGTAAGCCACCTCCGGCACGATCAGAAAGTCCGGCTCACCGGCCGGGCTGAAATTTACATTAACCGTGCCGGTGGGATAACGTTCATCCCACTGGACGCAGGAGGTGTTCACCCCGAGCGAGGTAGCCAGCGCGAAGGCGTGGTTACCGAGCTGATCGCGGCCGAGACGGCTGGCGATCACCGCATGCTCGCCGAGAGAATGCACGCGGCAGGCCAGGTTCAAGGGAGCTCCGCCGAGTACGATCTGCTCCGGGAAAATATCCCACAGTATCTCGCCGAAAGAGATCACCGTATGCTGCGGGTGTCTTTTTCGCATTTAAATCCTGTCGCTTTGCCGGATCACTTTCTGGATCAGGCGGCCAATTCGCAGACGCGGGGAGAATCGATCAAAATTTCAGGGCGCCTGCCAGACCTTCATCCGCACGACGAAGGCCGCGGCCTTGTTCCTGTTTTTAGTCGAGACGGTCAGATGCCACTGTTCGGGATAAACAAAACCTTCCGGGTAGGCCGTTCCGGGCGAGACATCGAACTTGCCGGTCTGGGAGAAGCTCAATTCCGCAGGCTCGAGAAATTTCACGGTCAGGCGGGCCTTGCCCCGGCGCACGGTCACCGTATTGTTTATCTCATCGATCTCCATCTTCTCCAGAGCATGCAGCAGCCAGTCGTAGCGCACCGGCTGCGGCGCCTCGAGCTCATCGATCAGCAGGAAATCGCGCGGCCTCTCGTAATAGACGTGCCGGATGAATTTTGTAAGTTTGCCGTGATAGGCTTCGCTCGCATCCCCGGCCGCATAATCGAGGCTGCCCGGCTCGCCGCTGCCCAGGCCGAAAGCGATGATTTTCCCCCGCGACGTTCGGTCATGGACCCGCTGTCCCTCGCCATCGACCAGGATCGAGTTGTGGGCCTTGGTTTGCCAGGTCCAGTCCAGGTGATGCGGGTGGCCGTAATGCGGGTAATAGCCGGACTGGATCGCCAGGGCCTCGCCGAAGCCCTGGATATAGAAACTGTTCTGGTCGGCGTAAATGTGGCTCCAGGCGCCGTAGGGCGAGCTTTTAAGCAGGAAATAAGTTTCCTGCGGATTGCCCAGGTCCTCGTGAAAGGCCGCCAGGCCGACATCCCGGAAAAGACGGGCGCCGGGGAGGTCATCCGGCGCTTTGGGCTCCACATGCCCCGGCCCTTCATCGAGCCACAAAAAGCTCATGATTCCGCTCGGGACAATGGTCTCGGACACCGGCAGCTCCTCCGGCTGCGACATCTCGGCCCGCCAGCGGAAATACGGATTGTGGAAAACCGAAGCCAGGCGGTAGAGGTTGAGCTTGTCCGCCGGCCAGTAGGAGCCGATTCCGGTGTCGCCGAACGGGCGCTGGACTCCATAGTAGGGATAAGCGTAAACCTTGAAATAACCGTTGTTCCGGTAAAACGGTTTTTTCAGTACGTCCAGGCCCATCGCGCTGTTGATGCAGTGCGCGGACTGGAGCATGTAGTTGAAATACATCATCCAGTAGCTGGGCCCCTCGCTGTATCCGCCGTCCCGGCCGCCCCAGGCCGGGTAAAAAGTGGTCACCACGGGGACTACATAGCTGAGCCATTTCTCGGCCTCGGGGGTCTCTCCGTAAAGTACGGCGCCCACCTGGCTCATATAGTTAACCAGCCGGGTGACATGGCTGGCAAAGGGCCGCACGTGGTAGGAATCTTTCCACCAGCGGGCATAAGCCTGCTCGCCCCGGGCGACCAGCATGGCGCGGATGGTCTGGCGCTCCTGCTCTGAGAGCGCATCGTAAATCCAGTCATAAGCCCGCGCGCCGTTGAGCAGGATCGGCATCGCCACTTCATCATTGTTCGACATCCCGCTCGTGCCCACGAGGTCCCAGCCGGCGAAATTGAGCAGCCACTCTTTGGCTCTCTCCGCGTATTTCGGCTCGCCGGTCATCAGGTAGCAGAAACTCAGGAAATCCAGCACTTGTCCGGATTTGCGGGCGAGATCGTAATAATCGCGCCAGAGGTTATAATGGAACGGCCCCTCAGGGAATGGCGGCGGCTCCTGCATCAGCGGAACCTCAAGCAGGGAATCGGCATAAGCCTCTATCCGACTGTACAGCCGCTGGTGCGGGGCGCTGGATTTCAACAGGCCGCGCAGGCTGTCGAGGTTTTCCGGCCGGATAAAGAGCCGCGGGTGACTGGCAGGAATATTAGCGAAAAGGTCTTTCAGCGCAGGAACCGTGTACTCGACTGCCTCAGGTGACACAATAAAAGCGCGCACGTAGCTGGGCGGAGTCATCCCGCCATCGCTGAGAATACAGCGCCAGCGCCAGTACCAGCGGCCCTCGCCCAGCTTGAACGAGGGATGATAGAGATTGAGAGGCAGTCCGGCGATCAGCCACTGGCCGTTTCCCTCAGTCACCAGCGGAGTGGAGGATAGTGAAAGAGGCACCAGCGGGCCCTGCTGTCCGGCCCGGAGCAGCAGCGCCGCACTTTCCGGAAATCCCGGGTCCCGGGAGATCTCCAGAATGGAAGCTTTCGCGCTATCCTCGGCGAGCCAGTTGAATCCCGGGGCGTCGTTGAGCACTGTGTCGCCATCCGCCGGAGCAGGCGGGAGCAGCGTCGGCTCGATCTGAGCATTGGCGCCAAGATAAAGGTACTCACCCGGGCGAGCAGCCATTTCCGTTTTCGGGCCGCAGGCGCACAAGAGCGCCAGGCCGAGCAGCGCGGAGGGCCAGCCGGACTGAATAAGCGAGACGATTCTGGGCAGCATTTTTCATCCTTTGCGCAAGGGGGTTGGTCAGGCAGGCTAAAGTTGCGATGTGTCCCTGAATAATAACTAGCGCGGCGCAAGCGGATGTCAAGAAAGAAATATTTTTTTGCTTCTTCCTGTTTTCGGCCGGCGTACCATGTCGGGAACCGTCCGGATCAATCCGGCGGGTTGGAATCTTTGATTTCCTCGTAATACTTTTCGTAAAATATGTGAAGCTGCGGAGTCAGCAGGTTGCAGCGATGATAGCGGCCCGGCTCCAGGTCGCCCTGCGGCCGGACCAGATTGACCGAACTGCGCGACCCATCCAGGTAGGGGCATTCCCGGACGGTATGACGGCAGATAAAAATCGTCGGGCTTTTGAAGCCGGTCATCGGGTAGGTAATCGCCGATTTATAGGGACATTCGCGGATCAGACTGTCCATTTCCTGGTAGAAGGCGAAGATGTCGCGGAATTTGAGCCCGGTGGTCAGGCTTCGCACCGCGGTCTCATTCAGGTAATTTTCCAGGACCCTGGCGTTGAGCTGGTCGATTATCAGGCGGACCGGCTGGGGTTCCCCGAACAGACCTCGCTCCTTCTGCAGATAACTCAGCGCCACCAGGACAATGTTAGCCAGAACCGCGGGCCATTCCTTGCGGCCGAGAAAACCTCTTTCCCCCTGCGAATATCCAGCCAGGTGAACAATAGACTGGCCGATCCTTCCGCCGGCCTCCAGATTTCCCCATAGTTCGTACCCCTCACGGCAGGCCTCCCAATAAACTTTCTGCCGCTCCTCTTCCGGACTCCTTATAATCTGCTCTAGCCGGCCCAGCGCTCCCAGGTTGTGCAGCAAGGCTACCGCGGCGATATCGGTAAGCCGGGAGGGGTTATCGCGGATGATCGTGCCGTAACTTTGGGTGAGAGCGATGCCCAGGGAAAACAGCAGGACTTCTCCGGCGTGCTCCAGAAACGGAGATATCCCCGTGCTTCCGCCAAAATTACTATACAATTTATCATAGAGCGTTAAAATCAGTTTGTCATCATCCAGGAGCCGCTCGAGGACCGGGCCAAGATGTTCTTCAACGGGAGCCAAAAAGGACTGGCAAAATTTATCCTTCAGCCTTTTACGCAGAATTTCCCGCACCATGAATTCAAGCTCCAGCCGGCACTCGCGAACCAGCGGATCATTCCAGATCAGCAGGAACTCAAAGTCGAGGCGCCGATTGGCCTCCCGCATCTTGATCAGCTTTTCCAGGTGACTGCGGGAAAGCATGGTGCCGGCCGGATACAGCAGGGCTGTCCGGCTCAGCAAAAGATCTTCCGCCAGCTCGAGGCCCTCGACAAACTGCCCCTTAGCCTTTCCATCAATGTGCGTCATTCGACAGAGAGCGCTCAAGGATTTTACTTTTAAGATGGTTCCAGCCATGTCCGTATTTTTCCCGTCCAGTATAGAACTTCCTGCTTCAAAGTCTATTACCGGTAATTTACAGACGTTCCAAGAATAATCAAGCCGCTCCGCCACTTCAGAGCGGTTGCACTGCGGACCTGTATAATAGTTTATATATATCTTCCCTTACGAGCCTGAGCCGGGTTACTAATTTTTTCCCCCGTACCAGCGGACTTTATAAAGATGCTCGCCCGGCAAGCGCAGGGTATATTCCGGATTAGCAAAATGAACCCGCTCGGCCCACCAGTTCTCGCCCTCCGCCTGGACCCAGGCCAGGCGGCCGCTGCGCGGACTTACAGAGATGCATTTGACATTCCGCAGGTCTTTCAGCTCGGGATGCGCGGAGACAGTTCGGGCGTCCCGGTCGAAAAGCCAGCAGTGGCCGCTGGTGCTCAGGGCGATAAACGGCCCGTGCGGCACTGGGAAAAAATCGTGACCGCCGCTTTCTGGAAGGTCGATTTTGCCTGTTTCCTCGATCCCGGGATGGTCTGTATCCCAATACATTAATTTGTATATATGGATTGACGAATCG
>MFIX01000058.1:7491-8743 GCA_001780825.1 Candidatus Glassbacteria bacterium RIFCSPLOWO2_12_FULL_58_11 | reverse complement strand
GACCAGAAAAGGCAGACAGGTTTTTTACCAGGCCAACCGGCACAATCCCGTCTTTAACGAATTAAAGTCTCTCCTTATAAAAACAAGCGGAGTGGTGGATTTACTGCGCCGGGCACTGGCAAAATATACAGATAAAATAAGAATGGCTTTTATCTATGGTTCTTTCGCCAGAAGCAATGAGCATGCTCAAAGTGATGTCGATCTGGCGGTAATCGGCGATATTTCGTTCGGCGAGGTAGTTTCCGCTCTGTCGGAGGTGCAGGACATTCTCTCTCGGGAGATAAATCCAGTAGTCTATTCTGAAAATGAATTCAGAGCCAAAGCTAGCTTTAGCCACTTTGCTCGCAGCCTTAAAGACTCAGAAAAAATATTTCTGATAGGATCCGCTGATGAGTTTGAAAGATTGGTTAAATAGCGGCTGGATTATTGATCACCAGACCAGTCCTAAAGAAATTGCGGATTTTATTTCTCTCGCCGAGAGAGATTTGAAAAATTCCACTGTGCCGGGCTTGGATCCGGAATGGCAACTAAATATGGCATACAATGCGGCTCTTCATCTGGCAACAGCAGCGTTGGCTGCCGCAGGCTATCGCCCATCACACGAAAGCCACCATTTCCGGACATAGCTAGCCTTGCGCAAACTATTGGTGCAGATCGGGAGTTAGTTGATAAGTTTGATGCTTTCAGGAAAAAAAGGAATATCAGCCAATACGACCGTGCAGGACAGGTGACTGAAAAGGAGGTTAAGGAAATGAAAAAACTGGCCCTTGTATTGAAACAAAAAGTAACTACCTGGTTGAAAATAACCTATCCGACATTGCTGCCAGATAAATAAGCCCACTCCTAGCGTCCAAGCTGCTGCCGGATCGCCTGGCCGATCCGCACCAGGCTGATCTTCTCATCCTCGAAACTCCAGCCGCGTCCATCCTCCCGCTGGTTCAGGCCCATTACCACCACCATGCGCTCCTCGGGCAGGATCGCGCAGATTGTGTGCGCCATCCCGGAAAAGACCACCGCGTGCACCTGCGGGAAAAGCCAGAACAACAGGCCGTAATCCGGGGCGGGATTTCTTCCCGGCGGCTGGGTCCGCCAGGCCTGCGGGATGTAATCGCTGCTGAAAATCGCTTTGCCATCCGCCTCTCCCCCATCCAGCCAGAGCTGGCCGTAACGGGCGATATCGCGCAGGCTGCCGTAGAGACCGGAGCCCGGGTAGGGTTTGGCTGAGTACTCATCCGAATAGTGTATATAGGAG
>MFIX01000058.1:7284-7482 GCA_001780825.1 Candidatus Glassbacteria bacterium RIFCSPLOWO2_12_FULL_58_11 | reverse complement strand
TCGCATCGCTGAACGGCCGGCCATCCTTCCAGGCGCGCGGCGGAATGCTGTCGCTGGGCAGGCCCGAGCTGTGGCTCGCCAGGCAGCGCACGGTTACCGCGCCGCGCTCGATAGTCCCGCCGGGGCCGGGCCCTTTGAAATACAGCAGGTATTTTTCCACCGGGTCATCCAGACCGATCTCGCCCCGGCTGACCAGCG
>MFIX01000058.1:5209-7213 GCA_001780825.1 Candidatus Glassbacteria bacterium RIFCSPLOWO2_12_FULL_58_11 | reverse complement strand
GCCGAATCTGGCTTCCGGCCCTGCCGGCCGAAATACTGCTCATAGACCAGATTGCCATCCAGCATGACCACCGCCCCGCCGGCGCTGCAATCCAGGGAAAGGCCCATCCGGCTCTGCACGTGATGCGCCAGCATCTCGAATACGTGCTGATCACTGCGGGTTTGGGAAAATGCGCTCCGCGCAAATAGCCCACAGAGGCCGATACAAGCCAGGCTGAAGATTTTAAAAACGTTCACGTAGCCTCCCATTCCGGGATATATTGCAAGATGCCTCTGGCATTAGCCAGAATGCTTACAAATAACCAAATCAATTCCTGTCGGGCTTTTTTACACAATAGTCGCAGTTCGGAACATAATATTGATCCCATAATTGTGCAAAAATATGATGTTTTTTGCTCCTTTCCTCCGAAGCCTGGAAAATCAAAAGGCCAAAATCAGGCCGTTTTGTATATTCCTCCATTGCGTCATACACAAAATTAAGCTATATTTTGTGTATAGCATGAAAGGAGGATTATCAGCTATGCTGAGAACCAATATCGAGCTCGATGAAAAGCTGGTGGCCGAGGCCATGCGGCTGACCAGCAAGAAGACCAAAAAGGAGCTGGTGAATTACGCCATGCAGGAACTCGTAAGCCGGCTCAAGAGGAAAAAGCTCCTCGATCTGGAGGGCAAGGTCGAATGGACCGGCAGCCTCGATGAAATGAGGAAGGGCCGGGTATGATCCTTGTCGACACCAGCGTCTGGATTGATTTCTTCAGAGGCGCAAACTCCGCCCATTGCCGGGCGCTTCGCAAGCTAATCGAAGATGAGGAGGATATTGCTATTACAGAAATCATCCTGGCGGAAATCCTGCAAGGCATAAAATCAGACAAAGATTTCCGGACCGTAATGAACTATCTCATTGAGTTTCCAATTTACAAGCCAAAAGGGACAGAGACTTATCTGGCGGCGGCGCGGATTTTCAGGGATTGCAGAAAAGGCGGCAAGACTGTCAGAAAGACGGTGGATTGCATTATCGCTGCAATATGCCTGGAAAACAATCTGATCCTGCTTCACAAGGACAGTGACTTCGAGCTTATCGGAGCCTGCAGCAAGCTGCAGTTATTGAAAGTACAGAAATAATCCGGGAATTATTCCGAGCCTCAGTGATTGCCCTGCACCACCAGAAGCACTTCCTCGGCGAACAGGTTGTCATCCTCGCGCAGGGGGCGCACCTCGCCCTCGGCCAGCACATGGCCCTCGATAATTTTCACATTCGACTGCCCGGCCCACTCCAGGAAATCATCCAGAGAACAGAGATGGATATTGGGGGTCTCGAACCAGGGGTACGGCAGGGAATCCAGGACCGGCATCTTGCCGCCCAGTGCAAGCCCCAGGCGGACCCGCCAGTGGGCGAAATTCGGGAAGCTGACTATGCCTTTCTTGCCTACCCGGCTCATTTCCGCCAACACCTTGACTGGTTGATGTACGGTCTGGAGAGTCTCCTCCAGGATCACGAAATCGAAAGACTTGTCCGGCCAGCCGTTGAGCCCATCATCCAGGTCGGCCTGAAATACCGAGACCCCGCGATTGACACATTCGTAAACTTTCTGCGGGTCGATCTCGATCCCCTGACCGCGGGCGCCCCGGTGCAGGATCAGTTTTTCCAGCAGCTCGCCGCCGCCGCAGCCCAGGTCCAGGACCCGCGTGCCGGGCGTGATCAGCCGCTCGATGACCTCGTGATCCCAGCGCTTTCCGCCACCGCGCTTACTCTTGCCGGAGCCCTCGGAGAGGAACTTTTCGATCAGCCGCACCAGTTTGTCCATAGAAAGGTTCTCGATCGGCTGCGAGTAGCGGCTGGCCCAGAGGCGCAGGATTTCGGTCAGACGGTCGGGGGCCGGGCCTCTTAAATTTTTATCCTGATGGCCCATCGCTCAGCCTCCGAAGCGCAGGAAATTATGCAGCAGATCGCCCAAGGCCTCGGCTTCCACCAGGAACGCATCGTGGCCATAGTCGCTGGGGATCA
>MFIX01000058.1:0-5192 GCA_001780825.1 Candidatus Glassbacteria bacterium RIFCSPLOWO2_12_FULL_58_11 | reverse complement strand
TTACCGTTGCGGCAGATCGCCAGGGCGAGCTCCTTGCCCTCCCTGGGCGGATAGAGCCAGTCCGAGGAGAAAGAGACCAGCATGATCCTGGACCGGAGCCTGGAGCAGGCCGCGGTCAGGTCGCCGCCGCCCCAGCTCTGCGCGGCATCGTAATAGTCCATCGCCCGGGTGATATAGAGATAAGCGTTGGCGTCGAAGCGCTCGACAAAGGACTTGCCCTGGTAGGCCAGGTAGCTTTCGACCTCGAACTCGATGCCGAAACTGAACTCCGGGGCGCTTTTGCCCTGGAGGCGCCGGCCGAACTTGAGGTACATCGCCTCATCGGACAGATAGGTAATGTGCCCGAGCATCCGGGCCGCGGCCAGTCCCCCGCCGGGAGGCGCGGCGCCGTAATAGTCGCCGTTGTTGAAATTGGGGTCGGACAGGATGGCATGGCGGGCTACGGCGTTGAAAGCCAGCCCCTGCGGGCTCAGCCTGGCGCTCGAGGCGAGGATGACCGCATTCTCCACACTCTCGGGAAAAGCCATGGCCCATTCGAGGGCTTGCTGGCCGCCCAGCGAGCCGCCGATCACCGCATAGAGCTTTTCTATTCCCAGGTAGTCCAGCAGGAGTGCCTGAAGGCGGACCCAGTCGCCGACCGTGACCAGCGGAAAGCGCAGGCCGTAGGGCTTGCCGTTCTGCGGGTCGGGGTCCAGCGGGCCGGTAGTGCCGTAGCATCCGCCCAGCACATTGGCGCAAATCAGGAAATAGCGGTTCGTGTCCAGCGGCTCGCCAGGGCCGACCATTTCATCCCACCAGCCCGGCTTGCGGGTGCGCCACTTGCGGCCCTGCTTTTCGGCCTCCGCATCCCAGCCAGCGACATGCGCATCTCCAGAAAGGGCGTGCAGGATCATTATCGCATTATCTTTAGCGGGATTCAGCTCGCCGTACGTCTCGTATTCTACATCCACCGGGGCGATACTGCCGCCGGCTTCCAGTCTGAACGGGCAGGCCTCGTGGATCAGGCGCACTTTCCGCGGATGGGTCCAGCCGACAGATTTCGGGTGGTCGGGTTCCTTGACCCCCTTCTTCTTCCGGCTGTCCCTCCCGGATTTTTTTTCAGCCTTTAACCGAGGCTGCCCCATGCCTGCTACCCCTGACTTTTAGCTAAAGCCTGATCGAGGTCGGCGATAATGTCCTCCACATCCTCGATCCCGACCGACAGACGAACATAATCCGCGGTGACACCGGTGGATTCCTGCTCCGCGGCGGTCAATTGCTGATGGGTGGTGGTGGCCGGATGGATGATCAGGCTCTTGGCATCTCCGATATTCGCCAGATGGCTGAACAGCTTGACCGAATCGATCAGTTTGCGGCCGGCTTCGCTGCCGCCCTTGATTCCGAATCCGACTATCGCCCCGAAACCATTCTTGAGGAACTTCTTCGCCCGCTGGTGGTCTTTATGGCTTTCCAGTCCGGGGTAATTCACCCAGGTTACCGCCGGATGCTTTTCGAGGAAGCGGGCCACGCGGAGCGAATTCTCGCAATGTTTCTTGAGCCTCAACGGCAGGGTCTCCAGACCCTGCAGGAACAGGAAAGCGTTGAACGGGCTCATGGCCGGACCGAGGTCGCGCAGAAGCTGGACCCGGGCCTTGATAATATAGGCGATGCCCGGGACCACAGCTTCCTTGTGGTTGCCGAAAAACTTCCAGTAGCTGATCCCGTGGTACGAGGGGTCCGGCTCCACCAGCTCGGGGAATTTACCGTTATTCCAGTCGAATTTCCCGCTATCGATAATCGCCCCGCCGATCGAGGTCCCGTGCCCGCCGACAAACTTGGTCAGCGAATACATCGCAATATCAACTCCGAGATTGAATATGTCAAGCATCGGCGGCGGAGAGACCGTGTTGTCCACGATAAACGGGATTCCGTGCTTGTGCGCCACCGCGGCGATTCCCGGGTAATCGTCGATATTGTTCTTCGGATTGCCGATCGACTCGGTGAACAGAGCGCGGGTATTCTTGTCGATCGCTTTCTCGAAATTGGCTGGGTTGGAGGAATCCACGAAACGGACCTCAATGCCCATCTTCGGGAAGGTATAATGGAACAGGTTGTAAGTCCCTCCGTACAGGAAACTTGTGGAAACAATGTTCTGTCCCGACCGGGCAATATTGAGAATCGACAGGGTACAAGCGGCCTGCCCGGAGGCCAGAGCCAGCGCGCCGGTCCCGCCCTGGAGAGCAGCCAGGCGCTGTTCGAGCGCATCCTGGGTCGGATTCATTATCCGGGAATAGATGTTACCAAACTCTTTCAGAGCGAAAAGGTTGGCCGCGTGCTCGCTAGATTTGAATACATAGCTGGTGGTCTGATATATCGGCACGGCCCGGGCCCCGGTTGCCGGATCGGGCTTTTGTCCCGCGTGCAAAGCCAGAGTCTCAATTCCCTTCATGATTTCATTGCTCACGGATCTATCTCCTTTCAGACGGTTCTCGCCGCGAATAAATTACAGGATTACAGCAGTGTATAATAATAATTCCCCATCCCGTTAAAGCCTCTTCCTGCGCAGGGAAACGGCTTGCGTATCTCTGTAAGTGTTATCATCTAATTAAAGTAATTTCAAGCATATAGTTTATTTACTTAATATTATAAGTTAAGGGCCGTTAAATATCGTAATGCGGGCTGCGCTTGGCATTATGTTTGTTCCAGCGCTCGATGATATCGGCCAGTGTCGTACCCTCGTACACCGCGTTCATCGCCGCCTGGACCCGCAGCCAGAAATCATAATACGGACACTGAAAATTCAGATCGCAGGAAACCTGTTCCTCGACCGTGCTGACACAGGAGACCGGCGCAAGATCGCCATCGACAAAGCGGATGACCTCGCCCACCGTGATAGTTTCCGGCCCACGGGCCAGCAGATATCCGCCCTCGACTCCCCGCCGGCTCTCCACGAAACCGCCCTGGCGCAGCTCATTGAGGATCACCTCGAGAAACCTTTTCGGGATCCCCTGCCGTGAGGCGATGAAGGCGATCTTGTTCGGCTCGCCCTGCTTGTAGCGGGTGCCCAGATCGAACAGGGCCCGCAGAGCATAGTAGCATTTATTCGAGATTTGCACTGCGCGGCCTGCCTTCCTGGTTATTGTTCATTTAATCAATCGATTTACTACACAAGATAACTTGATTTCTCCGGACTGTCAAGATATCACAGAAAATATTTTCCGGTCAGAAAGGCTTCAGGGAACGATGTGCGGCCAGGCGGAAAGGCGTGTTGCGGAACAAATTATCTTGCCCGATCAGGGTCAGCCTGGAATATTATAAAACAACTCAGGCAATTCAGTAAAGATTTCTTAATGCAATAGTACACTGCTGCTTCTGAATTCCACCAGAAAAATTGCAGACCGGGAGGCCCAGGTGAAAAAATCCTTTCTGTTAAGTTTTGTCCTCATGCTCAGCCTCGCGGCTGCCTTGCCCGGCCAGGAAACCCCGGTCGCGCCCTACCCGGACAATCTAGAGCGGCTGCAGGGCGACAATGGTTTCTCGCGCGGCTTCGGGGACACTAACCACTCCTTCTCTTTCGACTGGTTTGACTCGCATGCCCATCTGGCCTGGAGCCATTACCCCAACCTGTTGAAAGGCGGACAGATCCAGGAGGTGATCGACCGCTGGCTCGGGTACACCGGAGTCTATCATTCGGGCCGGCTGATCCTGCTCGACCCTTACCTGGAAACCATGGAGTGGGCGAAAAACGACCCTCGTGTGTATGTTTTCTGGTGGCTGGTCTGGGAGCAGGCGAACCAGTTGCCGGAGATCAAAAGGCGGGTAGAGGCGGGCCTGATCCAGGGCCTGAAACTTCACACCGGCGATTTCCGCAGGAAAGAAAACCCGGATTACCATGTCATGGGCAGCGAGGCCTGGCATAAGGTTTACCGCTACTGTGAGGAGGCGGACCTGCCGGTGCTGATCCATGTCAATGAGCACTGGGGCGACCAGGCTTATACCTATGGCAGAGGGGCCAAGAAATTCTGGGCCCGCGCCGGCTATACCAACCAGGAACTGCTGGACTATTGCTTAAGCGAGCTGGTAGCCAAGCACCCGAAAGTGAAATGGATATTGGCCCATATGAATTTCCAGGGCACGGAAACACTCTCCGCCCTGTTCGAGCGCTATCCTAACCTGTATGTCGATACCAGCATCGGCATGTTCCTGCGGGAATACGACCATCTTACCGCGGCGGAGATCGAGCCTTACCGGAAGTTCTGTATCCGCTGGGCGGACCGGATCATGTTCGGCACGGATGTGTTCGCCTACCACCCGCTGGAGAGCAGCTACCCGGGCAGTCTGCATAACTGGTGGCTGCCGCATTATATCTTTATCAGCAGGCTGGGCCTGCCCCAGGAGACCCTGGACAAGGTAACCCACGGCACCTGCGAGGCTGTGCTGGGGAAATACCTCAAGAAAATGCCCGCGGAGGAATAATATAAGGGGGCGCAGTCCCGATAAAATCGGGGCAGCCCTACGAAAATTCTTTATGCGTAGGGGCGGTTTCGCGCGAACCGCCCATTGCTATCTGTATACAACCTTGATTTTCAAGACAGTCGCTACATGTTTTCGTACTATCTTGGGTTATGGATAAAAATCCTCCAAGCTAACTATATTTATTTTACAAAATTTCTGTGGAAATGACTTGTTCGAATTTTAAGGCTGCTGGAAGCGGGCTTTTCTTTTGCTGAGCTTTTTGCTATAATACTATGTCAAAGTTCACTGGTATTTAATCTGCTAATAAAGGGAGATTGATTATGAGAATGAATCCGGTTGTACACTTCGAAATGCCCTATGCCGACCACAAGCGCGTGGCAAAGTTTTATTCAGATGCCTTTGGCTGGCAGATGCAGACGCTTGGCGAAGAGATGGGCGATTATGTTTTGGCGACGACCACAGAAACTGATGAAAACAGGATGGTCAAAGCGCCCGGCACCATCAATGGCGGCTTCTTCCCCCAGAAACCGGACTGGCCTGCCCAATATCCATCCGTGGTTATTGCGGTAGAGGACATTAAAGGGTCCATGAAAAAAATTACAAGCTCGGGCGGCAAGGTGCTCGGCGACCCCATGGAAATACCGGGGATTGGATTTTATGTATCATTTAACGACACGGAAGGTAACCGGGTAAGCCTGCTGCAGCCATACCCCAGGAAAGCCTGATAATGCGAAATC
>MFIX01000057.1 GCA_001780825.1 Candidatus Glassbacteria bacterium RIFCSPLOWO2_12_FULL_58_11 | reverse complement strand
CCGTCAGGCCGCAAAAGCGGAGAGCTTCGCAAAGTCCGTGAGATTATCGCGCCTTACCTTCTGCGCCACAGCGGCCGTAAGTTCGACTGGCTCATCTTGCGCGGCTCGGGTGTCTCGGATTTCAGCTGGGCCTGGCAGGTCCTTACACGCTTCGAGGTCGGAGCGGTACTGCTCACCCATACCGGCCCGGACAGCGTCTCTTTCCGCAGGCTGTGCGCCTGGTGTGGCTCCAGGAAAATTCCTCTGCGCCTGGCCTCGCTTTCCGATACCCTGCGGGCCGGGGATACGAAATTCTTTTTTTGCGGGAGTTCGGAGAGCGGCGGCCCGGAAAGTGGAGAAGCCGGTGAAGAGCTGGTGCCGGTCGCGGCCCGGAGCGGCAGACAGATTATTTTTGCGGGAGCGGCGGAGGGGCCGCTGCTGGAAGAGCTGGCCCGGGGGCGGAACGGCCGGCTCTGCGAGGTTCTCGAATGGCCGCGAGCCTTTGCAAAGCGGGGCGCCGGCCCGCTGCCGGGCTTTCTTGGGAGTGAAGCCGGTCCTCGATACCTGATCTCAGCGGAGGACCGGGATTACGCCGGATTGCCCGGGCAGGATTTTCACGCGCGTGCGGTTCCGCTGGCGACCGCGGTCAGCGGAGCGGTCAGTCTGTATCTCGGAGCGGATAAAATGAAACTGGAAACCGAAAGGCCGAAAAGAACAGAATGACGGTTGGAGACAGAGTCCTGGAAAATCCCGCGGGATTGAAAATTACTGTACGCTTTGGATCGCGAATTCGGGGTGAGCGCTCAGGTCCAGCTCATAGGGCTTTTCGACCGCCTTGCCATCCGGAGTGTTGAGGATGCGAATCTTGGGGCGCTCGAGGTTTTTCATATTGTTCTGCACCACCACCGCGGTTTCCCCGGTGGTCAGCATCACCGTGCTCGCCGCCGGGTAAGGGGCGACATGGTTGGCGAACTGCTCCAGGCAGACCGGGTCGAAATGTGTTCCGCTGCCCAGTTTGAGGTATTCCAGCCCGACCAGGGGCGGCAGACGGCGCTTGTAGCTGCGGTCCGAGGTCAGGGAGTCGAAACAGTCGGCCAGGGCGGTGTAGCGGCTGAAAATGTGGATTTTGTCCCCGGCGAGCTGGCCGGGATACCCGGTGCCGTTGTAGTACTCGTGATGCTGGAGGGCGACACTCGCCACCAGGGGTTTCATGTTGGATTTATGCAGCAGGATTTCATACCCGATCGCCGTATGCTTTTTCATCCTGGCGAATTCATCGGGGGTAAGGCGGCCCTTTTTATGCACTATTTCGATCGGGACATGCGCCTTGCCGATATCCGACAGGAGCGCTCCCATCGCCAGGTCGCGCAGCTCCATCGAGGTGAACTTGCCGACATTGGAGGCGGTGAGCACGGTCAAGACGCTCACATTGACCGAGTGCATGAACGTGTAGTTGTCGAAGCTTTTCAGGTCAATCAGGTCCATGATCTGGTCGCCGGAGCTGGTCAGATCATCGACAATTTTATCCGCCACGCCGGTGACCTTGCTGCGGTCCAGGGAAACTTTGTCCGAGCGTGAATCGCTGGCCCGCACCGACTCGAAGGTTTCGCTGATCGTGGATACCGCCTCCATGCGGGTCCGGTCCGAGATCACATCCTTGACCTCGATGTCCTCGTAACCTTTTTCCTCGATATATACCGAACTGTAGCCCATCTCCTTCAGGCGTCTGAGGTAGCGGGCGGTTACCGCGACTCCTTTGCCCAGCAAAAGGGTCCCTTTTTCATTATAAATCGGTCTTCCCAGTTGTTTGCCCGGCTCCAGAGTATCGAGAGAAATCAGTTTCATTATTCATTACCCGGTTGAGTTTAAGTATTCAATTTTATTTTTTTCAGGCTGCTTTGTCAAGTAACTGGATGCAAATTCCGCCCTGTTGCTCTGAATTTGCGCCGGACAGGCGGATTAAAGCCGCGATTTCCGATTTTCTTTGTCCAGCCATCACAGTAGATTATATTTTATCCGAAATCTGGCAAAAAACAGGCCGCCCTGAAAAGAGGACAGTGATGGCCCGTACAATTCATCTGCTCGATGAAAATACCCGGAACCTGATTGCCGCCGGCGAGGTGATCGAGCGCCCGGCCTCCGTGGTCAAGGAGCTGGTGGAAAACTCCCTGGATTCCGGAGCGCGCAGGATTACCGTGGAATGCGAGGGCGCCGGCAACCGTCTGATCCGCGTGATCGATGACGGGGCGGGGATGGAGCCCGAGGATGCAGAGCTGGCTTTCTCGCGCCACGCCACCAGCAAAATCAGCTCGGCCGGGGATCTGGCAAATATAGCCACCCTGGGGTTTCGCGGCGAGGCCCTGCCCAGTATTGCCGCGGTGAGCCGTTTCGAGCTCGAGACCTGCAGCGCGGCCAATTCCTGCGGCGCGCTGCTGGTAGTCGAGGGCGGCCGGACAGTGGAGAAGACCGGCGTATCCAGGGCTCCCGGCACCACGGCTACCGTGCGGAATCTCTTCTACAATGTACCGGCCAGGCGCAAGTTTCTCAAGAGCGATCAGACCGAGTTGCGCCATATAGTCCGGGTTGTCACCTCGCTGGCGATCGCCCAGGTCGAGACCGTTTTCAAGCTGATCCATGAGGGCCGCGAGCTCCTTTCCGTGGCCCCGGGTGGCTCACTGACGGATAGGGTCGAGGAATTGTTCGGCCGCAAAAGGACTGAAAAATATCTTCCGGTATTGTTCGAGCGGGGCGATACGGTCATCGGTGGGCTGATCGCCGCGCCGGACTCGGTTTCCGGCGTCCGGCCCGAACAGCACATGTTTATCAACCGCCGCCCGTTCAGCAGCCGGGCCGTTATACATGCCGTGCACAGCGGATATCGCAGCACGATCCCCGACTCGGCCCAGCCCGCATTTTTTCTCTTTCTGACCCTGCGGCCCGCCGAGGTCGATGTCAACGTTCATCCGGCCAAGCTCGAAGTACGGTTCCGGGATGAGGGACTGGTTTACTCCATGGTCCACCGGGCGGTGCAGGAGGGACTGCGCAGCGGCGAGGCTACCCCGGAGTTCAGCGAGCGCGAGGGCGGCAAGCTTTTTTCCGCTGGCGCGGCAGGCTATGCGAAAGGTTTGAGGGGGCGTTTGAGCGACAGCCGGGCCCTGGCCGGCGTGACCGCGGCGAGCGGATACCAGACCTCATTTCTGATGCCTCTTTCCAGCCGCAGATCCTCCGCCGCGCAAGATAAAAATATTTTTCCCGCGGAACTCTCGCCCCGGGCAAAATCCGCAAGTCGCACCACACCCGGCCCGGCACTCTCCCCGGATACTCAAGGAGAGACCCTGCCTTCGATCTGGCAGCTCCACGGGCGCTACATCTTTGTCGAAACCAAAAGCGGCTGCCTGGTGATCGACCAGCACGCGGCCCATGAGCGCGTGCTTTATGAAAAAATAATCCGCGACATGTCGACCCGAAGCCTGAGCAGCCAGCGCCTCCTGTTTCCGGTGACTCTGCAGCTGACGCCCGAGGAGCACCTGACGGCCGAGCAGTTCCTGGCCATCCTGGAGCAGGCCGGCTTCGAGCTGGACTTGTTCAGCGGCCGGACAATAGTCGTGCGCAGCGCACCGGCGCTGAAAAGCCTCGGCAGCGTGGAGGAATATTTCCGCGAGCTGCTGCACGAGCTTTCCCGCGAAGGCCAGGGCTCCGCAGGTACCCGCCACCAGGCGCTGGCCCGCTCCCTGGCCTGCCGGGGGGCGATAAAATCCGGCAAAGAGCTCGCGCAGCGCGAGATGAACGAGCTTATCGATCAGCTTTTCGCCACCGAGCTGCCCTACGCGGATGTGCATGGCCGGAACACCATAGTCGAGCTGTCCCTGGATGAAATCGACAAGAGGTTCGGCAGGACTTGATCCCGATCCTGATAGTGGCTGGCCCCACCGCCTCCGGAAAATCGAGGCTGGCGCTGGCGCTGGCGCAGAGGCTGCAAGGTGAAATCGTTTCCGCCGATTCCCGCCAGGTTTACGCCCGGCTGGATATTGGCACGGCCAAGCCGGACCGGGAGGAATTGGAGCGGGTCAGACACCACCTGATCGGGATAATCGAGCCGGAGGAGCGCTACAATGCCGGGCGGTTCAGCCGGGAGGCCGCCGCGGTGATTGAAAAACTGGCCCTGGATGGTAAAACCCCTCTGGTCTGCGGCGGTACCGGCTTTTACCTGCAGGCGCTGGTCAAGCCGCTGTTCGAGGAGCCCGCGGTCCCGGAGGAGGCTAAGACCAGGATCCGTATTCAGTTGTCCCGGCGGTTCGAATCCGAGGGCGGGGAGACCCTGCACCGGGAGCTCGCCGCAGTCGATCCGGACACCGCCGCCCGTCTGCACCCCAATGACTTCCAGCGGGTAGGCCGGGCGCTGGAGCTGTATTATCTGACAGGCCGGACGCTGAGCGGGCATTTCAGGCTGGCCAAGGCAGCGGCGGCTTATCGCGCATTTACCGTGCTGCTCGATCCGCCGGATAAATCTCTGAAAGAAAACATCCGGCTGCGCGCCCGCCGGATGCTCGAGCAGGGCTGGGCTGGAGAGGTGGAGGCCCTGCTGGCCGCGGGAGTCGACCCGCGGGCTCCGGGCTTGCAAAGCCTGGGATATCGTGAAATCATCTCGCAGGTCCGCGGGGAGATAAGCCGCGAGGCAGCTTTCGAGGCCATCGTGGGCCGGACCTGGCAGTACGCACGCCGTCAGCGCACCTGGTTCAGGAACCGTCCCGCGGAGCTGAGGCTTGACCCGGCGGAGGCCGACCCTGATCGGATCGTAAGCTTATGGCGCTCGCAACTGGAAAAATTTGATGGAAAAGGTGGCCGATGGCCCGGCGCGCTGAAAAATTAAGGATCGGAATCACCTGTTACCCGACTTTCGGAGGCAGCGGAGTACTGGCCACCGAGCTGGGTAAGCAGCTGGCGCTGCAGGGGCATGAGATACATTTCATCTCTTACGCCCTGCCTTACCGTCTGAAAGGCTTTTACAGCAATGTTTATTTTCACGAGGTCCAGGTTTCGAGCTACCCCCTGTTCGAATACCAGCCCTATACGCTGACCCTGGCGGTAAAAATGCATGCGGTCACCGAGGAATACGGCCTCGACCTGCTGCACGTCCATTATGCGATCCCGCACGCCACGAGCGCCTGGATCGCCAAGGAAATGCTGGGCCGGGACCATCCGATCAAGGTCATCACCACTCTTCACGGCACGGATATCACCCTGGTCGGGGCGGAGGCGAGCTTCAAATCGATCACCCGTTTCAGCATCGAGCGCTCGGATGGGGTGACCGCGGTCAGCCGTTACCTTCACCAGCATACTGTCGGAGAATTTCAGATCAAGCGCGCGATCGAGATCATTCCGAACTTTGTCGATACGGAGCTGTTCCAGCGCTCCCCGGTCAAGGACTGCTCGCGGGACATGCTGGCCCCGGACGGCAGCAAGGTGATAATTCATATTTCCAATATGCGGCCGGTCAAGCGCATGGGAGATTTGATCCGGGTATTCGCGGCGGTGCGAAGCCGGATCAAGGCGCGGTTGATCCTGGTGGGGGATGGACCTGAAAGGGCTGGAGCGTACCAACTGGCCGAGCAGCTTGGAGTGGGCGGAGACTGCGTGTTCCTGGGGGCGCAGGAATCGATTGCCAGCCTGCTCAACTGTTCCGACCTCTACCTTCAGACCAGCGCCACCGAGAGTTTCGGCCTTTCGATTCTCGAAGCCCTATCCACCGGAGTGCCGGTGATCAGCACCCGCTGCGGCGGGCCTGAGGAGGTGGTGCTGCATGGAGAATGCGGTTTTCTTTCCGAGGTGGGGGATGTGGAGGACATGGCCGCCAACAGCATCCGGCTGCTGACCGACTCCGACATGCACCGGGCGTTCAGCCGAAAGGCGCGGGAACGCGTGATCGAGAATTATACGATCCAGGATATCACCGCCCGTTACGAGGAATATTACCACCGGGTTCTACAGTCTCCCAATTCGTCCGGCAGGTAACCGATTTGCAGAACGATGAATTAAAACTTTCGCCTCAGGCCCGCAAGGCGATCCTCCTGGCCCTGGCCGAGGATATCGGCAGCGGAGACTACACCTCGCTGTGGTCCGTGCCCGAGGAGCACCGCAGCGTGGCCCGGATCTTCGCCCGCTCCGGCGGCGTGATTGCCGGGATGCCGGTGGCCCGTTTCCTGCTCAGTCGGCTCAAATCGGAATGCGAGCTTGTTTCGGCGGTGCCGGACGGCCGGGTGGTGCAGGCCGGCCAGGTGGTGGCCCAGCTCCGGGGCTCGACCAGGCGGCTATTGGGCCTCGAGCGCACTTTGCTTAATTTTCTGCAGCGGCTTTCCGGTGTGGCCACTCTGACACGCCGTTTCGTCGACCGCGTGGAGGGCAGCGGCGCTAAAATCCTCGATACCCGCAAAACCACGCCTGGGCTGCGGGAACTGGAGAAATACGCGGTCCGGGTAGGCGGAGGATATAATCACCGGTTCGGCCTTTATGATTTCGTCCTGCTCAAGGAGAACCATATCGCCGCGGCCGGAGGGATCAGGGAAGCGGTAAAGGCGGTCCGCAAAGCCAATGACCGGAACCTGCTGGTAGAGGTGGAGATCCGGTCTGTCGAGGAGGTGCTTGAAGCCTCCAGGGCCGGAGTGGACAGGATCATGCTGGACAACATGACAGTGGAACAGATGCGCGCCTCGGTGGAGTTGATCCGCAACCACCGGAAAGGCGGTCATCCGGAGATCGAAGCCAGCGGAGATATCAACCTGAACAGCGTGGCCGAGGTCGCCGCCACCGGCGTGGATTATATTTCGGTAGGAGCCCTGACTCATTCGGCCGGAATTCTGAACTTGACTTTGATAATCGAAACGGACAGCTGAATGCCAATTGAGCGGTTCGCCCGATATGTATGCATACCAGCTTGAAAAAAAGCTGATCGAGGTTCTCAAAGGCAATCGGGACCGCTATCTGGCGGAACAGGCCCTGCTGTCGGAGTTCGGCCTGGCCGAGCTGATGGACGACTGTACCGAATGCAGCCAGGACCTGGAGCGGACCATCGATATACTCCGTCTGCAGGGCTACGAGATTGACGGGAGCCCGGAGCGTGGCTGGACCCTGGTAAGCCTTCCCGATCAGGTAAATTTCTTTGAGCTGGAGAGCGAGCTCAAGACCTCGTTCCTGGGCAAGACTCTGTTCGCATATCGAATTATCGGCTCGACCAATTCGACGGCGAAAATGCTGGCGGATTCGGGTGCGGCGGATGGAACGCTTATCGTGGCTGAGGAACAGAGCGGAGGCCGGGGAAGGCGGGATAATTCCTGGTATTCGCCAGCCGGCGGCGGCATCTGGGCCAGTCTGATCCTGCGGCCGGGTATCCGCCGCGCGCAACTGGGCAGCCTGGGCTTGCTCGCCGCGCTAAGTATCTGTCTGACGCTCGAGGAGCAGGGGGCATTCAAGCCGAAAATCAAGTGGCCGAACGATATCTATCTGAATGGGAAAAAAGTTGCCGGCATCCTTTGCGAGGCCGGCTGGCTGGGCAGCGAGCTGAAGTACGTAATCCTGGGTTTCGGCGTCAATGTGAACATCCCGGCCTTTCCAGCCGAGCTGGCGCAGAACGCGACCTCGCTTTCTCTGGCCTCCGCGGGAAAAAAGTATTACCGGACCGGCCTGCTGTCCGATATCCTGGATAAACTCGAGGCGGGGTATTTCCAGTTTCTCGCCGATGGTTTAGTTTCATTTTTGCCGCGGGTCCAGGTGCGGGATTTCCTGCGTGACCGCCGCGTGACAGTGAGCGATTCCGGTGAGAGCCGCACAACCGGCGTGGCGCGCGGAATCGACGAGAGCGGGGCGCTGCTGCTGGAAGTTCCGGGCGAAAAGCATATGCTGACCATCACTCAAGGCTATATTATGGAATTCGGCGCGGTAGTCGGCTGAATTGACAGAGACTGCGCTGTTGGCAAGAGCGCTCTATGTCAGCGGCTTGAGCCGTGATTCGAAAAATAAAACTTTTTCCCCGGCTCTGACCGGAGGGAAAAATGATCCTGGCTATCGATATCGGCAACACCAATATAGTCGTCGGGCTCTATCGCGGGCGCGAGCTGGCCGGCCACTGGCGTATCGACAGCAACTCCGACCGGACCGTCGATGATTACGGCCATCTCGTGCTCTACATGCTGGAAAGAGCGGGAGCGGCAGGCCAGGTCCGTGGAGTAATAATCGGCTCGGTGGTGCCGATCCTGACCTATGTCTTCGAAAAGCTCTCCCGCCGCTATTTCGATATCGCGCCGCTGGTGCTGGATGGAAATGCGGACCTCGGAATCAGCTACGAGGTGGATTCTCCGCCCGTGCAGATCGGCGCGGACCGGATCGCCAATGCGGTGGCGGTCCGCGAGCGCTACCGGACGGATTGTATTGTGGTTGATATGGGCACGGCCACGACTTTCGACCTGATTGCCTCGCGCGGAGCCTATCTCGGCGGGGTGATCGCCCCGGGAATCCGCACCTGCGCCGAGGCGCTGATCCACAAGGCGGCGATGCTGCCGCGGGTGGAAATCGAGGCGCCGGAGCGGATTATCGGCCGGGACACCCGGAGCATGATGCAATCCGGGATCTTTTTCGGGGCGATCTGCCAGATCGACGGGATAGTGCAGCGCCTGAAGGATGAATGGAACACCCCCTGTAAGGTGATCGCCACCGGAGGCTTTGTCGGGATGCTCGCCCGGCACAGCCGCCAGATCGATACCGCCGACCCGAACCTTACCCTGGATGGCCTGCGGATCGCCTACGACTTTCTCTCACCTTCCGCTTGACCAGCGCTCTTGCCGCCTGAAGGTCGAAACCAATAACTCTTATTTCCGGCTTTACAAATTGACGGGATTTTGATGTCGCTACCCGTGTTATTTAGTTGTTTGGAATATTTCTTGACATTAAAGCCTCGGGAATTGTCAAAATCCGGGAGTGAAGGACGGGCGGCAAATTTTCCATTCTAATCCGTGATTTGCCGTAAGTGGTAAAAATTTTAGGGCTTGGAGATAGTTTTTCTTACCTGGAGCAACTTTGGCAAATATTCTGCTTCCGAAATATTAGATTTCGGCTTGACAACGATTTTAAACCTCCATAGAATACTATCACAATTTAGAAAGTGTAGATTAATCAAAATCAGCGGCTTGACTCGTAAGCCAAAGGAGGTCTTTAGCGCTGCACAGTTCTGGTCTGTGATCCAGCGAATATATTTCGCGATACAACCGGATGGTAAAACACACAAAGGAGTCTTGTATGCAGAGATCCGGTATGACTACCGTCTTTCGACTGTTTCTGGCCCTGCTTTTCTGCGCTACAGCGGTTTTTGCGCAGACTGCGGGCAAGATTGAAGGAATAGCAAGGGACAAAGATACCGGCGGTCCGTTGCGGGGTGTCCAGGTGCTGATCGACGGCACCCGGCTGGGAAATGTGACCAACGACGACGGTTATTATTTTATCCTTAACGTGCCGGTCGGTCTGCGGACCGTAAAATTCGCCTATACCGGTTATAAGCCGGTTTCGGTGGTGGATGTCCGCGTGCTGGCCGGTAATACGATCACGGTAAACGCCGAGATGAGCACCGCGGTTATCGGGCTGGAGCCGATTACGGTGGAGGGTCAGGCTGAACCGCTGATGATGCGGGATAATGTGCAGACCCGGCAGAACATGAGCGCCTCGACAATTTCCGAGACTCCGGCTGATAATCTCCAGGATCTGATGGTTCTGCAGGCTGGAGTGGTGGTGGATTATTCGGGCAACTACTCGATTCGCGGCGGGCGCGAAGGCGAGGAGCTGATGTATGTCGACGGGGTTCCGGTAAAAGCGCAGAACGAGCAGCAGGGGGCGGAGGACCGCGGCGTTGTGGACAATAATGCCGCCGGGATCATCAACCCGCTTTTCGTAGCCAATGATGCGATCGAGGAAGTCTCGGTAATCACCGGCGGCTTCCAGGCGGAGTTCGGCAACGCCCAGTCGGGGATGATCAACATCGTCACCAAGGAAGGCGGCTCGCAGCTCGCGGGTAGCCTTCAATTCTCCACCGATGAGGTCATGCCGCGCTCGATGGATTACGGTTTCAATGACCTGCAGGGGAATATCGGCGGCCCGGTTTTCACCGACAAGCTGAATTTCTTCGTCTCGGGCATGATCCGCGGCGCTGCGGATGCGTATCCCCGTCTCAGCGGCGACAAAGGCGGCTTCCGGGGCATTACGCAGCAGTTCGTCGATATGCTCAACCGGGACCTGGGGACGATCGGCGTGGTCAAGGATGGAATCAATGACCGGGCAGATGCGATCGACCCGTTCACCATCAATTCCTTTGCCGGCTATGGGACGACAGCCCAGTCTCCGACACTGGGTTTCGGCGTGGTCAACAGTGACGGCTCGGTTTCGCGCAATTTCAAGCGTTCCGACGGCCTGGAGTTCCGTGCCCTGACCCAGAGCATGCTGATCGCCGATCCGGCGGATGTCACCTCGAGCGGCGCCATGCGCGCCGGCGCTCAACCGCTGATCCAGGTTGACCCGACTTCGGGCAATCTGTTCACTATCGGAGAGGACGGCAAAGCCACCAGCTCTCCCGAAGCCCTGGATGAGGCTTTCGCTAATGGGGTCGCGGTCAGCAATCCGGCTTACTCCGGCCCATATTACCATTCCAATCCGGTCCGCCTGCCCGGCAACTGGAAAGACCTTTACTCGGCTTCCTTCAAATCGACTTACAGCGCTCCGGGCGGCCTGAAGCTGCTCGCCGTCTATCACCGGAGCCGCAATCAGCGGCAATATTACGACCATTCGTACATTTTCAATTATCCGCAGCGCAGCAATGAGGCCCAGCGAATAGTCACGGATATGGGCCTGGTCGGTTTCGACTGGTCGATTGCCCAGAGCAGCAAGCGCAGCCTCAGTGCGCAGCTGAGGGCCTCCTATTTCAAGAACGACCTCGATGGCGGCCTGATGCTCCGCAATAGTGCGCTCGACCGCAGCACTTTAATGGGCTTCGGCGGAGATATCGGAATCTACACTGAAGGCGAAACGAACCGTTACCTGCTTTATTCGGCGGTATCCAACGACGGTTTTGCCAACGATGTAATCGAGCCGACCTCGCTGCACGCAGATCTCGACCGCACTTACCTCTGGCCGACCGATCAGGTGACCGCCAGCAACATTTTCGGCGCTACCACGCCCGCCCGCAAGGGTGAGCGCGGCGACCGGTTCTACTCCCGCCAGTTCGTCAACAACGGCTTGGCTATGCCCCTGCGCAACGACAAGGAAAAGCGCTGGGGGGTCAAGCTGGACATTGACAGCCAGCTGGACCGCTATAACCGGATCAAGTTCGGTTTCGAGACCTATATCTATGATGTGCTTGAAACCACCCGCTTCTACTATGGCGAATTCACCGATGACGAGTACTCGGCCAAGCCCCGAATCTACGGTCTGTATGGCACCGACCGTCTGGATTTCGGCGACCTGGTGATCGATCTCGGAATCCGGATGGACCGTTTCGATGTGAACAAGAATTTTCCGCTGATCGTCGGCCAGAATAACCCGGATTTCAATGACGCCAAGGTGAAGCCGGGCGCCAAGACGCACTGGAGCCCGCGTATCGGAGTCGCCCACCCGGTGACCGAGCGCACCCAGGTCCGTCTGTCCTACGGCTACTTCTACCAGGTTCCGCCATACGAGCTGATTTACGCCATGAGCCAGCGCGATTTCATGACCGACGCCCTGTCGAACCCGAACCAGACTTTCGGCAACGGGTACCTGGACATGGGGCAGACCATTCAGTTCGAAGCCGGATTCACCGCGCTGCTCAACGACAACCTGGTGCTGGATTTTGTCGGTTACAACCGGGATGTCCGCGGCAATCTCGGCTATCGTCTGGCCACCGCGGATGACATCCGCCAGATGGCCCTGGTGGCTCCGGACTACGTAATCCGCGGCCAGGGCAACATGAGGATTGTCAGCAATCAGGACTATGGCACAATCAAGGGCTTCGACCTGACCCTGGACCGCCGCTTTACCAGTTATATCGGCCTGCGCGGCACTTACTCACTGATGTTCGCCCGTTCCACCGAGAGCGATCCCAACGAGTATGTGCGCACCCTGGCCCGCCAGCTCGATCCTTTCACCAACCAGAGCCCTCCGCCTCCGGCGGACCTGGCTCCGACGGATGACGACCGTACGCACCAGCTTTCCTTGACCTTGCGGATCCTCTTCCCGGAGGAATTCCAGCAGGGTCAGCTCTGGGGGACGATGTTCAGAAACTTCGGGGCGAATTTCACCTTCCGTTACGCCACCGGGGCGCCTTATACGCCAATCGACCAGCAGGGCAACTTTATCACCACCGCCAACTCGGCGCGGTCTCCGGGATACAAGATGGCGGACCTGCGCGTAACCAAGAGATTTACGGTCATGGGAGACCGTATAACCTTATTCGCCAATATTTTCAACCTGTTCGAGAATGTTAATTATGGTCAGCAGGGGATAGATCCGACCTCAGGCCAGGTCGGTATCGACAAGTATTTCCTGGAAGAGGTTCTCCCCAGCGCACTCGTAACCCCGGTCAGGACGGAATCCCAGTTCATCCGGGATTTCAACAAGGACGGGGTAGTCAGCAAAGCCGAGGCGGCTGCCGCTTCTTTCGCCAAAGGCCGGGCCCAGGATTTCGATCCGCAGTTCTGGCTCACTCCGCGGCAGATTCGGCTGGGTGTCGATTACAGCTTCTGATGCTTGAGCCCTGCCCGGCCGGCAGTATTTCACTAGTCCTGCGGGCGGGCGCTGGTTGAGTCGGCGGGAATTCTTCCCGCTTAATGACAGAGATCATCTGGAGGAGAATTCAATGCGAATTAACCCGAGTGACTTTTTCAGAAAGGCTGTCGTCCTTCTGCTGGCCCTTACAGTTGCCGCACCCGGTTTTCTGGCCGCCAGAAAACCCGGGGACTCCGGAAAAAGGAAACAAACGGTAAGTCCGGATCTTGCGGTGATCAGCCGGGCGTTCACCACCACGAACAGCGTTCTATTCGGAGTGGACAACCGGGGCAACCTGGGCAAAGACCCCGGCGGCAGCTCGACGACCGGAGGCGGATTCTGGCGTACCAGAACGGATCAGTACGTCTTCCAGTCCGGCTTGCACGTGGCCGGTGTATTCGACGGCGACGGGGATGGAGTACTTGACGATACGGTAGAGACGGAGGCGGTCTACGACGAGGAATGGCGCGAGGGAAAAGCCTCGGCGTCGCAGGACGACCCGGCGAACCATCTCTACAGCAGCAAGAGCAGCACGGATCTGGCTGCCTGGCCCGATGAGTTTCGGGCGGCTGATGGAACGCCCAAGATTTACGGCCAGGAAGACATCGTCACCATCTATACCGATATCGGCGGCCCGGTGAATGTCACAGCCGGCTCGTTCCGTCTGGGAGTGGAGACCTGGGAGAGAATCAAGCTCTTTTCGGTTACCTCCCAAAAGGATATCATATATGTCGAATGGCGCTTCAAGAACGTCTCGGATTTTATCAATGAGGATGTCAACGGGGACGGCAAGCCGGATGTAGCCGGCCCTTACACGATTAAGGACATGCTGGCGGTGGTCAACACCGACTTCGATATCGGCGAGGCCCAAGACGACCGGGCGGGGGTCAGCCCGTTGTACAATATGGCGATTTACTGGGACACCGATTTCAGCGAAGCCAATTTTACCAACCCGATCGGTTTCCTGGGCATCAAGTTCCTGGACAGCCCGTCCCAGGTCGGCCGTCCGTCGGATGGGGTGGACAATAACGGCAACGGTGTGGTGGACGAGGAAGGCGAGCCGAACCGTATCGGCCTCTCCGGATTCACGATCACCACCAACCGCGGCGGCCCGCGCGAGGACCCCAATACCGATAAAGAAGCCTACCGGATCATGATCAACGCGCCGGGCGAGGTGACCGAGCCGCAATGGGACCCCGACGCCGACCTGATCGTTTCCGATTTCGAAAACGACCTGCGGGCCAGGCTTTTGACAGGCCCGTTCGATCTGCCCGCGGACGGCAGCCTCCAGAAAGTGGAAGTCGGCTACCTGTTTGCCGATCCGTTGAGAAATCCCCCGAATCCCGCGGATATCACACTTGACGGCGAGCTCATAAATCTGGTCGGACTGGCACAGACAGTCCAGACCACTTTCGATACGGATTTCAATTTGCCTGCCCCGCCGGTCTCGCCGAATATGCAGTTGTTGGACCGCGACGGAATGGTCATCGTTACCTGGGACGACCTGCCGGAAAAAACCTCGGACCCCTTCTATCCGGTAAGCCAGGTAGCGACGAATCCGGATGGCACGCCGGCGGCGACTTACAATCCCGATTACCTGGAGTACGATTTCCAGGGCTACCGGGTGTATCGCTCGCTGACCACCAGCGCCAAGGATGCCAGGCTGGTGGCGCAGTTCGACAAGGCGGACGGGATTACCACCGGCAGTGCCGCTTACACCACCCAGACGGGTCAGGACGTTAACGGCGATGGTATTCCGGATTTCCCGGATGTCTCCCACGACCCGTTCGATATCGGTTTCTCCGGAGACGATAATGTCATCGATAACGGCCTGCGCTATATCTGGGTCGATCACGGTCAGGGCTTGAGTAACCGCGAATCGCTGATCAACGGCGTGCATTATTATTACGCGGTCACCGCCTTCGACTACCAGGCCTCCAACACCGGCCAGGAATCCCTGGAGTCCGGGATGCAGCTCGTCTCCCTGGATGCCTCGGGCAACAACATGCACGAGGGCACTCCGCGGACCTCGGCCAACGGCTATTTCCCGCCGAGCGTAGGCCAGATTACCCAGATTTTCCCGGACGGTTCGCCGGTCGGAGAGCCCGCGACAATGACGTTGGGCGCCAATGGACTGCTAGTCGAAACCACGCCGCAGCCTGCGGCGGACAACGGTTTGACGATAACCAATGTCACTATCGCCAATGGGGACCCCGCGGTGTTGCCGACCGAGCTGTATCTGGTGGTCGATTCAGTGATCAACGTGCCGGATGATTTTGATCCGGGGCTGGGGATCTATCATGACGGGCTGTTCCAAGTCCACTTGCGGGCCGAGGACGGCAATGGGCAAACGCTGGGCTCCACGATAGTCAACACCAAGGGTTTCTATGATCCCTTTGGCCCGGATGTGCAGATCGAAGGCTCAATCCCGCTGAAATCCTCTTCCGGTGATGTAATC
>MFIX01000056.1 GCA_001780825.1 Candidatus Glassbacteria bacterium RIFCSPLOWO2_12_FULL_58_11 | reverse complement strand
CACGTTCTCGCTGACCGCTGCCGTGAGCTCGATATCAAAACCTTCCTTGCTGCCGTCCCGGTCCATGCTGGTAAGCAGGATTTCACCGGCGCCCAACTCCTGGGCACGGATAGCCCACTCGACCGCATCCAGGCCCACTGGGTGACGGCCGCCGTGGGTGTAAACCACCCAGTTGCCGAAAGCCCCGCGGCGAGGGTCGAAATCCGCTTTGCGTTTGGCGTCGACCGCCACCACGATACACTGGCTGCCGAATCGCTCGGCTGAGGCGGTGATTACCTCGGGAGTCTTGATCGCCGCGGTGTTGATCGAGACCTTGTCCGCCCCGCTCTTGAGCATCAGGCGCACATCCTCCACCGTGCGCAGGCCGCCGCCGATAGTGAAGGGGATGAACACCACATCGCTGACCCGGCGGGCCAGCTCCAGGACCGTGTCCCGGCGCTCATGGCTGGCGGTGATATCGAGGAACACCAGCTCATCCGCATTCTGTTCCTCGTAATACTTTCCCTGTTCGACCGGATCGCCGGCATCGCGCAAATTTAGGAACTGCACGCCCTTGACTACCCGGCCCTTGTCGATATCCAGACAGGGGATTATACGCTTGGCAAGCATGCGTCGATATCTCTCTAAACAGGTTATTTTTGTTTTTCCGCGGCGGCCTCGATAGCCGCGCGCAAGTCGATACGGCCCTCGTAAAGCGCCTTGCCGATAATCATGCCTTCCACGCCCAGACCCTCCAGCCGGGCCATCTCCCGGACATGCTCCATTTCGGCGATCCCGCCCGAGGCGATCACCTTGAGCCCCACCGAACAAATCTTTTTCAGGGCCTCGAGGTTGGGACCTCCGAGCATGCCGTCGGTCGAGATATCAGTATAGATGATCCGCTGGAGGCCTAGTCTCGCGAGCTGTCCGGCGAGCTCCAGGGCCGGAGTGGCGGTCTGCTGTTCCCAGCCGCGGATCGCCACCTTGCCGTCCACCGCGTCTACTCCGGCGACTATCTTTTCCGATCCGAAGCGTTTAAGCGCCTCGGTCAGCAGTCCCGGATCGGTAAGCGCCGCGGTGCCGAGGATCACCCGGATCACTCCGAGGGCCAGGCTGCGCTCGATCGCCTCCAGGCTGCGGATACCTCCGCCCAGTTCGACCTTGACCGTTGGCCCTGCCGCCTCGACAATCCTGCGCACGCTGGGGCTGTTCCGGCTCTCGCCCTCGAAGGCGCCGTCCAGATCGACCACGTGCAACAGGGTCGCCCCGGCCCCGGCAAAGAGACGCGCCGGCTCGACCGGGTCAGCGAAATAAGTCGTTTGTTCGGTTTTTTTGCCTTGTCTGAGCCGGACTGCCTGGCCGCCCAGCAGGTCCACCGCGGGAATTACCAGCAAAATGAATCTCTCTTTCAGGTTGTTGCCGAAATATCGTGGCCTGGAGCCGAGTTGAAAAAATCGTTCATCTAAGCAATAAACAGTGGTTGTAGGGGCGACGCATGCGTCGCCCCTACGGTAGTTTTCCATAAATTTCAAAAAATTTCAAATTATTAAATCACGCATCCTGAGTCGGCTTTTTGCTGGTCTTGTATCTTATGAAATACAGGAATTTTGTAATATACCTCTATAGCTCAGCGAAATTTTTCAGCAGGCTGAGGCCGGCCGCCTGGCTTTTTTCCGGATGGAACTGCACGGCGAATATTTTTGCCGTTTCCCGGAAGGCCACCGAGGTGAACTCGATACTATAATCCGTGGAGCCCAGGATATCGCCGTCATCTCCGGCCTCGGCGTAATATGAGTGCACGAAATAGAAGAACGAATTGTCAGGGATTCCCGCGCTCAGCGCGGAATCGCGCCGCCAGTGCACCTGGTTCCAGCCCATGTGGGGGATTTTACCGCCCGGCGGAAATTTAATCACCTTGCCCGGAAATATCCCCAGCCCGCGATGCTCGCCCATTTCCGTGCTCCGCTCGAAAAGGAGCTGGAAGCCGACACAGATCCCCAGGAAAGGCCGTTCCGAGGCGATAAACTCCCGGATCGGCCCCTCGAAGCCCATCTCGCGGATATTCTGTATGCTCTTGCCGAATGCGCCATCCCCGGGCAACACCAGGTGGCTGGCCCCTGCGATATCCGAGGGGTCGCCGCTGATCCGGGCCTCGAAGCCGAGATGCTGGAAGGCTTTCTCGACGCTGCGCAGATTGCCCATTTTGAAATCGATTATATTAATCATCCGCGAAATGTCCCCGGAGTCTGAAACTTTAAGGGCTCGCCGAAAAGCTGCTGGCGTCCAAGGCGACTGTCAGCTTCATCGGTTTGTTAGGCGGCTCAAGGCTCGACGCTCGGCTATTTGGGATCCAAACACACCAGCGGCCAATATCAAGAGCACCAAAGCCAGTAAGTAGAAGTTAAAGTGCTTCCCGATCTCCAGTTTCAGCCATTCGGCAAGCAACATCTTCACTCCTACGACCATCAGGACCAGTGCAAGCGACACTTTGAGGTAGCGGAACTTATCTACCATCCCTGCAAGCGCGAAATAGAGCGACCGGAGGCCGAGCATAGCGAAGACGTTACTGGTGAAGACTAAGAATGGATCGGCTGTTATTGCAAAGATCGCCGGGATCGAGTCCACCGCGAAAATCAGGTCCATCGTTTCGACCATGACAAGTGCCAGCGCTAGAGGCGTGAGGAGCAGTGTCCCAGGCTGGGCCTTGTCCACAACCTCATCCGGCATTGCGATTGAACCGGGTATCTCGCTCTCGTATGAGGCCGGAGCCCCAGCGCGGACTATGAAGTGCTCCCCGTGAAACCTGGCAGTTACCGGAAACAAGCGTCGCGTCAACCGAACTATGACATTCTTGTTGGGGTCGGTGTGTTCCGTCTTGACGACTAACATCTTGATCGCCGTGAGGATCAAGAAGACGGCAAAGAGGTACAGAACCCAGTGGAACTCAGTGATGAGTTTCACCCCCAGAGCGATCATCACGCCGCGCATGAGCAGAGCGCCTAAGATGCCCCAGAACAGCACGCGGTGTTGGTAAATCGGCGGCACCGCGAAGAAGCCGAAAAGTACTGTGATCACAAAAATGTTGTCTATGCTCAGCGATTTTTCGACGATGTAGCCGGTTAGGTACTTCTCCGCTGCCGTTGCTCCGTCATTCATTAGTCCGTCGGCGGCGTCCGCTACAGCGCCGAGGCCGAACCACTGGGCTTCGTAGGCGTAATACACGAACACGGCAAAAGCCAGCCCCAGGGTGACCCATACGGCGGACCAGCCGATGGCCTCCTTGATGGTGACAGCATGGGCTCGGCGGTGAAAGACGCCAAGGTCCAGCGTCAAAATCAGCAGGACAAAGGCGATGAACGATGTCCAAACCCAAATCACCTCGGGCGAAGCTCCTTCGTGGGTTCAAGCCGCCTAACTGATTTTAGCCGGAATCTTTACAGATGCGAAAGCCCGGTACGCAACCGGCCGGAAAATATCGCTCAGCTCTCCAATATGGCAAAGGCCCGGACCGGGAAAGAGCCGAATTCCTTTATCTTGACCGGCACGGCAAAAAATCTGAATCCACTCTCCGGCAGGGCCTCCAGGTTGCACATATGCTCCACCAGAGGGATATTCGCCCCGAGCAGCACGGAATGGGCCGGCCTGCGGCCATCCGCGGTATCATCGATATTGAGCGAATCTATTCCCACCAGGCTAACCTGGCTGCCTTTCAAACATTCAACAGCCTTTGCGGTCAGGTAGGGGTGGCCCGAGAAATAGCGTTTGGTCCCCCAGTGCCTGTCCCAGCCGGTGTGGACCAGGACTGCCTTGCCTTTCAGCGGCAAATTTCCGAACCATTCCGGGCCGACAGCCCTTGAGCCGGGATCGGGCCGCACCACGAGGCCCTCCAGATTGGCGAGCGAGGAGAGTTCCAGGCCGTCCAGGTCTTTTCCGCCCGGATAACGGTGGAACGGGCTGTCCAGGTAAGTGCCGGTGTTGGCTACCATCTCGATCCGGCCGATATGGAACTCGGTGCCTTCCGTATAGTGCGGCCGGGAATGTTCCCGGCTGAGGAAGTCCGAGATTACCGGGCCCGGCAGACCCGGGTAGGTCAGCATGCCGTGCTCGACAGCATGGCTGAGATCGACAAATTTATGTCCGGGTTTCATAATCGCCACTCGACAGATCCACCTCGCCCCGGCTGAGTATCAGAGCACGCCCTTGGTGGAGGGTATGCCCTGGACTCCGGGATCGATCCGGGTGGCCTGATGCAGGGCCAAAGCCGCGGCCTTGAACAGGCTTTCCACCTGGTGGTGGGCATTGGAGCCGTAGAGTATCTCCAGGTGCATGGTAATTCCGGCTTTGGCCGCCAGGGCGCGCCAGAAATCCTCGACCAGCTCGGTGCTCAGGTCGCCGACTTTTTCCCTTCCGAGGTCTCCCCGGAAGACCAGCAGACCCCGGCCGCTTATATCGACCACCGCACGGCTCAGCGCCTCATCCAGCGGGGCGAGAGCCGAGGCGAAACGGCGGATGCCGGCCTTGTCTCCGAGCGCCTCGGCCAGGGCCTCGCCGAGCACGATACCCACATCCTCGACCGTGTGGTGCTCATCGATATGCAGGTCGCCCGTGCAGGTAAGCTCCAGGTCGAACCGGCCGTGTTTGGCCAGCGCGGTCAGCATGTGCTCGAAAAAGCCGACCCCGGTCTTGATCCGGCTCTCGCCCTTCCCGTCGAGGTTCAGGCTGAGCTTGATGTCCGTTTCCCTGGTTTTTCTTGCTCTTTTGGCGATCCTTGATGAACTCATGGCGGCGCTCCGATTTTTTCAATGAGAGCAAACTGCATCGTAAATACGGTTCGGCTCAGCCCCGGCGGACAGCCAGCAGGGCGGACAGCAAACAGTTGACATCCTCGGCCAGAAAGTCCACCGCTGATTTCTCGTAGAAGGCGGACATCAGCTCTTTCGAGGTGGCGCCGGTCCGTACCAGGCAGCCGGCCACCGGCGGCCCCTCAGGGTACCGCGCGGCATAAGCGGTAACCGTGGCCCAGTCATCCGGGACATCGCCGACATAGATCGCGCCCCGGAAGCCCATCCTTTCCGCCAGCCGGCCCAATCCCGCGGGGTCCGGTTTTGCCGGCAGGTGGCCGTCATCCGTGACCACGAACTCTGGGTTGAGGCAGTGTTTCAGACCGGTCTTACGAAAGAGGTACTCCGCCTCCGTGGGTATCCGGCCGGACAGGATACCGAAAGTGACGCCACAGGCGGACAGCTCCCGGACCAGGGAATGGTCGAGGATGTCTCTTTCCTTTTCGATCAGCCCCGGGCCACGGTAATACTGCGGCTCGAAACCATAAAAGTCCCGGCAGAGTGACGGCCCGGCATAATACTCCATGAATATTTGCCGGATCAGGTCCGGCCTATAGCGCAGCTCGAACTCACGATATTGGCCGGCATTCAGTTTTTCGGCGATAATTTTCAGGGTCTCGGCCAGCCCTCCGCCCCGGCGCTTGATCTCCGCGGAAAAATCCTCCAGGCCCGGGCTGGCCAGCCGCAGCCTGGCGGTATCGACCGCCCCCGAGCCGTTAAGGCCCGCCAGTTTCAGCAGGCCGTAGGCTACCGCGCCCTTGGCCAGGTCCCAGTCGTTGTTGTAGCGTCCGGCAAGCTTGAAATGGCCGGTTTCCTCCCCGGTGATGAAGCGCTTTTCGCCGGGTATCCCGAGGATTTGGTTGAAATAAAACTGCACGGTCCGGCTGATCACCATACGGAAAGATTCGCTCACCTCCACCAGCACGCCGTCCACGTCGAATATCACCGCATCGACTTTACCGAGTGCTGACAGGGTGGTGCCGCTCCGCGCCTGAAGGCCGCGGGCGAGATCGACATAACCGGAGGAGGCAGGAAGACTCATCACAGCACCTCTTCCAGCGCCGCGATCAGCGCCTCGTTTTCCGCCGGCTTGCCTACGGTAATCCGCAGGTAGCGCGACAATCCCGGGTAGCCGCTGACATTGCGGATCAGGACACCTAGTTTAAGCAACCCGTTGAAAACCTCGGCCGCCGGTTTTTCCCCGCACTCGATCAGGATGAAATTCGTCTCGCTCGCCAGGGGCCGGATCCCGGGCAGATGAGCCAGCCGCTCCTGCAGGTACCGTCGCCCGCGCTTGATTTCCGCCACCCGCTCCTCGACTAACAGTGGCTCCTCCAGCATGGTCAGCGCGGCAAGCTGGGTAAAAAAGCTGACATGGTGCGGAAGCTGTACCTTAACGATCTCGTGAGCCAGCTCCGGGGCGCAGAGTGCATAGCCGAAACGCAGGCCGGCCAGACCGAATGCCTTGCTGAAAGTCCTCAGCAGGATCAGGTTGGGGTACTTCGCCAGCAGCTCGAAAGCGCTGTCCTCTGCGAAATGCATATAAGCCTCATCCACAATAATCAGGGCCTCGGTGCTGCCGGCGATCCGCTCGATGGCCGCATTGGGGATCCTGTTGCCTGTGGGGTTGTTCGGCGAGCAAAGCACTACCGCCGCTGCGCGGCTTTTCTCCACCAGAGCTACGGCTTGCTCCTCATCCAGGGAGAAATCCTTTTCCCGCAGACGGAAAGCCGCTGGGTTGCCGCCAAGGACTGTGACATTCTGACGGTAGAGGCTGAATGTCGGTTCCGGAAAGACCACCGCATCGCCTGCGCCTACCGAGGCCAGCAGGGCATGGAAAATCAGCGCGTTTGAGCCATTGCCGATCAAGACTCCCTCAGTCAGGTGGCTATCATGCTCGGCCAGCTGTTTTTTTAGCACCGGCTCGAACTCATCGTGATAGCGGTGCCAGTTCAGGCCCCGGGCTTTCTCGTAAATCCGGTCTTTCAGCTCGGCCGGGATATCGAACGGACTCTCGTTGAGGTCAAGCTTGATCCGGCAGTCGAAGGCCGGAGAGCGATAGGGCTCCAGGCTGCGGATTTCCTGACGGATCAATTTTTCGTATTCAGTGTCGGTTTTCATTTTCCCCTGATATTCCTTATCTCTATTGAGCGGGCATGCGCTTCCAGGCCCTCGGCGCGCGCCATACGGACAACCGGGCCCGCGGCTCTGCCGAAAGCTTCTTCATTGAATGAAATCAGGCTCGAGCGCTTGAGAAACACCTGCACCCCGAGCGGAGAAAAACAACGGGCCGAGCCTCCCGTAGGCAGCACATGATTGGGGCCGGCCCAGTAATCACCCACCGCCTCAGGCGTGAAGGCTCCCATAAATACCGCTCCGGCATTGCGTATTTTGCCCAGCGCGGCCCAGGGGTCGTGCAGGATCAGCTCGAGATGCTCCGGGGCGAAACGGTTCACCAGGCTGATCGCCTGCTCCAGCGAGCCGGCCAGCAATATCGCTCCGAAATCGCGGATAGAGGAGCCGGCGATCTCCTTTTTCGGCAGGCTCTCCAGTTGGGCGGCAAGCTCCTGCTGGACGATCTTTGCCAGCTTGCGGCTGACCGTTATCAGCAGCGCGCCGGCCCTTTCATCGTGCTCGGCCTGGCTCAGCAGGTCGGCGGCCACCCAGGCAGGTTCGGCGGTGTCATCAGCCAGCACGACAATCTCGCTCGGTCCGGCCAGCATGTCGATATTTACCGTGCCGAAAACCAGCTTTTTGGCCGCGGTGACATAAATATTTCCCGGTCCGGCGATTACCTGTACGGGCTCGATAGTTTCCGTTCCATAGGCGGCTGCGGCAATGGCCTGTGCGCCGCCCAGACGGTAGATTTCCTCCACCCCGGCGATCCGGGCCGCGGCCAGCACCGCTGGATTTATCCCGGCCTCGCGGTCCGGTGGGGAAAACAGCGCCACCCGCTGCACGCCCGCGCTGCGCGCCGCTCCGATACCCATCAGCACGCTGCTCGGGTAGGCGGCTTTGCCGCCGGGCGCATAGAGCGCCGCCGACTCGACCGGCAGGATTCGCTGGCCCAGAATTTCGCCGTCCGGGCCGCTGGTGAACCAGGAGTTTTCGAGCTGTTTCCGGTGGTAATCGCAGATCCGGCCATAGGCGGCTTCCAGCGCGCGGGCAAGCTCCGGTTCGATCCTGGCCGCAGCCCGCTCGATCTCTTTCGCGCTGACCCTGAACTTTTCCGGGCTTAATTCCACTCCGTCGAAACGCCGGGTCAACTCCACAAGGGCCTTGTCGCCGGAATTGCGCACCTGCTGAATGATTTCAGCCACTGCGGGCAGCACCCGGTCCAGGTCATCCGCCTTACGATGGGCTAGCTCATCCAGGAAACCTTCCGGGTCTTTCTCGATTATTTTTATCAATTGTTTCATAATTTAAGACGCTTTTTCAGGGTATGACCTTGTTCAGCGGGTATTCGATAATGTCTCTTCCGCCGTGTTTCTTAAGCTCCGGCACGATCCGGCGCACGGTATTCTCCTCCAGGATCACCTCCATCGCGACCCATTCCGGGTCGTTCAGGCCGCTGATCGTGGGATTTTTCATCGCCGGCAGGATAGATACAATTTCAGCGATCTTCTGGCGGGGGACATTGAGCTTGATCCCCACGCGGCCCTCGGCGGCTATCGCCCCTTTGAGCATCATGGCGATATTCTCGATTTTTTCCCGTTTGGCCGGGTCGGCCCAGCTTTTCTTGTTGGCGATCAGCCGGGTAGTGGATTCGAGCACGGTTTCCAGGATGCGCAAGTTGTTGGCGCGCAGGCTGGAGCCGGTCTCGGTGACCTCGATTATCGCATCGGCCAGCTCCGGCACCTTGGCCTCGGTGGCCCCCCAGGAGAACTCGATCTCGGCGCTTACCCCGTGCGATTCGAGGTAGCGGCGGGCGATATTTACCACCTCGGTGGCGATACGCTTGCCCTGCAGGTCCTTGACTGTCTTGAAGTTCGAGTTCTCCGGCACGGCCAGCACCCAGCGCACCGGCCGCATGCTCCTTTTCGCATAGATCAGGTCGGCCACCTCGACCACATCCGCGCCGTTCTCGATCACCCAGTCGTGGCCGGTCAGCCCGGCATCGAACACGCCATCCTGGACGTAGCGCGCCATTTCCTGGGCCCGGATCAGCATTGCCTCAAGCTCGGGGTCATCGATCGAGGGGAAATAGCTGCGCTCGGAGACAGAGAAATCGTAGCCCGCCTTGCGGAAAAGCTCGAGCGTGGCATCCTGAAGGCTGCCTTTGGGAAGTCCGAGTTTTATTTTCATTTGCTGGCCTTCTGTCGTTTTTCCGAAGTATTTCCATTAAATTACAGTGAGTCAAAGAGCGAAAACTTTCACCCTTTTCGCGAGGCGTGTAGGGGTACGGTGCGCCGTGCCCCTATGTGAGACTCAAAAAAATTACAACAATCACAGAGACAATTGTCGAATCTATAATTTTTCCCGTGCCTCAAAGCTCCCGGCCGGCTCCATGCGCTGCCCGGATGAACCTCGCCATCCGTTCGGGGTTCTTGATCCCCGGAGCGCTTTCCACTCCGCTGGAGACATCCACGCCGAAAGGCCCTGCGGTCCGTATCGCCAGGGCTACATTATCCGGATCGAGTCCCCCGGCCAGGATCACCCGGCCGTACTTTCCAGCCTCCGCGGCCCAGCTCCAGTCGAATTTTGCTCCGCTGCCTCCCGCTACTCCCTTGACATAACTGTCGAGCAGGATATCCGGGCATTCGCCATAGGCGGGGATTTTATTTAGATCATCCCGGCCGGCCAGTCGGAAAGCCTTGATCCAGCGCAGACCCAGGGAGCGGCAGTATTCCGGGCTCTCACTGCCGGAAAGCTGCACCCGGTCCAGACCGGCCAATCCAGCTACCCGGCGGACCTCCTCCAGCGGAGAATCGGCGAAAACACCCACGGTGGTCACGAACGAGGGCAGTCCGGCGATAATATTCGCCGCGGCCTCCGGCGCGAGATAGCGCGGGCTGCGCGGGTAGAATACAAAACCCAGGGCATCCGCGCCCAGCTCTGCGGCGGCCAGGGCGTCCTCCGAACGGGTTATCCCGCAGATTTTTATCCGCACGCTCATTCAGGCTCCCTGAAGCAGAGTCCTGACCGCCTGCTCCAGGTCGGGCTGGCGCATCAGGTGTTCGCCCACCAGTACCGCATGGTAGCCCAGAGCACTCAGCTCCCGGAGGTCATTGCCGTCTGTAATTCCGCTTTCCGAGACTCGGATAGTCTCCTCAGGGAAAAGCGGAGCCAGCTTTCGAGACACCTCCAGAGAAACCTCGAAAGTGTCAAGGTCGCGGTTGTTCACGCCGATCATGTCCGGCCGGCAGGTGAGCGCCCGCTCGAGCTCTTTTTCATCGTGCACCTCTACCAGGACCTCCAGGCCGAGCTCTCCGGCCAGGGCGGACAAGTCGATCAGCGCCGGGGCTTCGAGAGCGGCGACAATCAGCAGCACGCAGTCCGCGCCGAGCAGCCGGCTTTCGTAGAGCTGCCAGCGGTCGATGATAAAATCCTTGCGCAATACCGGCAGGCCGGAAGCCTGACGGGCCAGGGCCAGGTATTCATTCCGGCCTTGGAAAGATTCGTAATCGGTCAGCACGCTGAGCGCCGAGGCGCCGCCGCGGGCATAGGCGGATGCCAGGGCCGCCGGGTCAAAATCCGGCCGGATCAATCCCTTTGAGGGACTGGCTTTTTTTATCTCGCCGATCAGGGCCACTTTTTCGCCGACAGTCAGCGCCTGCCTGAAGCTGCCTGTCCTGACAGACGGCGCGTCTTTCAGGCGCTCGCGTATTTCTTCCAGCGGCAGCCTGCGGGAGCTTTCCCCGATTTCCTCCCTTTTGCGCTCGATTATTTTTCCGAGAAAGCTCATCGCCGGTCCTGTCTCTCAAGCCTGGCTGCGGCTCAGCTCGATCAAAGCTTCGAGCTTCTGCAATGCCCTGCCGCTATCGATGGCTCCGGCGGCGCGCTCCACTCCCTCGACGATAGACACGTCCGTCCGGAAAGCGCTGATTGCCGCCCCGGCATTGAGCAGCACCGAATCCCGGTAGGCTCCCGGCCGGCCCTCCAGCACCTCTTTCAATATCCGGGCGTTAGCCGCTGCATCTCCACCTTTTATCGCCTCCTCAGGCCTGACCTCGAGGGAAAAATCCTCGGGCCGGATAACCAGGTCCCGGATTTTATCGCCTTTCAGCTCGGTGACCCGGGTGGAGCCGCTGAGTGAGATTTCATCCAGTCCCCCGTGTCCGTGCACCACATAGGCTTTCCGGCTTCCCAGCCGGGCCAGCACTCCGGCCAGGGTCCCGGTCAGCTCCGGCGAATAGACGCCGAGGAGCTGGTGACGGGCCCCGGCGGGGTTGGTCAAGGGGCCCAGGATGTTGAACACCGTGCGGATGCCGATTTCCCTGCGCGGACCGATTGCATGTTTCATTGCCGGGTGGAACAGGGGGGCGAAGATAAAGCAGATACCCGCCTCATCCAGGCAGCGCCGCACCACTTCCGGCGTAGCCTCGATATTTACACCCAATTCTTTCAGCACATCCGCGCTGCCGCAATTGCTGGAAACCGAGCGGTTGCCGTGCTTGGCTACCGGCACGCCCTCGCCCGCGGCCACGAAAGCCGCGGCGGTGGAGATATTGAAGCTCCCGGAGCCATCCCCGCCGGTGCCGCAGGTGTCGAGCACCTCGGCGTGAACCTGGGACTTGATTGGAGTGACTTTGGCGCGCATGACGCGCACGAAAGCGGAAATCTCCTCGACCGTCTCACCTTTAAGCCGCAGGGCGGTTAAAAAGGCGCCGATCTGCGAGGGCAGAGCCCGGCCCTCCATGATCTCGGTCATCGCCCCCCCGGCCGCCTCCTCAGTCAGGTTCCGGCCTTCCACCAGCTCGCGGATCGCCTCGACTATCATCGCCTCGCTCCAAATATTCAAAGCTTACAAATTAACCGATAGTAATGCCTCAGAAACTAAGCCTGAGGGGAAACTGGAATGCAGGGGCGACCGGCCGGTCGCCCCCTGCAAATTCGAAACAGGCCCGCCGGCCTTTATTCTTTCTCAGGACTCAGCCCGGACATTATCCCGTACCAGCCTGACCGCCTCCGGTACATCCTGTGCGGATAAAATAGACTCCGCCGCCCGGCCGATACTCACTCCGGGCGCCGCTTTCTCATCTTTGATTATCCCGGGCAGCGCAGCCCAGAAATCGCCGAGCAGCACCAATGGCCGCCGGGAGACAATCCGCTTATTTATATACTCCCAGGCCAGAGCAATCTCGGCCAGGGTGCCGGTTCCGCCCTTGCCGGCCACATAAGCATCGCCCAGGCGCAGCAGCGTTTCCAGCCTTTCGAGCAGGCTGGCGGTGACAATATTTTCATTCAGGTAACCGTTCGGCGGCCGGGAGAAGATCGAGCAGGTCACTCCCACCGTGAAACCGCCGGCTTCCCTGGCGCCCCGGTTGGCCCCCTCCATCGCTGCCCCGTAGCCCCCGGTCACCACCACGCAACCCGCCTCGGCAAGCCTGTAGCCGAGTTCCCCAGCCTGGTCCACGCTCTTTTTATCCGCCGGGTCGGAAGTACCGAATACGCAGACCCAGGGGGCGCCGGAGGGCCCGGTTCGCCTTTTCAGGCTCGAATAATCCATGATTTCAGCTTTTCAACCGCTCGAGGAAATTAGCCAGGATCTTCTTGCCCTCGAAGGTCAGGATCGACTCCGGGTGGAACTGCACGCCCTCGACCGGGTGCTCCAGATGGCGAAGGCCCATGATCACTCCATCCTCGGTGCGCGCGGTCACACTCAGGCAATCCGGCACCGAGGAGCTTTCCACGACCAGGGAATGGTAGCGCGTGGCCTCGAAAGGCGAGGGTACTCCCCGGTAAAGGGAGGACCCATCATGGATGATCCGGCTGGTTTTGCCGTGCATCAGGCTCGGCGCGCCGACCACCCGGCCGCCATAAATCTGGCCGATACACTGGTGTCCCAGGCAGACCCCGAGGACCGGCAGGCGGCTTCCCAGATTTTTGATCAATTCGAGCGATATCCCGGCATCATCCGGAGTACCCGGACCGGGCGAGATGATAACGCCAGCCGGGGCCAGCCGGCCGATTTCCGCAACCGTGATCTTATCGTTGCGAAATACCGTCAGTTCCGCGCCTAACTCCCCTAAATACTGGACGAGATTATAGGTAAAAGAATCATAGTTGTCAATGACCAGAATCATAGGAATTCTCCGGATTGCGCGACCGCCTTAAGCAGCGCTTTCGCCTTGTTCAGGGTTTCCTGGTACTCGCGGGCAGGATCGGAATCGGCGACTATCCCGGCCCCGGCCTGGATGTAGGCTTTGTTGCCTTTAATGACTATGGTCCGGATGGCGATACAGGTGTCGAGATTGCCGCTGAAATCGATATAGCCCACTGCCCCGGCGTAGATCCCCCGGGTTTCCTTTTCCAGCTCGTCGATTATCTCCATCGCCCGCACTTTCGGGGCGCCGCTCACCGTTCCGGCCGGGAAACAGGCCCCCAGCACATCCAGGGCCGAGACTTCGGCGCGCATCCGGCCCTCGACATTGCTGACAATATGCATGACATGCGAATAGCGCTCGACCGACATCTGCTCGGTGACCCGCACCGTACCGTAATCGCAAATCCTCCCCAGGTCGTTGCGGCCCAGATCAACCAGCATCACGTGCTCGGCGCGCTCTTTCGGGTCGGCGAGGAGCTCGGCCTCGAGCCGCCGGTCCTCCGCAGCATCCGCGCCGCGGGGCCGCGTACCGGCCAGAGGACGGGTCGTGACCACGCCGTTCTCGACGCGCACCAGCACCTCGGGGCTCGACCCGGCCACTTTCAACTCGCCAAACTTGAGATAGAACATGTAGGGCGAAGGGTTCACCCGGCGCAGGGCTCGGTAAAGGTCGAACGGGTCGCCGCTCAGCGTGGTGGACAACCGCTGGCTCAGGACCACCTGGAAAATGTCTCCCTTGTGAATGTAATCCTTGGCCTTGCGCACCATGGATTCGAACTCCTCCCGGGTCGTATTGGAGGCGGTCACTGGGCTGACATCCCGCGCCGGCGGACCGATATTCTGCGGCACCAGCACGATCTCATTGATCCGCTTGACTATCCGATGGATGTACGCGCAGGCCTCATCATAGCGCTCTTCCGGTATGTCGCCATCCTCGATAAACGAGCTGACAATCACGGTGAGCGTATGCTTGACATGGTCGAAGACTATCAGGCGGTCGGCCGCCATCAAGTAACAATCCGGCAGATGCAGGGGATCGGGTTTAGTCTGCGGGATGTTCTCGAAATAGCGGATCGTATCATAGGAGAAATATCCGACGATACCGCTCTGGAAGCGCGGCAGCCCCTCGATATGTTCGGGCCGGTGCCGCGCGATCCAGCTCTTCAGGTACTCGATCGGGTCCCCCTCTACGCGCCGGGTCGTGCCGGCGCTGGTGACCTCGATTTCGGCGCCCCGGGCCTGAATGACCATCCGGGGAGCCAGGCCCAGAAAAGAATAGCGGCCGATCTTTTCCTCCATCTCGACACTTTCCAGCAGGAAGGCATACTCGCTCGGCTCGCAAACTTTTTTGAACACGCTGATCGGCGTTTCGGTATCAGTATAGAGCTCGGTGGCCAGCGAAACTATTTTGCCTTTTCCGGCCCGGGCCAGGAACTCTTCTTTCGACGGTACGATTGTCGGCATTCTTTAAGTCTCCGCATTGCCGGGGAGCGCTTTCACCCGGCAGGTGACCCGATAGAAGCGGCTGAAAAATCATCCATAAACTAAAAAGCCGCGGTGACCAATGGGCGCCCGCGGCTCGCGAAAAACGAATTGAACCTGCTCAGGATAGCGGGCGTAGTATTTCCCGGGCGTGAAAGTGAACCTCGCGCCGGAGGGTATGTTCCCTACGCCAGACCCAGGCTTTAATTTGTCTTTCTGAATCGATCACGGCCGAATACCTGCTTCCGGAATGTTTCTTCGACAAAGAATGACGAATAAATCAGAAACGTCTCATTCTAAAACAATAAGCTCGGGCTGTCAATGTTTTGTAACCGCCGTTCTTGCCTCAGACCTTATTAATAATTGATATCGGCGGCATAATAGATTATTTTCAAAATAACGAATTTACTTTTCCTTTGACCTTTGGATCTTGCATGGAATTCGGACTGAGGGTAAATCCGGGCCTCGAGGCCCGTGAATTTCTGGAAAATAAAATCAATTCGCTCAGGGAAATGGGGCCGCAGGAGGGTCTTCCCAAGCTGAGCGAGGATATCCGGCTGATTTTCAATGGCAGGTTCGACAAGCTTCAGAAAGACACCCGTTTCAAACAGGTGTTTCTCAATCCCCGGATAAATATACGACTGGAGAAAACCAGTCTAGGCGAAACCTTGATCGGCGCATTCGCCATTCTGGAAAGCCTGTTCAGCGACAAGCTCTCCGGGGCGGCCGGTAAAGAAGACCGTCCGGCCGTGGAGGCGGAGTTCTTCGAAGCCGAGCTGAACGCCCTGGAGAAGCTCTTTGCCGGAGATATCAACACCTTCGACCACTATTTTATCCTGATGTTTCTGCGCTATACCTATCAGGATCACCGGGTTGAGGGCCAGAAGCTGGACCTGATCAAGCAGCGTTTCAAAGGCTTTGTCTCGGAAGAGGATACGCTGCTTAAATTTTTCTTCTACCTGGACCTCTTCAACACCCTGAATATCGAGCGCAGCAGTATTGACCAGGCGAAAAAGGTATCGCTCAGCCAGCAGCTCGAGGATGAGATCAACAGCGGCGAGCCGGTAAAGAACCTGAAGCGCCAGGTTGTGATCTGCCGCATGCTGAAAGCCCTGGCGCGGAAGCTGGTCGAGATCAGCGAGGGCCACAACCCGCTGGATGAGGTCCGCCGGGTCCTGGATGAGGTTTATCTCGCCGATGGCTCGGAGAATGTCATCAAGGGGATGCTGGAAAAATTCAAAATTTACTATGAGCTGGAATTGCAGGTGACCCTTGAAGCTTTGGTCTATAAACGAATCATTTTCATGAACGCCGGCGCCAAGGCGGCCAAGGCTAACCGTAAGCAATGGCTCCAGGAGCTGGATTTCTCCACTGTCGAATCGCTGATCGGCTTGCTCGATGTCAAGGATCCGACGGGCCGTCTGACCCGGGAGCAGGAAACCCAGAAGGAGTTGTTCGAGAAATACAGTAAGCTGCTGGAAGATTACAAGAACAGCCACCCGGAAGAGGAAACGAAGGAGAATATCCTGGACGAGGGGCAGTTGAACCTGCTCATTCTTCGCCTGAGCAATGTCGGCCAGCTCGAGGACCAGATCTCCAGGGCCGCGGATAAGCTCGAGGCTTATCGCAAAAAGAACAGTATTGACTATCAGAACAACGTAATTCGGGTTTACAACGAGAATATAAAACGCCTGACCCAATGCCTGTACTTTTTTATCGAGGTCTCAGCCTTCAAGAGAGTCGCCCTCGAACAGCGCGCCAAGCAGATTGTCGAAACGATTAAACAGGAAATAGCGCAGTTGCAGGAGAGTAATCGAGGCGAGTCTCCGGCCGATGTGGCTGCGGTGGTGCCTGAGGAGGAGGGCGTCAAAGAGCCGGATAATGGACAGGCAGAGGAGACCAGTGAGAAAGAGGAACCGGAAAATACGGACCCCGATCTTGAAAAAGATCCGGATAAAAGGGCTGAATTGCTGGCCATGGAACTGAAAAAGCTGCCTGACGCCTCCAAGATCAAGCCGCTGAAAGAACTCGCCTACACGGGCGGCCTGGACACTCTCAAATATATCCTGCCGCTTTCCCAGTATTCGAGCGAGTTTCTGCGGAACATGGCCCGCAACGCGGTGATTAAGATCGTGCTGCGCCTGCTGAAAGAGAACGAGGAGCATCCGATTCTGGAAATCCAGCAGAAACAGAAGCTGATCGATTTCGTGGTCGGCCTGGATAAAAAATACACCTACCTGAAGGACATGGAGCTGTCCAGCCCGAAAACGACGCACAAGATACTCGATATTCTTATCCGGGAGGACAAGGACTTCACGGCGCGGACGCTCTCCGAGATAATCGTCGATGAGGACGATAAGGTCCGGGCGACTGCGGTCAAGCTGATCGCCGATATGCTCAAGCAGAACGAGAGCAGCCTGCTGATGAAAATGCTCAACGACCCGGACGGCCGGGTGCGGGCCAATGTGATCGAGTCGCTCGAGGCGGTGGGCAACCGCAACGTGCTGGGTATCCTGGTCAAGTTCAAATTCGACAAAGATAACCGGGCCCGGGCCAATGCGCTCAAAGCAGTATGGAAGTTCGGGCATTCTGAAATTGTCGATTCGCTCACTGAAATGCTGGTCAGCCAGGATTCCAAGATGAGAGCCAGCGGCGTGTGGGTGATCGGGGAGATCGGGCACTCTCAGCCGAACCTGAAAGCCCTGCTCGAGGCGGTCAAGAGCGACAAGGAACCGCTGGTCGTGGATAATCTGCAGCGGGCGATGCGGAAAATCTCCAGGCGCGAGGAGGGGCTGCAGGTATTGGTGGTGGATGACGATATCAAGTTCTGCCAGGACCTCTGCCGGAAGCTGAAAAATGACGGGTACCGGGCAACCGCGGCGTTCAATGGAAAGCTTGCCCTTTCCTCGGCGGGCAAACAATTGCCGGATATCGTGCTGCTGGACTTGAGGATGCCGGTGATGAACGGAGTGGAGGCGCTCAAAGCGCTCAAGGAGGATGAGAAGACCCGGGAAGTGCCCGTGATCGTGATGAGCGACCTGAATTCGAGCGTGCTGCTCAAAGAGGTCAGCCGAATCGGCGCCGAGGATTATCTGCTCAAGCCCTGCTCCTACGATCAGGTGGTGGTCAAGCTGGGCGCGTATATTTGAGCAGAAACGTGTAGCAGCCTGAAATCATGCCGCTTTGAACAGTCAAGTCCGGCAACGCTTATGGTTTTTCCTTACTCCAGCGCTCTTTCCTATATACTGGCTATGGAAGAGTTGTAAGGCTATGTATCAACTCGCGGCCTAGGTATTGTTCCCCGGTGTGTATCTTTTCCGCAGAAAGGGGATGAGCATAGGTACACGGCGTCGGTAGTCTTCATAGTCTTTCCCCAGGAAATTGTGCAGGTCATGCTCCTCGAATTGGATTCCTACCAGGATGTAAGCTGTTGTGGCAATTGCAAATAAAAGATGGCCTGATGTCATATGGGGTGTAGCCCAGAAAGCTATTATAAAGCCGAGCATAATCGGATGACGGACATAACGGTAAAGGTAGGCCGTTGTGAATTTCACATGGTGAAATTCCTGGTTGCGGAGGTGCAAGTAGACTTGCCGCAGTCCGAAAAGATCGAAGTGATTTATCATGAACGTGGATAAAAGGACGGTAAGCCAGCCCAGCCAGAAAAGACCATTTACAAGCGCCTTGCCGGCTGGGTGCTCCACGCTCCATATCACAGTCGTAATGGGACGCCACTGCCAATAGAGCAGGATCAGGAGGAGGCTGGCGGCCAGGACGAACGTGCTGCGCTCGACTGGCACCGGGACAATCTTCGTCCACCATCGCTTGAATACCGGCCGGGCCATTATGGTGTGCTGAATGGCAAAAAGACCCAGCAGAACCAGATTAATAATGGTACTCTGAACCACACTTGTCTCGGGTCCTGAATCGATTGACCTCGGCACGATCAGGTTGCCGACGAATCCAATCGCATAGAGGAAGGAGAAGAAAAACACCGCATAGCAAATGACACCGTAGAGAAATGCCAATGACTTGCTCATGTTCTGTCTCCTTGTGGGTACCCTCGTCAATCAAGGGTATGATAGATTCTATGTAATACTTTTATAAGCTATTTTCCGGTATTAAACACCTCCTTGCTTTAACCTGTCGCTGTCATATTCCAACTTTCAATCATTAACTAGGGAATTCGGGTTCAAGATTCAAGGCTCCCTGTCTCCAAGTCGGTTACCAGACTCCCGGCTCCAGCAGGGTCAGGGAGGGCCGTTCGGAGTCCAGACGGGCGCGCACCCCGAGCGGCAGAGTGATTTTATCGCTCTCGTGGCCGAACGGAAACCCGTAAACCACGGGGATACCCAGGCTCCCCAGCCTGTCCTCCAGCACCTGCCGCAGATTGAATGTCCTTTTCATCCTTCCGCTCGACTCGCAGTTGAGGCACCGGCCGACCGCGATCCCGGCCGCCTGGCGCAGCTTGCCGGCCAGGGATAACTGGGTCAGCATGCGGTCCATCCGGTAAGGTTCCTCATCCACATCCTCGATAAAAAGAATCCGGCCCCGGGTCTCGATCTCGAAAGGCGTGCCCAGCAGGCTGGTCAGGAGGCTCAGATTCCCGCCGGCCAAGGGCCCCTCCGCCGCTCCGTGGCGAGCCATAACGCCTAATTGCTTCCGGTTGCCGGGGGAGGTTCCCGGAAGTTTAAGGCTGGGAGAAGTCCGGCAGAGCACTGCTTTAAGCCACTTTATCTTGAACGGCGAGGGTGAGCGGCCGAGGTCATAGCCGGCTGTGGGGCCCCAGAATGTCACCATGCCGGTGCGCAGGTGCACGGCGCAGAGCAGAGCGGTCAGGTCGCTGTGTCCGAGCAGCACCTTGGGGTTGGCCCCGATCAGCTTCCAGTCGAGGCGCTCCAGCACACGGGCGCTGCCATAGCCGCCCCGGAGAGCGAAAATGCCCTTGACCGAGGGATCAGCGAGCATGGCGTTAATGTCCGCCGCGCGCTGTTCATCCGTGCCGGCCAGAAAGCCGGTCCGGCTGCGGATGTACTGACCCGGTTTGACATTGAATCCCAGCTCCCGCAGGACCTTGCCGGCGCGCTGGATATCGCGGAAAGAGAGCAGCGGGCTGGCCGGGGTCACCAGCCCGATAGTGTCGCCGGGCCGCAGCCGCTGAGGTTTCACCAGTGGCTTTTGCATTGACCTCCGCTATGGGGAAAAGGGAAAATTCGCCGGAAGTACTTTTGAATTCGCCGGAAGGAATAGAGTATAAATTATCTCGGGAACAAACTCAATAGGGTGGGAGGCGGCAGCCTGGCGCCGCGTGACGAAGAATTATTGCAGGGTATAAATTTCACATTACTTAGAGGCGGGCGGGGCGGGCGTAAGTTTCCGGATTTGTTCGGCTTGCCGGGCGAGCTGATCCTTGAGGCCTTGAAGCTCCTGCCGGGCCGCATTCAACTGTTCGGATAATGCCGTATTCTCCGCTTTCAGCTTTCCGCCTTTCGCATATTCCTCCAGGAATCGCAGGGTGCTTCTTTTCAGCTTCTGAGTCATACATTCGAGGATCAAAAACAATTCGAGCGGCGACTTGCGGAGCATTTCATCCATCTGTTTCTTGCTGAAAACCACCGCCTCCCCATCTTCGAGGGCCTTGACCGTAAAAAAGCGCTTGCCCTCATCGAACATGCTGATCTCGCCGAAAACCTCATTGGCGCAGAGCGAATCTATTTCCACTTCGCCGTCCACCGTGCCCTTGTAAACCTGGACCGATCCTTCCTTTAGCAGGAACAGGCTCATCGCATCGGAGTTTTCTTTGATCAGCACCTGGTCTTTTTTGAATTTTTTCGGCAGCAGATTGAGGTCCACCGCGGCTTCGACAGACTCCGACATCTGGTCAAAGGTCAGCTTGCCCTCGCCCTCCTGGCCCATTTTAAGCGCTTTGGGCAGGTTGTTCAAATCGCCGCCGGCGCGGGAAATGATATCGTTGGTTTCGCGCAGGCGCTTGGCCATCCTTTTGACAATGTTGAAAATGCCTGGCGAGGCGTTCTGAATGTAGTGGTCGAAGCCTTTGCGGTCTAGGATGATAATCTCGCTGTCCTCGATGGCCCGGACTGAGGCGGTCCGCCGGCTGAACCGGTCATCGATCAGGCTCATTTCGCCGAAGACCTCGTTGACCCCCAGGGTGGCAAGCTGCACCGGACCGCCCGGGCTGTTCTTGAAGACCTCGACCTTGCCCGAGCGCACGATATACACCGACTTGCCGACAGTCCCCTCGGCGATTATCACTTCGCCCCGGTTGAATGTTTTCAGTACACCCGGCATATTCTGCTCTCACGCATTGTACTGAGGCTCGCTACGCTCCGCCCTGAACGGAACTGCGGTAAAGAGCGGTCTCAGTTCTCGACCACGTTAAAGGCGACGACCCAGCCGCGGACATTCAGCTTCTGGTTGAATACATTGTACCAGGCTCCGTCTTTTTTCAACACCGTAAGCTGGGCGCCGGCATCCAGATAAGCCACTACATTACTGGAAGGGCTCTTTTCGGCATACAGCGGCGTCTTGTCATCGGTTACTGTCACCGAATACTGAGACCCGCCGGTCTTGGCCACGATCCAGCCCTTGAGCTGCTTTTCCGGCGCGAAAACTTCGACCCACAAGCCCCTGGTCGAGATCATATAAAGCTTATCCGTTGGTTGAAGCGTGTCAATCGCTGGAAACCTCTCATCGCGGTCCGGGTAAAGCGGACTGGGACTCGGGATCGTGTATTCGGTCATGTTCGCGGTGACATTGCGCTTGGCGATCACCACGGTGTCCGAGGCGGCTTGCAGGGCCATCTGCTTGCGGTTCTCGCCGATCTTCTTGTTGCAGTCTTTCAGGAAGAGAATGAATTTGTCGACATCCTTGCTGTCGAAATACAGCCCGTTTCCGGCCTCGGCCATGCAGTTGAGGTTATCGTACCCGGTCTGATCGGTCTGTACGCCCAGCGTATTGACCGAGATGCCTTTACTGGTGCCGGCGAGCTGTTTGACCGCGCCGCAGGGGCTTCCTCCGCAGGATTCATCGCCGTCTGACACTACGACGATGAAATTGCTCTGATCGTCATCCTCCGGGAAATCGCCCTTGAGGGCGTCGATAGTCAGCGACAGCGAGCTCTGGCCCTTGGCGGTGACATTCAGGACCTTGACCAGGATCGGGTCCATGGTAGTCTCGATATTGTCGAGGGGCACTTCCAGGCTGGTGTCATCGCAATTCTGCTTCCATTTGTAGAATTTGGAGCCGAACACCCGCAGACCGGATTTCATCGCTCCGGACTCATGGGCTTCCACAGCCAGGTTTTTAACGATCGACTCCACGGTTTTTTTGGCGATATCGATTTTCCGAACCGGGCCGATAATCTTGTTCATGCTGGCCGAACAATCGAGGATAAAAATGATGTTAATGTACCTCTTCTTGTTCAGCTGCTCCGGATTAAAGACGGCACGGGCCTGCGAGACCGGCCCGCCCAGCAGGTACATTAAAGCGATCAGCAGTACGGACCGGCCGGAGATACGGCAGGAGCGCGGCCTAGGAATGAATATGGGCCACCGCTTCCTTTTCATCGTTATATAGTTCGGCATACTGCGTCAGTCCCATGATTTTAAAAGTCTTCGAGATAACCGGAGTGCAATTGCAAAAAATTACTTTCTCGCCATCCTCCCGGACTCTTTCGATCAGCTCGATCAGCACGGCGATCCCCACGCTGTTGACAATGGGCGATTTCGCCAGGTTCAGGATAAAATTCTTGATGCCCTCATCGAGCATCTTATAGCACTCCTGCGCGATCTTTTCGCCGCCGGTATTGTTGATATATCCATCCGTATAAAGAACCGCATAATTTGGTTCCTTCCGGACCGTCACTTGAAATGTATCCGCCATGGCCACTCTCCGTAAGGCAAATTTAGCATCGGTTGTCGATGCTCAGGGTGAAAAGGCTAGGCAAGCGGCTGATACTTAAGAGTCTTGAATTGCATGTTTCAATCTAGAGCCGCTTCGGTGTATTGTCAAAGCTCTTGTGACCAAGACTGAAATCGCTCTCCTTCGTTCTTTACAATCGGTACGGGTCTATCCGCGCTTGACCAGAGTGATCCGGGTGCCCTTCTCGGAGGTTTCGATATTCACCTCATCCATCAGGCTGCGCATGATTTTTAGTCCCCAGCCTCTTTTACGCACCTTCTTCCCGATCTTTTCCCGGATGTCGGGGTTCTGGACCGCGGCCGGATCGAAACCCGCGCCCAAATCGCCGATAGCGATTGCCATGCAGAGGGGTTTTTTTCTAAGCGCGAAAGAGATGTGCACCATGCGCTCCACGCTTCTGCCGTGTTCGATGGCGTTGATCACCGCCTCGATCAGGGCCAGCTTTATTTCATCGATCTGATCCCGGCCGAAGCCCAGCTCCAGGGCCAGGTTTTCCGCCCGCTCCACGACCTGGAGCTCCTGGTCCGGCTCCATCGGCACGATCATCGAATCGATTCTGTCAAAAGTCAGGCTCTCTAACATAGTCCAAAACTCTAATCCTTCCTGCCGGTCACCTCATAGACTTCCAGCGGGTCCTTTTTCCCTTTCACCCGCAGGCTTTCGATCTGACGGGACTCGAAGCTCGAGCTGAGCTCATCCCGCACGGAGCGGGTAATCAGTATCTGGCCCTCATGCGCCTGGTCCACCAGCCGGCTGGCGGTATTGACCGTATCGCCGATCACCGTATAATCCATGTGCTTGATCGAGCCGATATTGCCGGATATCACCGGGCCGCGGTTCAACCCGACCCCGACCCGCAGGGGAAATTCGCCAGCGCTCCGCCTGCGATCATTGAACTCATCCAGGGTCCGCAGCATATCCATGGCGCAGCCTACGGCGCGCAGGGTGTCGTCCGGAAAGGCGAACGGCGCCCCGAAGAGCACCATGATCTCATCCCCGACAATTTTATCCACAGTACCATTGTAGCGAAAGACTACATCAATTATCAAGTCAAAGTATTGATTCAGCAGTTCCACCACCTCCTGGGGCGTGTGCTCCTCGCTCATGGACGTAAAACCCCGGATGTCCGCAAACAGCACAGTGACCTCGCACAGACTGCCGCCGAGGACCAGCTCGTGTCCCTTTTCGAGCACCAGGTCCACGATATTGCCGCTGACATAGCGCTTGAGCGTATCCTTTACCCGGGCGCCCTCGGAAATATTCTCGATCGAGATTACCAGACCCCCGGAGAAGCCGCTTTCCTCCTCGGTATCCAGCGGCGTGGCGCTGATATTGACCACCAGTTTCGACCCGTCCGCCGATCTTGCCTGGATATTGGTCTCCTGATAAGCTTCCCGCTTTTTCAGGGTTTCCTCCAGCCGGCTGGTCAGGTTGGCCAGGCCGGCGGCCTCGAACAGGCCGGAGAGGCGCATGCCCGAAGCCTGGGAGGCCGGAAGAGAGAAAATCCGCGCCGCCGAGTCGTTGAAACTCACGATCCGGCCCTCCCGGTCGGTGGTAATCACCCCGCTGGCGATACTGGTTAAGATGTTCTCGTTGTAGTTCTTGATCTGCAGCACGCTGCGGTAGAGCCGGGCATTGGAAATCGCCGCCCCGGCCTGGTTGGCCATCGCGGTGAGCAGATGAAGGTCCTCCTCGCTGAAATTGAGATCGCTCTGGTGCCGCCCCTCCTTGTCGGCGATCATGACCGCGCCCAGCAGCTCCTCTTTGAACTGGATCGGCACGACGATCAGCCTCCGGCAGCCGAAAATCCGCCCGGCCAGCGCGGGGTCGTTGATCAGCGTGGGGGCACGGACAGCCAGGTTGGCCAGGATCTGCTCGCAGCCGCCAAAATTCTGCAATTGCGCTTTTTCCGCCCCCTCCATGTTGAAAGATTCGGCCACGCTCATCGACGGGGATAACGGATCGCCGCCGCTGGTATGGTTTACCAGCAGCACCAGCGCCCGGTTGACATTGAGCACCGAGACCGCCCGCAAAAGAAGCTCACCGGTAAGCTGGTCGAGGTCCAGACTCGAAGAGAAGGAAACGCCGACATCCTGCAGGGTCTCGAGCTCCAGGGCTTTCAGGCGGGTAGCGAAATTGGTGTATTTGATCGACCGGACCAGGCTGAGGCG